>DVKV01000134.1 GCA_018715835.1 Candidatus Faecousia intestinavium | reverse complement strand
TTCTTGTCTGGGTCTCAGCACGTTTTTGCGGATGCCCGGCGGTTATGTTCTGCGTTTTTACGTCATTTTACCAATTTCATATGGAGGAAGAAACTTATGTTGACTGCAAAAGAAAACATGCGTGAAGTCGTTCGTGGCGGAAACCCCGATCGTTTTGTCAACCAGTACGAGGCAGTCGCCCTTCTGGTTCATCCCTATCTGATGAGCTCCCCCTCGGTGAAAAAGGGCGG
The DNA here is from genome assembly GCA_018715835.1 of Candidatus Faecousia intestinavium. Classification (GTDB taxonomy): domain Bacteria; phylum Bacillota; class Clostridia; order Oscillospirales; family Oscillospiraceae; genus Faecousia; species Faecousia intestinavium. The sequence goes on along the minus strand of DVKV01000134.1, from coordinate 8,479 downwards.
CCCGGATGTGGTTAACCCCTGGGGCGTTACCAACTCCTTCCCCGCCAATGTTCCCGGTGCCTTCCCCGTACATACTCCCGACAAGATCGTCCTGAAGGACATTGAGCACTGGCAGGACTATGTAAAGGCTCCTTCCCTGAAGTTCTCTCAGGGTCTGTGGGATGCCGCCAAGGCAATGTATGACGCAGTAGACGGAACCAAGGCTTACAAGGCTTCCTTCGTTGCGCCCGGCCTGTTCGAGCAGTGTCATCACCTGATGTCCATCCAGGAAGCTCTGATGAGCTATATGGAATACCCCGATGAGATGCACGATCTGATTAAGTACCTGACCGACTGGGAACTGGAACTGGCCGAGGGCATCTGCTCCAACCTGCATCCCGACGCACTGTTCCATCACGACGACTGGGGCAGCGAAATTAACTCCTTCCTGCGTCCCTCCATTTTTGAGGACTTCTTCCTGGAGCCCTATCAGCAGATCTATGGCTACTACAAGAGCCACGGTGTAGAACTGATCATCCATCACTCCGACAGTTATTGCGCCAACCTCCTGCCCACTATGATCGATATGGGCATCGACGTGTGGCAGGGCTGCATGAAGTCCAACAACGTCCCCGAACTGATCAAGAAGTACGGCGGCAAGATGACCTTCATGGGCCGGATCGACAACAAGCTGGTTGACTTCGAGGGCTGGACCCAGGCTGACTGCACCAAGGCCGCTGTAGATGCAATGGAGGAGTGCGGCAACAAGTACTTCATTCCCTGCATCACCCAGGGAGGTCCCGGCTCTCTGTACGAAGGCACCTACAAGGGTCTGTGGGACGCCATCGACAAGTACAACTGCGAGAAGTTCGGCTTGAAGCAGGAGGACATCGACAATGCCCGTCTGCCCATGAACATCATGTTCTGATTCATTCTGAATTCCTGAGGAGGAAACCATTGTTATGATTATTATTGGTGAAAAGATCAACGGTTCCATTCCTGTGGTTGCCGACGCCATCGCGCGCCGGGATGCGGACTTCATCAAGGCCCGCGCCATTGCTCAGGAGAAGGCCGGCGCTACTTTCATTGACTGCTGCGCCTCCGTCCCCGAGGATCAGGAAGTAGAGACCCTGCACTGGATGATCGACTGCATCCAGGAGGTCTGTGATCTGCCCATCGCCGTGGACAGCCCCAGCGCCGAAGTGCTGGCCCAGGCTTACAAGTTCTGCAACAAGCCCGGCCTGATCAACTCCGTCTCCGGTGAAGGCAATAAGATCGACGTGATCTTCCCCATTCTGGCTGAGAACAAGGGCTGGCAGGTAATCGCCCTGCTGTCCGATGATACCGGTATTCCCAAGAATGCCGCTGACCGGCTGAAGGTCTTCGACAAGATCATGGCCAAGGCCAAGGAGTACGGCATCGCCCCCAACCGGATCCACATCGATCCCCTGGTGGAAATGCTCTGCACCTCCGAAAACGGCATTGAGACCAACGTAGAGGTCATCACCACCGTTCGTGAGAAGTATCCCTCCATTCACATCACCGCCGCCGTTTCCAACATCTCCTTCAACCTGCCTGTCCGGAAGATGATCAACCTGGGCTTTACCGTGCTGGCCATGAATGCCGGCCTGGACTCCGCCATCCTGGACCCCACCAACCGGGACATGATGGGCGTGATCTACGCCACCGAAGCTCTGCTGGGTCTGGACGACTACTGCATGGAGTACATCGGCGCTTATCGTGAAGGCTTGTTTGGCCCTGTCAAATAACCTATATACAAAAACGAAATCGACAAAGGAGTAACATGCTATGAGTATCGAAAAAGTTAATGATCTGGTTGTTCGCGGCAAGGCTAAGCTGGTTCCCGCTGCCGTGCAGGAAGCTCTGGACGAAGGCTGCGAGGCCTCCGCTCTGCTGGACACCATGATTGCCGCCATGGACGTTGTCGGCGAGAACTTCAAGAACGGTGAGATCTTCGTTCCCGAAATGCTGATCTCCGCCAAGGCCATGAAGAAGGGCGTTGAGGTTCTGAAGCCCCATCTGGCTACCGGCGCTACCGGCGCTCTGGGCAAGGTCATCATCGGCACCGTGGCCGGCGACCTGCATGACATCGGCAAGAACCTGGTTGCAATGATGATCGAGTCCGCCGGCTTCGAAGTCATCGACCTGGGCGTGGACGTTCCTGTGGAGAAGTTCCTGTCCACCTACGAGGAGAACCCCGACACCAAGATTATCGCCTGCTCCGCTCTGCTGACCACCACTATGCCCGCTCTGGAAGCCACCGTTGCCGCTGTCAATGCAGCTCCCTGGCGTTCCAAGGTTAAGGTCATGGTAGGCGGCGCTCCCATCACCCAGGAGTTCGCCGACAAGATCGGCGCAGATGCCTACACCCCCGACGCTGCTTCCGCTGCCAAGAGAGCAAAGGAACTGGTATCGTAATATCTACCAAATTGACAGGGGTCGATGCCGTGGCATCGGCCCCTCTTTCCGACTATAAAAGGAGGTTGCCTATGCAGCAGTATACCGTAACATTCCAGCCCGGCGGCACTGCGGTCAACGTTCCCAAGGGCACCACGCTGCTTCAGGCTCAAATTCAGGCCGGACTGCCCACGGACGCCCCCTGCGGCGGTCAGGGTACCTGCGGAAAGTGCCGGGTTACCCTGGCAGACGGTTCCCAGGTTCTGGCCTGTCAGACCAAGGTAGAGAAGGATATGACCGTTCTTCTGGGGCAGGCCCAGAAGGTCGCCATTCTCACCAATACCCTGGGTGTGGAAACCCAGCCCGACGGCACGGACAAGTATGTCCTTGCCTTTGACATCGGAACCACCACATTGGTTGCCTACCTTCTGGACGGCATGACCGGCGCGCAGCTGGCCACCGCCAGCGCCATGAACCCCCAGAGTCAGTACGGCGCCGATGTGATCTCCCGGATTCAGCAGGTTCTGGACAAGGGCGGTGAAGAGATGCAGCGGTGCATTGTCCAGGCCCTGAGAAAGCTGACCCGGGAAGTGGCAAAGAAGGCCGGAATTGCACCGGAAGAAATCACCGTCTGCGCGGTGGTGGGCAACACCGCCATGCACCACCTGCTTCTGGGCATTCACCCTGCCTCTCTGGTTACGCCGCCCTATATGCCCACAGTATACGAAGCAATGGAACTGGACGCCAATCAATGGCTGCCTGCCAGCGGTAAGATCCGGATGCTGCCCAATATCGCCGGGTTTGTGGGCGGTGACACCGTGGGATGTATGGTTTCCACCCGATTCGACCAGCAGCAGGATCTGACCCTGCTCATTGACATCGGTACCAACGGCGAAATGGTTCTGGGCAACACCCAGCGGCGAATTACCTGTTCCACCGCTGCCGGTCCTGCCTTTGAGGGCGCCAAGATCTCCTGCGGAATGCGGGGCGCCCCCGGCGCTGTGGATCACGTCACGCTGGAGAACGGAGAGATCCGCTATCATGTAATCGGCGACACAGATCCCATTGGCCTGTGCGGCTCCGGCCTGCTGGATCTGGTAGCGGTGCTGTTGGAGACCGGCGACATTGACGAATCCGGGCGGCTGGAGGGAAAAACCTACCATCTGTGCCCCAACGTGGATCTGACTCAGAAAGATGTCCGGGAAGTGCAGCTGGCAAAAGCCGCCATCCGGACAGGCATCGAGCTTCTGGCCAAGACCTTCGGCGCCTCCATTGACCAGATACAGAAGGTGTACCTGGCCGGCGCATTTGGCAACTACCTCACCCCCGCCTCCGCCTGTCGGATCGGCATGATCCCCCCGGTGCTGGTGGACCGGATTGTGCCCATTGGCAACGCCGCCGGAGAAGGATCCAAGCTGTGCGCCCTGAGCCGGAAGGAGTACGCCTACAGCCAGAAGCTGGCCAAAGAAACGGAATTCCTGGAATTGGCCAGTCTGCCCCAATTTCAGGATCAATTTGTAGACGCATTGGAATTTTCGGAGGATGAAGAATCGTGACTTATGAACAACTGGCTGATCTGGCCCGGGATGCGGGCTTTACCAACTGGGCAAAGCTGGATGTATCCACCATTGATTTGAAGCAAGAAGTCCGGGACATGTGCGCAGTCAACACCTGCGGAATGTACAACAAGCGCTGGAGCTGCCCGCCGGGCTGCGGAACCCTGGAAGAATGCACCAAAAATCTCAAGTCCATGAGCCATGGAATTCTGGTGCAGACGGTGGGAGATGTGGAGGATGGTTTCGATATTGAAGCCATGGCGGAAATCGAAGTCAACCACAAGGCACATTTCAACGCCATGCATCAAGCCCTTCTGAAGCTGGGCATTCCCATTTTGGCTCTGGGTGCCGGCTGCTGCACCAAGTGCAAGGAATGCACCTATCCGGACGCTCCCTGCCGCTTCCCCAAGGAGATGGTTTCCTCCATGGAAGCCTACGGCATGCTGGTGCTGGAGGTTTGCAAAGCCAACGGACTCAAGTATTATTACGGTTCGGACAAAATGGCCTACAATGCCTGTTTCCTGGTAAAAGACAGCGAATAATGCAAAAATATCGCCGGAAGGGATTCCTTCCGGCGATATTTTTAATCAGCAAAAACGCGTCTGGCAATATCGCTGAGGATTTTGGCCGACAGATCTACACCGAAGCGGCTGCTGTCCAGCATGATATGCCGATGATCCAGCACGCTGCGCACATCCCCCGAGAACTGAAGTCGATAGATTTCTCTGGCCCGATCCACCTCGGCGATGGCCCGTTTGGCAGCGGATGCCTCCATCCCATATTCCCGGATGCAGTTGGCCAGCCGCTTTTCGTAAGGGGCATAGATGTAGATGTTCAGGCACCGGGGATGGTCCCGCAGGACGCTGTCCGCGCAGCGGCCTACAATGATGCAGGATTCCTTCTGGGCCAAGTCCCGGATGATGTTGGACTGAATCTCGAAGGTCTCTTTCTGGGTGCTGATCAGCCCCATTCCCAGGGGATAGCGAAGGTTGGTGAAAAAAGACGCTCCGGTTTCCTCCACCTTGCTTACGTAGGACACGGAAAGTCCCAGACGCTTGGCGGTTTCTTCCACGATATCCCGGTCATAAAAGTTGATTCCCAATTCCCCGGACATGCTCTGAGCGATGGCCCGGCCCATACTGGCAAACTGCCGGGACAAGGTGATCACATAGGGCTTCATACGCACTTACTCCTTTACAAGAACCGGCTGTTTCGCACGGCGTTTCTGAATGGAACGGACGACGCAGGACAGGGAGAAGTTGATCACGAAGTAGATGACACAGGCCACGCCGAACAGGACAAACACATCAGACACGTTCACCTGTCCGGTGCCGTTGTAAGCGTAGGCAGAGCTGAGCAGCTGGCGGGTTCTGGCCATCAGCTCAATCACAGCCACGTTAGCCAAATAGCTGGAGTCCTTGATGGTGGTAATCACCTGGCTGAGCAAAGTGGGAATGATGTTGCGATAGGCCTGGGGCAGCACAATGTAGACCATGATCTGAACAATGTTGAAGCCCTGGGAGTGCCCTGCCTCGAACTGGCCGTGTGCAACGGAGTTCAGTCCGCCCCGGACGATTTCCGCGATAACCGAGGAAGTAAACAGGATCAGGGCCGTGGCCGCCTTGAACAGAAGCTTCACTTCCACCGTGGTCAGGCCCAGCATTTTGTGGTTCAGGAATTTGGGAGTGGGACAGAAGACCAGGCAGATGAAAATCCACAGCAGCAGCGGCGTATTCCGGAATACTTCAATGTAAATACTGGCCAGCCACCGGAAAATCCGGGTGCGGCCTGTGGTGCAGTAGTTGCGGACCATGGCCAGTATTGACCCCAGCAGGATACCCACCGCCACCGCAACCACTGCAATCAGCAGGGTGAACGCCACGCCTTTGAGCAGGAACTGGATAATGGCAGGATTTTTCAGCATGGAAAAGCTGGCAGCAATTGTACTCATAGACCCACCTTACCCTTCTGCCGCGGCAGTTGCTGCCACAGTCCGTTCTTTCTCCCGCATCTTCAGAGACTGCTCCCACTTGCTGGCCAAGTTGGACAGGGGGAAGCAAATTACGAAGAACATCAGTCCGCTGACCAGGTAAGCCGGAGCGTAAGCGCCGCCGGTACTGGCGCCGGTGACAAAACTGTAGGTCAGGGAGATCAAGTCAGCGCCGCCCACGATGTACAGGCAGGAGGTGTTCTTAATCAGGTTCACCACCTGGTTGACCATGGGAGGCAGGATGATTTTGATGCTCTGAGGCAGGATGATGTGGTACATCATGCCGGCGTAGTGGAAGCCCTGGGAATGGGCCGCCTCAAACTGACCCTTGGGAATGGATTGAATACCCGCCCGAATGACCTCGGACATGTAGGCTCCGGTGTATACCCCCAGGGCAATCACGCCGGTTACCAGGATTCCCAGGCTCTTCCCGGCAAATGCCAGAGCGTAATACAGGAAACACAGCTGAAGCAGCAAAGGCGTATTCTGAATCAATTCCACATAGACGCGGGCGATGCCCCGCAGAATTTTATTGCCGCAGGTTGCCATCAGGCCAAAGATAATTCCCAATGCAAACGCCAGAATCAGGGCAAAAAAGGCGGTCTCCACCGTATTGAGCAGTCCCAGCAAAAATGTGCTGCGGTAGGTCCACACCTTGGCCCACGCTTCGGCGCTGAGCAATCCAGACATACGCCGCACCTCCTTCAAAAATAGTCAAATGTGTTTGGAACAAAACAGAGGGCTCCGCAGCCTCGGAGCCCTCCTTCTCTGTAAGCGATCAGCCCAGTCCGTAGGTCTCGATCAGGCCGTTAATGGTGCCGTCCTCCAGCCAGCCGGTAACCAGTTCTTCACACACAGCGGAGAAGCCGGAGCCCTTGGTGGTGGCAATGCCGTATTCCTGAGGAGCGAATTCCTCTTCGATGTAAGTACGGCTGTCGGTGTTGTAAATGGCCAGGATGGACTTGTCCACGCTGAAAGCCTGAACCTCGTTGGCACTCAGAGCGGTGGAAATGGCGGGATAGTCCTCGTACTGACGGAAGGAAACGAATTCCGTCCAGGTTGCGGGATCAAAGGTGTCAGGATCAAAGCCCTCACCGTCGATGATGCCGTTGTCAATCAGAGCCTGCACCACGGACTTTGCGGAAGTGGAGCCGGAGGAAACGCCGATGACAGCGCCTTCCAGATCAGCCAGGGAGGTGATGCCGGAATCCTTCTCTACCAGCACGGTAACATGGTCGGTGTAGTAGGGAGTGGTGAAGTCCCAGGACTGTTTCCGCTCTTCGGTGATGGTAAAGGTAGCCAGCACGCAGTCGATATCACCGGAGTCCAGCAGCTCGGAACGGGTGGCGGCGGTGACGGTGGTGAATTCCACATCCACGCCCAAGTGTTCGGCAATCATATTGGCCAAGTCAATTTCCATGCCGGAATACTCACCGGTCAGGGTATCCTGGAAGCCGAAGCCTTCCACAGCGTTCTTCACGCCAACCCGCAGCACACCACGGTCAATGATGGCCTGAACGTCTTCCGCATAGCCTTCAGCAGGGGCAGCGGCAGCGGTCTCGCCGGAACCGGCGGCAGCAGCGGTGGTCTCCGTTGCCGCATCCGAGCCGCAGCCTGCCAGCAGGCCCAGGCACATGCATACCAACAAAGCAATGGACAAGAACTTTTTCATAATCGTTTACCTCCTCAATAGCTGTATCCTAACAGACGTTCCGCCTGTCATGCACATTCAGTTGGCCGGGCACTCCGACCGGGAATCAGCGAATGATCTTTCCCAGGAACTGGCGAACCCGCTCATTCTGGGGATTGACGAAGAAGTGTTCCGGGGTACCCTCTTCAATGATTTCTCCCCGGTGCATGAACACTACCCGATCCGCAACCTGCCGGGCAAAGCCCATTTCGTGGGTTACCACCACCATGGTGATATTCTCCTTTGCAAGCTTGATCATCACATCCAGCACTTCCTGAATGGTTTCCGGGTCCAGTGCGGAGGTGGGCTCGTCAAACAGGATTATCTTTGTCTGGGCGCACAAGGCGCGGGCGATGGCAATTCTCTGCTGCTGGCCACCGGACAGAGTGGAGGGATACACATGGGCCTTGTCCCGCAGCCCAACCACATCCAGATAGTGGTAGGCCAGTTCTTCCGCCTCCGCCTTGCTCTTGTGATGCAGTTTCATGGGGGCCAGCGTCAGATTCTTCAGCACTGTCAGATGGGGGTAGAGGTTGAACTGCTGGAACACCATGGAGATATTATCCCGAACAATTTTGGTCTTGTTCTTACTGGTAATTTCCTTCCCATTGATGTACACATGACCGCTGGTGGGTTCCTCCAGGAAGTTCATACAGCGAACGGTGGTGGATTTTCCGGAACCGGAAGGTCCGATGATAACCAACTTCTCCCCTTCTGCAACTTCCAGGTTCACATCTTTCAAAACATGAAGATCGCCAAAAAATTTATTCACATTCACCAGCTTAATCATAGGCCGCCACTCCTCGTTTCAGAATACAACCTCCAAATTTCATTCCTGCAAAACAA
>DVKV01000133.1 GCA_018715835.1 Candidatus Faecousia intestinavium | reverse complement strand
AGGAAATTGGGAAGGAACTAAAGGTTGACAAAACAACGATCCCTGGTATAATGTTAATGTTGACATATCAACAAATAAGGAGGCCGGAACATGATCAGCAGATATGAGATTATTTCCGCGTCAGTATCCAGTATCTACCATGACATTCAGAAAATCCAGCGCACGGAGATGGCCAAATATGGACTGAAAGGCCCCCATGCCCAGTGCCTGCTGGCCATGAGCCGCTACCCCGAGGGAATCACGGCGGCCAGGCTCTGCGAGATCTGTGAAAAGGACAAGGCTGCCATTTCCCGGACCCTGACAGAACTGGAGCAGGCGGGAATGGTGAGCCGCCAGACCAACAACGGTTCCAGATACCGGGCCAGCCTGACCCTGACGGAACAGGGACAGGCCGCTGCACGCACCGTGTACCGGACGGCCCAGCGGGCCGTGGAGCAGGCGGGACAGGGCTTTGACGGTGCCCAGCGGGAGACCTTTTACCATGTGCTGGGGCTGATTGCGGATCATCTGCATACCATTTGCAAGGAAGGATTACAACCGGAAGAAAAGGAGAAACTATGAGCGTCAGAATTATTGTGGATTCTACCACCGACCTGCCGGAGCAGACGGCCCGACGGGTAACCGTGGTGCCCCTGACCATTCACTTCGGTGAGCAGCAGTATGTGTCCGGGGTGGACATCGATGCCAGAAAATTTTATGAAATGCTGGTGGAGGGGGATGTGCTGCCCACTACCAGCCAGCCCACGCCCTATGCCTTTACCCAGGTGTTCCAGGAGGCGGTGGATGCCGGAGATACAGTGGTGTGCATCACCGTGTCCTCCAAACTCTCCGGCACCTACCAGAGTGCCTGCATCGCCGCTGCGGATTTCCCGGGGAAGGTGTTTGTGGTGGACAGCCTGACGGTGGCCATCGGCGGGGGCATCCTGACGGAGTACGCCCTGAGCCTGACGGACAAGGGCATGGATGCCGAGGAAATTGCTTGGAAGCTGATGCAGAAGCGGGAAAAGGTTCGGCTGCTGGCGCTGCTGGATACCCTGGAGTATCTGAAAAAGGGCGGACGGATTTCCTCTGCCGTGGCCTTTGCCGGGGGACTTCTGAACATCAAGCCGGTGATTGCCGTTGCAGATGGGGAAGTGAAGATGCTGGGCAAGGCCCGGGGCTCCAAGCAGGGCAACAACCTGCTGGTCCAGGAGATTGATAAAGCCGGGGGCGTAGACTTTGAAAAGCCCCTGCTGCTGGGTTATACCGGCCTGAGCGACGCCCTGCTGCAAAAGTACATTGTCGACAGCGCCGCGCTGTGGCAGGGAAAGGTGGAGCAGCTGCCGGTGTCCATCGTGGGCAGCGTGGTGGGAACCCACGCAGGCCCCGGAGCGGTGGCTGTGGCCTTCTTCGCGGCGGAGACGGAGTAATCAGAGAAGAAAATCCGGGATTTTTTCATTCGGCTTGCAAAAGCCGTTGAAAAACCCGGATTTTTCATTTATAATAAGGAACGTTATCAACTTGATTCTGCCCGGCAGCCTGTTGCCGGTCGGGGAAATGAGGTCAATATGGAAAGAAAAGTGGGAACCGTATCCCGGGGCGTCCGTGCCCCCATCATCCGGGAAGGGGATGACCTGGCCCAGATCGTGGTGGACAGCGTTCTGGCTGCTGCGGAAAGCGAGGGCTACAGCCTGCGTAATCGGGACGTGGTAGCGGTCACCGAGTCTGTGGTGGCCCGGGCCCAGGGCAACTATGCTTCTGTGGACGCCATTGCTGCAGACGTCCGTGCCAAGCTGGGCGGGGAAACCGTGGGTGTGATCTTCCCCATTTTGTCCCGGAACCGGTTTGCTATCTGCCTGCGGGGCATTGCCCGGGGCTGCAAGAAAATTGTGCTGATGCTCAGCTACCCCTCCGACGAGGTGGGCAACGAGCTGGTGTCCCTGGACAAGCTGGACGCCGCCGGAATCAACCCCTACTCCGATGTGCTGACCCTGGAGAAGTACCGGGAGCTGTTTGGAGAGAACCGGCACCCCTTTACCCTGATTGACTATGTGCAGTACTATTCCCAACTGATTGCCGAGGAAGGCTGCCAGGTGGAAGTGATCTTCGCCAACAATCCCCGGGTGATTCTGGACTACACCAAGAAGGTATTGACCTGTGACATCCACACCCGGGCCCGGACCAAGCGGATTCTCCGGGCTGCCGGCGCAGAGACGGTGTGCGGCCTGGACGACATTCTCAACGCTCCGGTGAACGGCAGCGGCTGCAATGAAGCCTACGGCCTGCTTGGCTCCAACAAGTCCACCGAAGACAAGGTCAAGCTCTTCCCCCGGGATTGCCAGGGACTGGTCATGGACATCCAGGCAAAACTGCTGGAGAAAACCGGCAAGCTGGTGGAGGTTATGGTCTATGGCGACGGCGCCTTCAAAGACCCGGTGGGCAAGATCTGGGAGCTGGCGGACCCGGTGGTTTCCCCGGCCTACACCCCCGGACTGGAGGGCACTCCCAATGAGCTGAAGCTGAAGTACCTGGCGGACAATGACTTTGCCAGCCTCTCCGGCGCGGAACTGAAGGCTGCCATTGAGCAGGCCATCCGCACCAAGGACGGCAATCTGGCCGGCACCATGGCCACCCAGGGCACCACGCCCCGCCGCCTGACGGACCTGATCGGCTCTCTGTGCGACCTGACCTCCGGCTCCGGCGACAAGGGTACGCCCATCATCCACATCCAGGGCTATTTCGACAACTATACCAACGACTGATTTTAGTATGATTTCACAAAACTGCGGCGGCATGATCAT
>DVKV01000132.1 GCA_018715835.1 Candidatus Faecousia intestinavium | reverse complement strand
GATTCTGCAGGTGTCCAAGGGCGCCCGGGCCTACGCCAACCACACCTATCTGGTGAAGCTGGTAGAGGCTGCTGTCATCGAGTGTCCCGAAATCCCCATCGCCCTGCACCTGGACCACGGCGACAGCTTTGAGACCTGCAAGTCCTGCATCGACGGCGGCTTTACCTCCGTTATGATCGACGCCAGCTCCAAGCCCTTCGCCGAGAACATCGCCATCACCAAGCAGGTTGTGGAATACGCCCATGACCATGGTGTTGTGGTGGAGGCCGAGCTGGGTGCTCTGGCCGGCGTGGAAGACGAAGTGAACGTCTCCGCCGAGAACTCCCACTACACCCGTCCCGAGGAAGTGGAGGAGTTCGTGTCCAAGACCGGCTGTGACTCCCTGGCCATTGCCATCGGCACTTCCCACGGCGCTTACAAGTTCAAGCCCGGCACCAAGCCCCAGCTGCGCTTCGACATTCTGGAAGAAGTCATCAAGCGTCTGCCCGGCTTCCCCATCGTGCTGCACGGCTCTTCCTCCGTGCCCCAGGAGTACGTAGAGATGGTCAACACCTACGGCGGTGCCATGCCCGGCGCCATCGGCGTGCCCGAAGATCAGCTGCGTCACGCCGCCGAGCTGGCCGTGTGCAAGATCAACATTGACTCCGACCTGCGTCTGGCCATGACCGGCACCATTCGGAAGTTCTTCGCTGAGCATCCCGACAAGTTCGACCCCCGTGAGTACCTGAAGCCCGCCCGTGCCAACATCAAGGAACTGGTTCGCCACAAGCTGGTGGACGTTCTGGGCTGCGCCGGCAAGGCCTGATTTTCCAAACGTTGAATCCCTCCGGTTTTCACCGGAGGGATTTTTCTTCCCCGAAAACGGTTCCGCCCCCGATCACAGGATCGGGGGCGGTTTTCTGCGTAATCAGGGCAGTATCGGTTATCGGCGGGCACAGCGCACGGTTTTCAGGTAGTTGTACACCGTAAAGTTGGTAACGCCCAGCCGCTCCGCCACATACTCCACGGCGCCTTTCACGTCAAAGATGCCCTTCTGCTCCAGATTCTCCACAATGGTCAGCTTGTCCTCTTTCTGCATATAGGCCACGGGTTTGCCCAGGACTTCCAGTTCACTGCGAACCATGGATTCCACCACATCGTTGATGTCCCGGGAGAAGACCTCCTGGGCCGGCTGATCCTGCTGGCCGTCCCTGATGTTGGTCAGGCCCTGAAGGAGCTTGGAGGCCACCACATAATCCGTCAGATCCTGGTTGATGCAAAGACTGCCCAGAATCCGGTCTGTTTCATCCCGGATGAACAGCGTAGAACTGCGCAGTACCCTGCCGTCGGGCAGCGTGCTGCGGTAGTTGATTTTATTCGGCGCTTCGTCGCCGTAATTCTTCAGCAGCTGCAGCAGCAGATTGGTTGCAGGGCCGCCAACCTCCCGGTTGGTCACATTGCCGTAAATCGCCACAATGGAACTTTCCACATGCTGCAGATCGTGGACGATCACCTCATAGTGCTCGCCCAAAATCTGCTGCAGCCCCTCTGCCGTCTGCAAAACCGCCTGAAGCTTGGGGTGCAGTGTCCGAGGTTCTATCACGTAAGACCCTTCTCCTTCCTCAGCATGGCAATCCCCTTTTCCAGCCGGTCCAGGCCTTCAGCAAGGATTGCGTGGCTGGTGGCGATACAGATCCGGATATATCCCTCTGATCCAGGACCGAAGAATTTTTCACCGCCGGACACCAGAGCCAGCTTCACATGCTCCTGCATATAATCCGTAAATTCCACGGAAGTCATGCCGAAGGAGGAAACGTCCACATACAGCAGGTAGGTGGCCTGGGGCTTGTAAGCCACCAATCCCGGCATCTGATTCAGCCGCTCCACGGCGTAGTCCCGGTTTTTGGTCAGGTGCTCCAGGAACGCGTCCACCCAGTAGTAGCACTTGTCCAGGCAAGTCATGGCCGCCACCTGGCAAATAGAGGCAATGCCTCCGGCGGTTGTCATCACTGCGGACTTGTCCACAATGGCCTGGAACAATTTTTCATCGGTGGTATACACGCAGCCTGCCCGCAGTCCGGCGATGCCGAAGCTCTTGGAGAAGCCGAACACGGACATGACCCGCCGGCACCGCTCATTGCCCAGGGAGTAGATGCTCAGGAACTTGTTCTCCGGGAAGATGATGTCCGACCAGATCTCATCGTTCATGATGTACAGGTCGTACTTTTCGCACAGAGACATGATATGCTCCAGATCTTCCGGCCGGTACAGCACACCGTAGGGGTTGTGGGGGTTGCACAGGCCGATCATCCGGGTCTTGGGAGTGATGTAGGACTCCAGCTGGGAAAGGTCAATGTGACCGTCCTTCAGCTTGGCGGGGAACAGGACAACCTTACCCCCTGCCGCCAGGCAGGACTCCCGGAACAAGTAGTCCACCGGATCAAACACAATCATCTCATCCCCGGGCTGCAGCACCACATCGGCAATCACATACATGCCCCGGGCCGCGCTGTCAATGGGCAGCACCAGCTCCGGATCGATGTCCTCTCCCTTGCGCCGCTTCAGCGCCCGGGCAATGCTCTGCCGGAACTCCGGGAAGCCCAGCTTGGGGGTGTAGGAAAAATAGCCATCCTGGATGTAGTCCATCATGGCCTGCCGGATTTCCGGGGCCACCGGGTAATCCGGGTCCGCAGCGGTGAGGGGAATGACCCCCTCCCCCACCTCGGCCCAGCGATAGTTATACGCCCGCTTTTTCAGAACGTCCAGCTTTACATTGGCGTCGTCAAACAAAGCCATATTACTTGTCCTCCACAAAGGCAACGGCTTCCACTTCACACAGTACGCCCTTGGGAAGGCTCTTGACCGCCACACAGGATCTGGCGGGGAATCCTACGAAGTATTTCTCATACACACCGTTGAACACCGGGAAATCCCCCATGTCCGCCAGGAAGCAGGTGGTCTTGATAACCTTGTCCAGGGAAGAACCGGCGGCAGCCAGCACCGCGGCCACATTCTTGCAGGACTGCTCCGCCTGCTCGGCAATGGCGGTACCCACAATGGCGCCGGTGGCGGGATCAGCGGGAATCTGGCCGGATGTAAACACCAGATTTCCGAATACCATGCCCTGAGAGTAGGGGCCGATGGCCGCAGGGGCCTGGGTGGTAGATACTTTCTTCATTTCGTTTTCCTCCTAATGACTTCTTTCGTTGCGTTATTCCATATCCAGATGGCAGGCCACCTGAGTTCCGTCTGCCATCGTGCGCAGCTGGGGCTTTTCGGTTTTGCACCGCTCGGTACAGTAGCGGCACCGGGGGTGGAAGGGGCAGCCGGACGGGGGATTCACCGGGCTGGGAATGTCGCCGGTGAGCAGAATCCGTTCCTGAGGCCCCTTGGCCTTCACGTTGGGAATGGCCGACAGCAGGGCCTGGGTATAAGGATGGCGGCGCTTTTCATATACCGCTTCCTTGGTGCCGATTTCCACCACGTTGCCCAGGTACATGACCATGACCCGGTCGCAGAAATGCTTGATGATCCGCAGGTCGTGGGAAATGAACATATAGGTCAGGTTGAATTCCTTCTTGATGTCCTGCATCAAATTGATCACCTGGGCCTGGATGGAAACGTCCAGGGCGGACACCGGTTCGTCGCAGACCACGAACTCCGGATTCAGGGCAATGGCCCGGGCGATGCCCACCCGCTGCCGCTGGCCGCCGGAAAATTCGTGGGGGTAGCGGTAGACGTGTTCCGGACGCAGGCCGACACATTTCACCAAATCCGCCACCTTCTGCTGGATCTCCTCCCGGCTCATCTCCGGGTTGTGAATCTGGAAAGGCTCCGCCAGAATCTGCATCACCGTCTTCCGGGGATCCAGGGATGCGTAGGGGTCCTGGAAAATGATCTGCATCTGCCGGCGCATGCTCCGCATCTGCCGGCGGCTCAGCTTGGTCAGATCCTGTCCCTTGAATTCCACCACGCCCTCCGTGGGGGTGATCAGGTTCAGCACCAGCCGTCCGGTGGTGGACTTGCCGCAGCCGGATTCTCCAACCACGCCCAGGGTCTCTCCCTTGTAGATGTCAAAGGAGATGTTGTCCACGGCCTTGACGAACTTGTCCTTTTCATTGGTGGGGAAATACTTTTTCAGATTTTCCACATGGAGCAGGATTTCACTCATTTTTCATACCTCCGGCATCTGACCTGCCGGCCGTTTTCCAGTTCGGTCAGGTGGATTCGTGTTTTTTCGCACTCCGGACAGGCGAATTTGCACCGGGGTGCGAACCGGCAGCCCTCCGGCATATCGTACAGGCTGGGCACCAGGCCGTCCAGCGTCCGCAGCCGGTCCAGATCCTCCTCCACATCGGGAATGGAGTCCATCAGGCCGATGGTGTAGGGATGCTTGGGGTCGTCGAACAGCTCTTTGGTTTTGGCCTTCTCCACAATATCGCCGGCATACATCACCACCACCTCATCGGCCATCTCCGCGATGACGCCCAGGTCGTGGGTGATGATAATGATGGACATGTCCAGCTTCTTCTGCAGAGAGCGCAGCAGATCCAGAATCTGGGCCTGGATGGTCACGTCCAGAGCGGTGGTGGGCTCGTCCGCAATCAGCAGCTCCGGATCACCGGCCAGGGCCATGGCGATCATCACCCGCTGGCGCATACCGCCGGAGAGCTGGTGGGGGTACTCGTCCACCCGCTTGCCCGCCTCGGGAATGCCAACCAGTTCCAGAAGCTCGATGGCTCTGGCCCGGGCCTGCTTGGCATTCATCCCCTTGTGCAGCATCAGCGACTCTTCAATCTGATAGCCGATGGTGAACACCGGATTCAATGAGGTCATGGGTTCCTGGAAAATCATGGAAATCCGATTTCCCCGGATCTTCTGCATTTCCTTTTCCGGCAGCTTCAGCAGATCCTGTCCGTTGAACAGAATCTGACCGCCCTCGTACCGGCCGGTGGTGGGGTCAACCAGGCGCATAATGGACAGGCTGGTCACACTTTTTCCGCAGCCGGACTCGCCCACGATGCCCAGCACCTTTCCCTTGTCCAGGGAAAAGCTGACGCCGTCAACCGCTTTGCCCACGCCGGCGTCGGTATAAAAGTAGGTTTTCAGGTCTTTTACTTCCAACAAACTCATGGGGTCTCTCCTTTATCCGACGTGGATTTCGTGGGGCGTAGAGGACAGATTTTCCACGCCGGTTTCGGTAACCAGTACATCGTCCTCGGTCCGCACGCCGCAGTCTCCCGGGAAATACAGGCCGGGTTCCACGGTGAAGATCATGCCGGGTTTCAGCACGGTAGGATTGCCGATGACGATTCTGGGGCACTCATGAATCTGCAGGCCGATGCCGTGGCCCAGTCCCCGCAGAGCATAATCGTCCAGATTCTCCCGGAGGAACACCGCCCGATGGGCGTCTTCCACCTCCCGGGCCAGCACACCGGGGCCAATGGCCGCAATGGCCTTGTCCTGGGACTCCTGAACCAGGTTGAAAATCCGCATATGCTCCGGGCTGACGTCGCCGAACAGCAGGGTCCGGGTCATGTCGGAGCAGTAGCCGTTTTTGGCCACGCCGAAGTCCACCACCACCATGTCGCCGTTTTCAATGACCTTGTCAGTGGGGAAGGCATGGGCCAGGGCGCCCCGGTAACCGGAGCCCACGATGGTGCCGAAGCTCAGGGCCTCCGCCCCTTCCTTGGAGACCAGGTAATGCAGTTCGTCCGCCAGATCCTTCTCGGTCATGCCGATTTTCAGCCGGGGCAGCAGCTTGTCGAAGCCTGCCTCGGCGCAGGCAATGGCCTGACGGGTGCAGGCGATCTCCTGCTCATCCTTGACCATTCTCTCCTCCAGGAAATACTCCTGCTCGAAGGTCAGCTCTACCTTTCCCAGCTTTTCCTTCAGGGGGAAGTACTCTTCCAGAGTCATGCAGGATTCCATGACCATTCTGGTGATGCCCAGGCTGTGAACCGTGTCCGCCACCAGCTGGAGCCGGTTGGCGGCGCACTCAATCACATCCACATCCACGGTCTGCATCTGGGCCTGGGTGGTATAGCGTTTGTCCGTCACCAGGGCAACTTTATCCCCGGAAACCATCAGATAGCCCAGGCTGCCGGTAAAGCCGCAGTAATAGCGGATGTTCTCCATGGAGGTAAACATGGCGCCGTCCAGGTTGTGCTCCCGCATATACCGGCGCACGCCCTGCAGCCGTTTGGAATAAGTTTCTCGTTTATCCATATCGCAACCCTCTCATTTCTTCTGCTTGGCGTCCATGGCGTCCCGCAGACCGTCGCCGATGAAGTTAATGCTCAGCACCGCCATGAAGATGCACAGACCCGCAGGCAGCCACTGCCAGGGGCGCATGGTCAGCGTGGCCAGATTGTTGGCTTCGTTCAGCATGTTGCCCCAGCTGGCCGTGGGCAGCTGTACGCCGCAGCCCAGGTAGCTCAGGGAAGCCTCGGTCAGAATGGCCCGGGCCATCTGCATGGTGGCTTCCACGATGATGGGGGCCATCACGTTGGGAATCACATGAGAGGTGATGATGCGCCAGTCCGTGGCGCCCAGAGAAACCGCAGCCTGGACATACTCCATTTCCCGGACCCGGAGGATTTCGCCCCGGACCAGTCTGGCCGTGCCTGTCCAGTTACACAGACCGATAATTATCATAACATTATAAATGCTGGGTTTCAAGATTGTGGCAACAATAATAATCAGGAACATCACCGGGAAGCAGTTCACCACATCCACGCAGCGCATAATCACCAGATCCCACACACCGCCGAAGTAGCCGGACACGGAGCCCAGCAGGATTCCGATGATGGTGGAAATACTCACCGCCACCAGGCCCACACTCATGGACACCTGGGCGGCGTATACCAGTCGGCTGAACTCATCCCGGCCCAGGCTGTCGGTGCCCAAAATGGTACCGCTTTCCTGAGGGGACATGTTCTTCATAATCTTTCCGGTGTCGTCCTTCAGACTGACATAGGGATCATTCTGGGCGATCACCGGCGCCAGGATGGCCATGGCCACCATAATCACAATCACCGCCAGGCCCACCAGAGCCAGCTTGTTCTTCCGGAAGCGCTTCCAGCCGTCAGAGCGGAGGGGGTTCCGGAACTGTTTGAATTTTGTCTTTCTTTCCATACCTGCTCCTTAATAACGGATTCTGGGGTCCACCAGAGAATACATAATGTCCGCCAGGAGATTTCCCAGCATCACCAGAATGGCGGTGAACAGCGTCAGTCCCATGAGAATCTGATAATCCCGGTTGGCAATGGCCTCCACACCCAGCAGGCCCATGCCCGGCCAGGCAAACACCTTTTCGGTGATGTAGGCGCCGCCGAACAGGCTGGGAATGGACTGACCGAAAATGGTAATGACCGGAATCATAGAGTTTTTCAGGGCGTGGCGATAGATCACCACTTTTTCAGACAAACCCTTGGCCCGGGCGGTGCGAATGTAATCCTGGTTCAGCGTTTCAATCATGCTGGACCGGGCGAAGCGCATCACCGTGGCGATGTTGCTCAGGGACATCACCATAGCAGGCATAATCAAATATTTCAGCTTGTGCAGCACCAGCGCCAGACCCTCGCCCTGGAAGGTGCTGGAACCGAAGCCGGAGGTGGGCAGCCAGCCCAGCCGCAGGGCGAAGATGTAGATCAGGCCCATGCCGAAGAAGAAGCTGGGCAGGGAGATGCCGATGAAAGAGAACACCGTCAGGCCGTAGTCTCCCTTGGAGTACTTGTGGGTGGCGGAATACACACCCAGGGGGATGCCGATGACAAAGCTGAACAAAAAGGCCGTCACCGTCAGCAGCAGGGTTGCCGGCAGCCGCTCCAGAATCTGGGCCAGTACCGGCTGGTTGTTGTAGGTGCTGTAGCCGAAGTTACCCTGAAGCAGCTCTTTCAGCCAGTTCCAGTACTGCACGATAATGGGCTCGTTCAGTCCCATGGCCTCCATGGCCCGCTGAAGGGATTCGGCAGAAACACGGGGGCTGATCATACCGGTCAGAGGGCCGCCGGGGGCCAGCTTCATGATGAAGAAGGTCAGAATGGTAATGCCGAATACCACGGGAATGACCTGCAGCAACCGCTTTCGAATGTATCTACGCATACCGGGGTCTCCTTATTTCTGATTCATCGCCTGAACAGCGGGAATAAACTGGTCCGCGCTGCAAGCCTCAAAGGTGTATCCTCCCAAAGAAGTCACAAATTTCTCGTATTTCCCCATGGTCAGGCCGTCGCAGAAGGCATTGTCCTCGGAATAGTCCAGGGCGATCTTCTTCGGCTTCAGTTCCAGCACCATCTGAGCCAGAGTCTGGTCGTAATCCTGGTAGCGGACTACCTTGTCAAACAGCTCCGACTCCTCCACGTCCTGGGCGTCGATGTTGGAAGCGGTGGCCCACTTGGTGCCATCCTTGGCAAACAGGTAAGCGCTGGCGCCCACGGTGTCCACGCCGGGAATGAACTCGGTCATGGGGTCGCACCCCTCCGCCGTAATAATCAGGTACAGATCAATGTCCTGCTCCCGCAGCTTCTCAATCACGTCCGCGATGACTTTTTTATGATAGCTATAGTCTTTCATTGTTCTCCTCCTGTCAGGCAGTTTCTGCCGATGATTGCATCCAGCACCCGGCAGCCAAACAAGAACGATGCCTGCAGAATGCTTTCGTTGTTTCCGTGTACCTTGGGAAGCACCACGTCAAAGGAATCCCCCATCAGCAGGGGGGAACAGCCGTACACCATGCTTCCCTCCATGCCGAAGAACCGGCCGTCGGTCCGTCCCAGGGCCAGCATGGGCAGCACCTGCCCGGAAAAACCATTGGCGGTGCAGGCTTCGTTCAGCTGGCTGACCAGCTCCTGAAGCCGGGAATTGTCCAGCCGGCTTTCAAAGCCCGGCTCGTAACTCAGAACCTGGTATGCCACTTCCAGCCCTGCCAGTTCCCGGTCCAGGAAATCCGTGATTTCCGACACCTTCGTCTCCGGCAGCACCTTGAATTCCAGCACGGTTTCCGCCACACCGGGAATCACGTTGCTGCGCTGACCGATGCGGTAGTTGCGCATGCCGATGCTGTTCTGGCCGGCGTAGCCGAAAATATCCGCCCCCACCGGGTTGTCCCACACGTCGGAGCCCACAATGGAGCGCATGGTCTCGTAAGTCTGCCGGGAGCCGCAGGTCAGCCGGTCTTCATGGGCGAAGATCCGCTCCAGACCCTTGGCCAGCTTCAGCATGGCCTGATCGCCGTGGGGGGCACTGGCGTGGCCCGGGGTGCCTTCCGCCCAGAGGCGGACCTTGCACACCGCTTTCTCTCCAACGGTGAGCATCATGTAGTCCCTGCCGTTGATGTGCAGGGGAAAGCCGCCGCCTTCATTAAAAACCACCGCATTGCGGAACAGTTCCGGACAGGCCTGCTTCACATATTCCATGCCGTAGGCGCTACCGCCCTCTTCGTCAATGGTGGCTAAGAAGTACACATCCCGGGTCAGCTCCTTCTCCCGTCCAACCAGGTGGGAAAAGGCATACAGCTCCATCATGGTCAGCTGCTTGGTATCCAGGGTGCCTCTGCCCCAGATCCGTCCCTGATCCAGTTCTCCGCTGAACACCCCGTGGCTCCACTTGGCCGGGTCTCCATCCACCACATCAATGTGGGAAATCAGGACCACCGGCTCCAGCCGGGGATGCTCCGCCCGGATCACCGCCAGCAGATTGGGCCGCTCCGGCACCCGGCAGATCCGCCGGGTGGCAACACCCATTTGGGAAAGCAGCTGTTCCAGATAAGCGCAGGCCTGTTCCTCTCCCGGGGTACCGGTGACCGAGGGAATCCGGATCAGCTCCTGGAAGGCCTGCTGAATCTGTTTTTCCTCCATATGCCGCTCCATCAGCCCTCGCAGGTGCGGTAGGGAATCTCAATCAGGGCGGTCTGCCGCTTGCTGATCAGCACACAGCCGTCGTCGGTGAGCAGCACGTCGTCTTCAATGATGGCGCTGCCCTTGCTTCTGTCCTGCAGCACCGTGGGCTCGATGGCGTAAATCTCGTTCTTTCTCAGCACGCCGGCGGAGGACTTGCGGCCATTCTTGGGGCCCAGGGTGGTGCCGCCGTCGTGAACTTCCAGGCCCACCTGGTGGCCGGTGGAGTGGCCGAACTCGGGATAGCCGTGGGAGACAATGGTGCCCCGGCCTACCGCGTCCACTTCATAGCCGTGCAGGCCCGGCTTGATCATGGCCAGCACGTTGCCCACCGCGTCGATGGCAGCGTTGGCAATGTCCTGAACCTCCTGGGGTGCGTGCTCTTCCCCGGGCTTCAGGAAATACATGGTCCGGGCAATGTCAGAGGTATAGCCGTTGTAGCGGATGCTGAAGTCGATGACCAGCATATCTCCCGGCTCGCACAGGTTCACGTCATTGGGTCCCCGGTGGGACATGCCGCCCTTGGGATTCAGGACCAGGGGGTACTCGGGAGGATTGCCGAAGGCGGTGGTCACGCCCCGCTTCTCGCACTCTTCCATCATGATCTTGGCCACGCCGATTTCGCTCAGGCCCACATGGATTCTGCGGAACAGGGCGTCGTAGATGTCGGTGGTGATCCGGCTGGCTTCCTTCATGATCTCGATTTCGCTGGGGGTCTTGACTGCCCGCAGCTCTTCCAGCATTTCATAGCTGCTGCACTTGACCTTGGCCATCACATCCGCGCCGATGGCCTTTTCCAGTTTTTTGTAAAGGCCCATGGACAGACCGTCGCAGCGGGTATCATGGATGGATTCGTTCAGCGCCAGGGATTTCACGTTATGCTCCCGGAAGCACTTGCTGAAAGCTTCCATGAACTCCGCTCCCTGGGCCTCAATGACCTGGGTGTACATGCCGGACTCCCGGTATTGGGCAGCATCCTCGGGGCAGGCAATGGCAATCCGGTCTCCCTCTTTCGTCAGAAGGAACAGCACTTCATTCTGGGTGCTGGTGTTGAACAGCAGTTCCAGGGCCGTGTCGTTTTTCAGCCGGGTGTAAATGGCCCACATATCCACATGATTCTGCCGCAGAAGCTCCGCAGCCCGCGCCATTTTTTCCTTGGCAACTTCATTTCTGTTAATCATCGATTATGCCTCCTTTTTGGCTGCTTTTTCCACAGCCTGTGTCAGAACCCGGCAGCCAAACAGCACCGAATCCCTGTGTATCCGTTCGTTCACCCCATGTACCATGGATACCGCCGTATCAAAGGTCATGTCCCTGGGCAGCACCGGACTGTAGCCATAGACATGGGCGCCGCAGTCCACCAAAAGGTGACCATCGCTGGAACCCATGGAAACAAAGGGCACCACCTGGGCCTCCTGTCGGGTTTTTCCCCGCTGTTCCAGGGTGGCCTGCTCCAGAATTTTCAGGAAGTCCCCCTGGGGGCTGCTTTCATACCCCTGTCCCAGAGATGTAATTTCATAGGTGCAGTCCCACTTCCGGGCCAGATCCTCCAGGATGCCGGTCAGATATTCCCTTCCGAATCCGGGCAGAAGCCGCACATCACAGGTCACACACACTTCATTGACGGATTTGCCGGAAACCAGGGTCACCGTCAGGGTATTGCCCTGCATGGCCTGCAAAATCTTCTCCATCATGGGAGAAAGGGTGCTCCCCGCCAGCGCCTCCCGGAAGCAGGCCACGGTTTCCAGTTCCCGCCCCTCCAGCTTCCGGCTGCCGATGTCCTGCGCCAATGCCATGGCCCGGGCCATGCCGTCGCCGCTGCCAAAGAAAGGCCCCTTGGCCTTGCGGGCCTTCACGGTGAAGGTCACGCTGCCGCAGCCTTTCTGACCGGTTTCGCATAAGTACAGTTCTTTTCCATTGGCCAAAATCGGGAATCCGCCGCCCTCGCTGATGACGTCGCTGTTTTGAAGGAGCTGCTCCCCGGTGCAGGTTTTTTCATCCACGGTGATCGTATGTTCCAGGAACCATTTCAGACCGTAGGTACTTCCGCTTTCTTCGTCGCTGGTTGCCAGGAAATACACATCCCGGCAAAGGGGCTTGCCTTTCAGATTCAGGAATGCCTCCAGCTCCATCACCGTCAGCTGCTTGGTGTCCACGGTTCCTCTGCCATAGATGTAGCCCTGATCCTCCTGAGCCGCAAAGGGCGGGAACTGCCACTGTTCTGCCTGGGCAGCCACCACATCCATGTGACTCAGCAAGACCAGCGCCGGCAGTTGGGGTTTCCCCTCCGAGCGCAGCCAGGCAAGCAAATTTCCCCGTCCGGGTGCGGTCTGCTGATGGAGATAGGGAATCCCCTCCTGCCGGAAGATTTCCTCCAGCTTCTCCATCAGGATAGCCTCGTTGCCCGGGGGATTGGTGGTATCGGTTCGTACCAGATCCTTGAGCAATTCCACGGGATCTGTTTTCATAGATTTCTCCCTCCATTCAGGAAAAGGCCCAAGACATGCCTGTCCTGGGCCTTCCCGCCGAACTGAATTATTCCGCAATATTCCACTTCTCGATCTGGAAGAAAGCGCCGCGGAAGTCACAGACGTAATCCTGCACCCGGTTGCTCAGGCCAATCAGGCCGGCCTTATTGTACAGGGGGATCCAGGGCACATCTTCAGAAATCAGCTCCGCAATCTCGTGGAAGCACGCAGCTCTCTCCTCGGGATCGGACAGCAGCAGCTGCTGCTGGAACAGCTCGTCCACCTTGGCATTGCTGTAGTGGATGAAGTTCCAGGAGCCGGCGCCGGTAGAGGTGGAGAAGTAGCCGTTGTATTCCTCGGGGTCCGCCTCGACACCGAAGCCCAGAGTGTAGCACTGGAAGGAATCCGCAGTGGTCTCCTTGGTGGCGTTGTCGGGCAGGAGTTTGGTATAGGCCAGGGTGGCGAAGTCCTGCTCGATGACTTCCATCTCCACGCCGATCGCCTTCCAGTACTGCTGGATCAGCGCAGCCACGGACTTGCCGTCGGTGGAGGTGGACATATCATAGGTCAGGTGCAGGGTCTTGCCGTCCTTCTCATAGTAGCCGGTGGACTCGTTCATCACATAGCCGGCTTCCTCCAGCAGGGACATTGCCTTCTCGGGGTTGTATTCATACACCGCTACATTCTCGCTGTGGGACCAGTGGTTGCTGGGGAACACATCGTCACAGGTGTAAGCGGCTCCGTCGTAGACCGTATCCACAATGGTCTGCTTGTCCAGGGCGTATGCCAGAGCCTGACGGACCCGCAGGTCGCTCAGGGCCGGATCCAGCTGGTTCAGACCGATGTAGTACACGGTCATCTGCTCGTACTCATACACGCTGGAGTTGGGCATTGCCATTACGTTCTCCGCCTCGGAAGAGGGCAGGCCATACAGCACATCGATCTCACCGTTCATCAGGGCAGCCACCAGGGTGGTATCTGCGCCGAACTGCAGAGTTACATATTTAATGGAAGGCATCTGGCCATAGTAGTCGTCGTTCCGCTCAAGCTTGATGTACTGACCGGCCTTCCACTCCACGAACTTGTACTTGCCGGTACCGATGGGCGCGCGGTTGAAGTCATCGGTACCCCAGTCGCCCGGATCAACGTCCTTCAGAATGTGCTCCGGCAGCATGCTGGTGTACATATTGGCCAGGAACGCAGCATTGGGAGCCAGCAGGGTCATCTCAACGGTGTAGTCATCAATCTTCTTCAGGCCAGAAACGGAGTCCGCTTCGCCAGCCTGGTATTCCTTGGCGCCCACAATGGACATCACCCGGCTCTCATTGCCGCCGGTGTAGGTGGGAGCAGCCAGAGAAGTCAGGGTAAAGATCACGTCGTCGGCGTTGAAATCCTCACCATCGTGCCACTTCACATCCTGACGCAGGTGGAAGGTGTAGACCGTACCGTCTTCGCTGATGTCCCAGCTCTCGGCCAGGTCGCCCACATAGTTCAGCTGCTCGTCCGGGGTGACCAGGAAGCTGAAGATCAGGCACTGAGCATTGCTGTCGGGGGTTCTGGGCTGAATCATGGGATTCAGGTTGGCAACCTCAGAGGTCTGCGCCAGAATAATGCTGGAATCCTGGGAAGCAGTCCCCGTCGCGCTGGCGACTGTTTCCGATGCGTTGCCGCTTCCGCCGCACCCACCGAGGCAGATGGCCAGCAAAGAAACGACTGCCAGCAAAAGCGCAATCGACTTTTTACACTTTTTCATTTCTTTGTCCTCCATTTTCTGTTGAATCACCGAGAACAGTCTCCAACC
>DVKV01000131.1 GCA_018715835.1 Candidatus Faecousia intestinavium | reverse complement strand
CTGTATACCCGCAATCCCATGCCCTTCGCCATCATGTGTGATCGGGAAAATGAATACACCGCTCTGTTTGACAATGTGGTGCTGCTGGAGCATCCTCTCAATTCCTACTGGGACAAATTTGAACTGCTGGTACGCTCTCCCTATGATGAAACCATTTTTATTGACGCAGACTGTCTTGCCTATGCGGATCTGAACGAATACTGGGATTATTTTGCCGGTGCCGATGATTTTACCGGCTGCGGCACCAACTATCCCATTGATTCGCAAAAAGGGCTGTTCCAGGCGGATCAGCTGGGAAAATACACCGATCTGGTTCATTGGAAGCCGGACATCTGCGGGGGACTGTATTTCATCCGTCGGGGTCCCGGCTGTGATGCCCTGTACCAGGAATGTCAATGGATCAGTCAGCACTACGATGAATTTCACTGGCCGGACTTCTGTGCCCCAAAGGCCGACGAGCCGGTTTTTTGTCTGGCCATGGCCGTTCATGGAATGCACGCCATGGAGGCAGATCCGGTGAACTACGGCATTCCCTGGGAGGCCACCCAGATGGAACATGACATCTTTACCGGAAAATGCCAATACGCTACCGAATGGCACCCTCTGGTAGACCAGGGGCGACTGATTCACTTTGCCACCTACAACTGTGGAAAACCGCCTTACCTGTTCGATGTGGAAAAGCTGAATCTCATGCTCCGCCGGGGGCTTCGTCCCGGCAACCAGCCGCCGGTACTGCCCCTGTGGGAAACCATTCTGTACCGCTGGAAACTCCGCTATGTCTGGCTGGCAGGAAGAGACTTTTCCCGCCGGGTCGTGAGAAAACTGCGGCGGATTCTCACCGGGGAAAAAGCGGATTGATTCCCATCCGCATCTGCAGAAGGAGACAACGCCATGATGGAAATTGATTATCAGTACCTGCGCCCCAAAAAGGCAGAGGCTTTGAAAAAATGGTACGACAATCCGGTAAACATTCTGGAGCAGCCGAAAGTTTGGCGGGGCAAAAACGCCACCATTCTCCCGCTGCGCCGGGACCCCAGCTTTGGGCTGCTGTTCGGCAAGGGCGGTGTGGTGGACGAAGAGGGAAATTATGTGGATCTGTCTGCCATCCCCGGGCGGGTGCAGTTCGCCTACCCTGTGGAAAATCCGGAATACCGGGATGAGACTGTGGTATACTGCGGCTACCTGGTGAATCACTGGGGGCATTTTCTCATTGAGGGCGTGACCCGACTGTGGTATTTTCTGGAAAACGATCCAACTGTGGATAAATATGTCTTTTTCCTGGACGAGAACGAGCAGCGGGAAATTAAGGGCAATTACCGGGAGTTTCTGCAACTGCTGAAAATCTGGGACAAGCTGGAAATCATCAATCGTCCCACCGCCTTCCGGGAGGTAATAGTTCCGGAGCTGGGCATCCAGATGCGCACCGCCTACACCCCCAAAATGCTGGACGTCTTCGACGCCGTTGCGGCCAATGTGGTGGTGGACCCCGCATGGGATAGTCCGGAAAAAATCTACTTCAGCCGCAGCCAGTTCCAGAAGGGGCAGCAGTTCGAATTCGGATTCGACGCGCTGGATAATTTCTTTAAAAAGAACGGCTACACCATCCTCTACCCGGAGAAGGTGCCCCTGAGCCGGATGATTCACTACATCCGTTCCTGCCAGGTGGTGGCCACCCTGTCCGGCTCCCTGCCCCACAATATGCTCTTTGGCAATAATGGTCAGAAGGTGGAGATTGTGGAGCGGCTGGTCATCAGCGACGA
The DNA here is from genome assembly GCA_018715835.1 of Candidatus Faecousia intestinavium. GTDB lineage: Bacteria > Bacillota > Clostridia > Oscillospirales > Oscillospiraceae > Faecousia > Faecousia intestinavium. The sequence continues at coordinate 982 of DVKV01000131.1, read as the reverse complement.
CAATCAGACCGACGTGAACCGGATGCGCCAGCTTCACGTCACCTACATTGACGCCAATATTCCCCTCTACACCATCGATTTTGTTGGGCCGTTCATCATGGGCTACACCCCGGAGCTGGAACGCTTTGCCCGGGATCAGGGCTATCTGCCCCCGGATGACCGGTTCCTGACCAAAAAGCACTATAAGTCCTGCTTTGTCCGCTATATGAAGTCCTACCAGGACCTGTACCAGTACAATTGGTTCCAGGATGACTGGTATGGTCCCTTCGCTGATTCCCTGTATGAGGGCTACCAGGCCGGTCACAGCTACTTTGCCGACTACCTGGACGGCAAGCGTCCCTTCCGCTGGCACCACTATCTGGAACTGCACTACCTCAAGCAATTTATCAAGCGCCTGATCGGGCGGCAATAAGGAGAAATATCATGCTGTTTTTGGAATATCCCCCCTGCTCTACCTGCAAGAAAGCCAGGAAATGGCTGGATGACCATGGCATCGCCTACACCGCCCGCCACATCAAGGAGAACAACCCCACCTATGAGGAATTGAAGCTGTGGCTGGAGCGCAGCGGACTGCCCATCAAAAAGTTCTTTAACACCAGCGGCCAGCAATACAAGGCCCTGGGTCTGAAAGACAGGCTGCCCGGCATGCGTGTTGACGAGCAGCTGCAGCTGCTGGCCACCGATGGAATGCTGGTCAAGCGTCCGGTGGTGGTGACGGAAGATGGCACCATTCTCACCGGTTTCCGGGAAGCTGAATGGGAGCAGAAACTGCTGAAATAAAAAAGCCGGGGAAGTTCCCCGGCACAGAATGAAAGGCCGCCGGGAAACCGGCGGCCTTGCTTTTAGTCTTCGTCCTCGTCTTCCAGAGAGAACTCCAGGGTCTCTCCGCAGTTGGGACAGACGATGCTTCCCTTTTCCAGGGTTTCCTCGTCGAAGTTGATGACTTCTCCGCAGGAGCAGGTCACTTCGTAGATGGTGGAAT
>DVKV01000130.1 GCA_018715835.1 Candidatus Faecousia intestinavium | reverse complement strand
CAAATACCGTTCCCCCGTCTTCCATTTTTTCCTCTGCCAGCCGGATGGTCCAGCCATGGGCCTGGATTATTTTTTGGGAAATGGCAAGTCCCAGACCGCTGCCGCCCCGGGATCTGGACCGATCTCCCACGACAAAGGGAGAGAAGAGGTCTTTGCGCAAGTGTCCGGGAATTCCCTCCCCGTTGTCTGCGATTTCCAGAAGCACAGCTCCGGAAATCTGTTCCAGTTTCACCCAGATCAGGGTGCCCAGACGGTTGTGCTTCAGTGCATTGGAAAAAATATTGTCCAGCGCCCGGCGAAGCTGGAACCGGTCAATGGCAAAGATGATCCGTTTCTCCGGAATCTCCACCTCCAGGGCAAACCCGGCCAGATCAATTTCATTGAACTTTTCCGCCAGATATTCCCGAAGGAATTCACAAAGGTCCGTCTCTGCCCGGTTCAGCCGGAAGTCCGGATGCTCCGTTTTGCTGTACTCGTGGAAGCTGTTAATCAACTCCGTCAAAGCGTTCGCCTTTTTGCCGATGGTTTCCAGATACTGGGGCAGCTCCTCCTGAGGAACTTTTCCGTCCCGGATGGCATCGGTGTACCCAGAAATCACCGTTATGGGGGTTTTCAGGTCGTGAGAGATGTCCGTGAGCATTTTGATTCTTTGCTCCTCCAGTTTCCGGGTCTGGGCCTGGCTCTGGGCCAGCTTCCGTGCCATTTCATCAAAGCTTTTACCCAGGTTCCGGATCTCCCTGGGACCTCCGCAGTCTCCGGCGGAAACCTTCTCCCCTGCTCCCAGACGGACAATGGCCTGATTGAGCCGTGCAAGAGGGCGCCGGAAATGCCGGTCCATCAGCACAATGAAAATCAGGGTTGCCGCCAGATACAACGGGATAGCCAGCAGCCACATACGCCCGGACTGCTCCAGGATTTCCTGATAAAAGGTGTCGGAATACCTTGGAATCAGAAGCAAAACCGTAAGCGCATTTCCCTGAGCGTCCGTTTCCCGGAGCTGCGTCAGCCAGAAATTCTCCGACCACCGATTCAGAAGAAAGTCCACCTGCTGCTGGGTGTAATCTGTCTTTCCCGGCAGCAGACTGCCCCCCAACACATGATAATTCTCGTCCAGAAGCGTAATATCCGTCTGAACGCTTCCGTCCTCTGAATATCGGCTGCGGGTGATAATCAGGCGCTGCTGACCGTCCTCCGTCTGAAAGGTCAGGCCGTCAAACACATCTTCTCCGTTGTATTGGGGGATGCACAGCAGATCCTCAGGATCTTCCAGGGATGGAATCTGCCCTGTGGAGGCATAGATCACCCGGGCATTCCCGTCCAGCACCGAAAATCCTCCGTTGGGTCCCAAATACCGCTGAACATCCACCGCCTGGTAATTCCCTTCCCGGAACTCCTGTGTACGGATCAGCGCTTCCCCATCCGGGGTGTGAAGCATTCTGCCTGTGTACAGGTCCCCTGCCAGATATGTTCCAAGAAAAATCAGAACCAGAATTGCGGTAAATGCCAGATAATTGCTGGCCAGCAGAGAAAAAATCCGAATACCTTCCTTATTTCTTTTCAAAGCGGTACCCCAATCCCCGGATGGTCACCAGTCTGGCAGGCTTGCGGGGATTGTCCTCGATTTTCTCCCGCAGCTTGGAAATGTGGACCATGATGGTGTTCTCATCGCTTTCAAAATAGACCCCGTTCACCGCCTCGCTGAGCTGTACCTTGGTGAAAATTCTGCCGGGGGAACGCATGAGCAGGGACAGCATCTTGTACTCCGTAGGGGTCAGCAGTACCGGCTCATCGTTTTTGGTCACAACACAGGTCTCGGTATTCAGCGTCAGACCATTGATGCTGATGCAGCTGGGCGGCACCCGCTGGCTGCGGCGGAGCTGGGCTTTCACCCGAGCCACCACCTCCAGGGCGTTAAAGGGCTTGGCAATATAGTCGTCTGCACCCAAATTCAATCCCAGGATCTTGTCCGTATCCTGGCTCCTGGCAGAAAGAATCAGAATGGGAATATCACTGTGCCGCCGGATGGCCTGGGTAACGGCAAAGCCGTCCAGCTTGGGCATCATAATATCCAGAATCGCCAGGTCCAGAGTATGCTCCTGCACTGCCGCCAGCGCTTCCTCCCCGTCCTTTGCTTCCACCACGGCATAGTCTTCACTTTCCAGGTACAGTTTCAGGATGTTGCGGATATCCGCTTCATCCTCGGCAATGAGAATGGTCTGTTTCATAGGCTATCTCCCATCATGGTTATTGTATAATATTATTATACCGGTTCCTGCCCATTGTTCAAGGCGTTTGCTGTAAACATTTTCCCGGAGGTTCCAAATTTCGTCATCCACTTTTGTATATCCTGGCAAGCTGTGGGAAGTTTAGCAGAAATATCCCGGGTTTCTCAAAAGAAACCCGGGATTCGGTCTGTTTTCACCGCTGCCCGCTGGAAACGGCTTACATTTTCTCGAACTGCTCCACCGCGGTGACAAACACCGTTGCTCCGCCGATGGTAACAGAAGACATGGGCAGGCCCATCTCTACATTGCCCATCACAGGAACAGGCGCGTCCGCCGTGCGCTTGCGGCTGTTGGCCCGGATGATCTCCAAGGCATCAGCCACCCGGTCATCCTCGGTGCCCATCAGAAGGGTGGTATTTCCGTTGCGCAGAAATCCACCTGTCGTGCTCATCTTGGTGAAGTAAAATCCTTCCTCCCGGAGGCTGCTGCAAACGGCATCACTGTCGTTGTTATTGATAATGGCAGTAATCATTTTCATGGGAATATCTCCTTACTTGTTTCCTGCGGCAGGTGCCGCCCTATTGCCCTGTTATTGTACTCCCCTGAAGCCCCCGTGTAAAGGAAAAACGTCAAAAAAGAACCTTAATTTTCCTTGAAAAACCAGGATTTACTCTCCGTCGATGGTGGTAATGCCAATGGTGATCTCCTCCAGCACGTCCAGCAGCACCTGGACGGTATCCAGAGAGGTGAACATGGTCACGCCGTTTTCAATGGCGCAGCGGCGCATGGCCACACCGTCCACATCATGGCCCACGGCGGTAACCGAGCGGGTATTGATGATGTAGCTGACATAACCAGCCCGGATGGAATCCAGAATCTCCTGGCTGCCCTCCTTGGGCTTTCTGCGGACACGGGTGCGGATCCCATGGTTTTTCAGGAAAGCGGCCGTGCCGGCGGTAGCCTCAATGTTGAAGCCCAGCTGGTAGAACCGGCGGATCAGGGGCAGGGCCTCCTCCTTGTCCTCGTCTGCCAGACTGACCATCACCGTGCCGTAGTTGGGCAGATGAAGGCCCGTGGCGGTCAGGGCCTTGTACATGGCCCGGGACAGCGTCACGTCATAACCAATGGCCTCGCCGGTGGACTTCATCTCCGGGGACAGATAGGTGTCCATACCGCTGAGTTTAGCAAAGGAGAAGGCGGGAGCTTTCACATACCAGCGTTTCCGCTCCTGAGGATAAATGTGGAAGAAGCCCTGCTCCTTCAGAGACTTGCCCAGGATTACCTCGGTGGCGATGTCTGCCAGGGAGTAGCCGGTGGCCTTGCTCAGGAAGGGAACGGTACGGGAGGAACGGGGATTGACCTCAATGATATACACATGGTCTTCCTTGTCCACGATGAACTGGATGTTGAACAAGC
>DVKV01000129.1 GCA_018715835.1 Candidatus Faecousia intestinavium | reverse complement strand
GGTGCAGCAGGAAGGTCTCCTCCCCATGGAACACATAGAGTCTTCCAAGGTCCTTGTTTTTCAGCGCCTGCTTCAACTCCTGAAGGGTGTCACCGGCATCCGGTTTTTTTGCCATGGGCTACCTCCTGATTACAATGTCTCCCTGCAGATCCGTGCGGAAGACCCGGCATCCCCAGGTATCCAGCCGCTCCAACAGTTCCGGTGCCGGGTGTCCGTAGGGATTATCCGCTCCCACACTAATACACACGATTTCCGGTTTCACTGCCTGAAGCAGCTCTTCACAGACAGCATTTTTAGAGCCGTGGTGCCCTGCGATCAGCACATCCACCTGGGGGATGTCCGCGTTTCGCAGCAGGGACCGCTCTCCAAAGCCGTCCCGGTCTCCGGTTATGAGTATATCACATTTTTTCGTATCAAACAAGACACATAAACTGCTTTCATTGCCGTCTCCCGGAAAAACCGGGGGATAAACAATCAGTTCTGCCCCCGCAAAAGACAGCCTCAGATCCCGGTCGGCATAAATAACCCGGGTGTTTTCCGGCAGAGAAAGAGAATTGGACTGAGCAGGGAGGATTAACACTTCGGCAGAAACCCGGCTGAGGAGATTTTCCACCGCTCCGGCATGATCCCGGTCAAAATGGGTCAGAATCAGGCCGTCCAGCCGGGAGATTCCCTGGCTGAGCAGGGCAGATGCCGCAATGTCTGCCGTGGTATCATCCGACTCTCCCCCGCAGTCCACCATATAGGTTTTGCCCTCCGCCTGTAACAGCAGACATTGCCCCTGCCCCACGTCCAGCACCGTCAGCCGGGTCCCGGGCAGCACCGACTCCGCCCAGGACGCCAGCAGGGCAAAACACAACCCCAGCGCCGCCAGCCCAGTCAGCGTCCCCGGACTGCGCACCTTGCTGAGCAGAAAAATGCCTAACAGCACATAGACAAAGCACAGCCAGATCGCAATATACGGGCTGCGGGTATATACCGCCGCCAATGGGAAACCGCTCAGGGTCCGGGCGGTCCACAAGACCAGGCGAATTCCCGGGCTTAGGATTCCTGCCAGTACTCCTGCCGGTGTCTGCCAGACCATCCCCAGCAAACACACCACGCCGATTCCATAAAACAGCAGCGTAATCAGCCATAGGGTCAGCAGGTTGGTCACCACACCAATCAGACTCACCATGCCGAAATAACCGGCACACAGCGGAGCAGTCATCACCGTAGCCCCCAAGGAAACAGAAGCAGACCCGGCAAACCATCCCGCAATCCGCTTGCGCAGCTTCCCCTGCCGCCAGAGACGGGCCATCAGCCAATCCCGGATGGGATTGGAAAACAGATAAATCCCAGCCACGCTTCCCACCGACAGCTGGAATCCCACCGAGGTCACCACCAGCGGATTGATCCCAAGCATCACCAGCACTGCAAAACCAAGCGCTGAAGGGCTGTCATACTCCCGGTTGACGATCTGGGACAGAAGAAGCAGCCCCGACATCAGGCTGGCCCGGGTGACGGAAGGGGTGAATCCGGCTGCCGCCGCAAAAATCACCAGCACCGGAATTCCCAGCAGCGCCGTCAGATACCGTTTCCGGAAGGTGACGGATGTTAGAAATCCCACCAGAATGGAGATGTGCAGACCGGACACTGCCGCCACATGGCGGATGCCGCTGATTTTCAGCACCGTATCCGTGGCATAGTCCAGATCCTGGGTCTCTCCCAGCAGCAAGGCCTTTGCAAACGCCAGGCAGTCCTCCGGGAAGCATTTTTCCAGCACGTCCAGCAGGCGGTTTCTCAATTCACCCGGGAATGTGCGCCAGCTCTTTTCTGTCCCCCGGGTAATCTGTACCTGATCCTGGGAATAAGCCAGCAGGAAAATACCGTTGCCACGGTGGTAGGTGGCTGGTTCCTGTCCGTCCGGCAAGGTGGTACGCAGACGAAACTGCCCCTGAAGCTGATCTCCCGGGGAAATGGGCTCTGTATCGTCTACGTAGGCGCTGATCCGGTATGTCCGCCCGTCAATCCGGGCTGTCCCCTCCACCCCGGAGCCGTAATCCGTCTGCCAGGATTCTTCCAGAATGGTCAGGGTAATGCTCCGGATCTGCCCGTCCAGCCTCACCGCCGGTTCCAGATACAGCAGGTAATAGATTCCAAACCAGGAAATTCCCAGTCCACAGCCCAGGAAGATCAGGCACAGCCGGCGAAGCAAGGTATTGTTTCCGGCCGCCAGCCTCAGGACCAGGGCAAGAACCAACAGAAATCCTGCCCCTGGCAGCAGCCATGTCGACCGCAGAATATAGGCGCAAAGGGCGCATCCGCCGCCAGCTCCAACGGCCAGCCAAACCAGTCTGCGCATGGATGTCCTCCTCTTTGAGAAACGGAAAGGGCGCCGCAGACCCGCGGCGCCCGATCAGCATTATTGCAGTTTGGAAGCGACGAAGTCGTCTACCATTGCCAGGGCATTGTCCACCTTGGTCACGTCCTTGCCGCCGCCCATGGCGGAGTCAGGCTTACCGCCGCCGCAGCCGTCGCAGGTAGTACACACCAGCTTCACCAGTTCGCCGGCCTTGATGCCGTGGGCCACAGCTTCTTTGCCGCAGACTGCCAGGAAGGTGGGCTTGTCACCATTCACCGTGGCCAGGACCGCCACCACGTTGGGATCCTTCTCCCGGAGCAGGTCGCCCATCTGGCGCAGCTTGGCTGCATCCGCATTGGGAACCGTGGCGGTGAGAACCTTGTATCCGCCCAGATTGTGGGAGCCAAACAGGAACCGATCCACCTCGCCGGAGGCCTCCTTGGCCTGATACTGCTCAATGGTCCGCTTCAGATCCTTCACCTCTTCCAGGTGTGCCTGAATCCGGGTGAGCAGCTCGGCAGGCTTGGTCTTCAACTTCAAAGCAGCATCGAAGAGCATCTTCTGGCTCTGCTCCATCTTCTCCAGGCAGGCCTTGCCGGTGATGGCCTCGATTCTGCGGACACCGGATGCCACGGAGCATTCGCTCTCCAGTTCGAAGGGGCCGACCTTGGCGGTATTGTCCAGATGGGTGCCGCCGCACAGTTCAATGGAGTAGTTGCCCATGTTTACCACCCGTACGGTGTCGCCGTATTTCTCACTGAACAAGGCGGTTGCGCCCATGGCCTTGGCATCCTCGATGGGCATTTCCCTGGTCTCAATGGGGTAACCTTCCAGCACTGCGTTCTGCACCAAAGCATTCACCTTGGCCAGTTCCTCCGCAGTCAATGCGGAATAGTGGGTAAAGTCAAAGCGCAGCCGGTCGGGTTCCACATAAGAACCGGCCTGATGGACATGATCGCCCAGCACGCTCTGCAGAGCCTTCTGCAGCAGGTGGGTAGCGGAGTGGGCACGCATAATGGCCTTCCGGCGCTCCACGTCGATGGACGCGCACACCAGATCATCCACCTTCACAGAGCCGCTGATCATCTTGCCGTAGTGCAGGTATTTGCCGCCCTTGTCCTTCTGGACATTGGTCACCTGGAAACGGCTATCTCCGGCCAGGATCACGCCCTGGTCCGCCACCTGGCCGCCCATTTCCGCATAGAAGGGGGTCTTGTCCAGCACCAGGATGCCGCTCTCGCCGCCGGCAATGGTGCCGGAGAGCTCATCTCCCACGCACACCGCCAGGACCTTGGCGTCGCAGTTGTTCTGGGTATAGCCCACAAAGGTGGTGGGGGTGTTGTCCAGACCCAGGTCAATGCCGGCCCAGGCCAGATCGCCCAAAGCCTTCCGAGCCTCCCGGGCACGGACTTTCTGCTCCTGCATCAGCTGGGCAAACTCCGCCTGATTCAGGGTCATATCCTCATCGGCCACCATTTCCAGGGTCAGATCGATGGGGAAACCATAAGTGTCGTACAGCTTGAAGGCATCGGCACCGGAGAACTCGGTCTCGCCCTTGGCTTTGTGCTCCGCCAGCATATTGGCAAAAATCGCCATACCGCCGTCGATGGTCCGGGCGAAGTTTTCTTCCTCCACCTTTACCACCTTGGTGATATACTCCGCCCGCTCCCGCAGGTAGGTATAGTGATTTTCATTTTCCTCAATCACCGTCTCCACCACCTGGTACAGGAAGGGGTGATTCACACCCAGGAGCTTGCCGTGACGGGCAGCCCGCCGCAGCAGACGGCGCAGCACATAGCCCCGGCCCTCATTGCTGGGCAGGACGCCGTCGGCGATCATAAAGGTAGATGCCCGGATGTGGTCGGTAATCACCCGCAGGGACACATCCATCTTCACACTCTGGCCGTAGGAGGCACCGGTAAGCTCCGTTACCTTGTTGGTGATGTTCATTACCGTATCCACGTCGAACAGGGAGTTCACGTCCTGGCAGACCACCGCCAGCCGCTCCAGGCCCATGCCGGTGTCGATGTTCTTCTGGGCCAGCTCGGTGTAGTTGCCGTTGCCGTCGTTGTTGAACTGGGAGAACACGTTGTTCCACACTTCCATGTACCGGTCGCAGTCACAGCCCACAGTGCAGCCTTCCTTGCCGCAGCCATACTTCTCTCCCCGGTCATAGTAGATCTCGGAGCAGGGGCCGCAGGGGCCGGAACCATGCTCCCAGAAGTTATCGGACTTGCCGAAGCGGAAAATCCGGTCTGCGGGCACGCCCACTTCCTTGTTCCAGATCTCAAATGCCTCGTCGTCATTTTCATAGATGGAAGGATACAGGCGGTTCTCGTCCAGTCCCACCACCTTGGTCAGGAACTCCCAGCTCCAGGTGATGGCCTCCCGCTTGAAGTAATCGCCGAAGGAGAAGTTGCCCAGCATCTCAAAGTAGGTGCCATGGCGGGCAGTCTTGCCGATGTTTTCAATATCACCGGTACGGATGCACTTCTGGCAGGTGCAGACCCGGTGCCGGGGGGGCTCCACCTCGCCGGTGAAGTAGGGCTTCATGGGTGCCATGCCGGAGTTGATCAGCAGCAGAGACTGGTCATTCTGGGGAATCAGAGAAAAACTGGGCAGCCGCAGGTGGCCCTTGCTTTCAAAGAAGGACAGGAACATCTCCCGCAGCTCATTTACGCCGTAAGGCTTGGGATTCATGGGTATCAACCTCCAAAAAAATGTACGAAATCTGGGGTAGGGACACAAAAAAGCCGCCCCTAAATCTAGGGGCGACTGTCAATCGCGGTACCACCCTAATTCATCTGACGAATCAGATCTCTTAGTGCCCTGTAACGGGAGCACCCGTCCCGGTCGTCCCGGGCAACAAAGAAAGTGGCGCGCAAGGTCAGGCCGGGGGCTCACACCAACTCCCCCTCGCTGCGGGACTTCACCCTTGCTTGGCTTTCCCAATGTTTTTGCATATCCTCCGTATTTTACCACAATTACCGGAAATGTCAATAGTTTTTCCAAGACTTTTCCGGATTTCCGGACAGCTCCCCCAGCAGGGGCAGCAGCGGTTCAAACTTGACCCCGTACCAGTGGGCAGGATTGGCTGCCGTATCCGCAATGCAGCGGTAGGTAAAGTCCGCCGCTGCGGCAGCCGCCTGGGTCAGCGTCCGTCCCTGAAGCAGCGCACCGGTCAGGACCGCGGCGAAAATATCTCCCGTCCCGTGAAAGTTTTGGGGAATCCGTGGATGGGTATGACAAGACAACTGCCCTTCCTGCCAGATGTGTACGCCGATGGCATCCGGGCCTTCCTCCACCCCGGTGAGTACCACGCAGGGGCAGCCCAGAGCAGACAGCAGTCGCTTGGGATCTTCTTCATCGTCCCTCCCGGTGAGCAGGCGGACTTCCGTCTCATTGGGCAGCAGTACATCCGCCTGGGCACACAGCTTCTTCACCGCTTGGACGTACGTTTCATCAAACCCGGAATACAGCTTTCCATGGTCCCCCATCACCGGGTCCACAATGGCAATCCCACCAGGAGCCAGCAGCTCCTCCAGAATCTGCCGGGCAGTTTCCACCGCCAGGACGCTGCCCAGGTATCCCACCAGAATGCCGTCAAAAGTAATGCCGCATTCTTTCCAGTGGTGCCAGATCTCCGTCAGCCGTTCATCGAAATGAACCACTGCCGGTTTTCCAAAGCCGCCGGTGTGGGTGGACAGCAGCGCTGTAGGCAGCAGGCAAGTTTCCAACCCGCAGGCGGACAGGATGGGCAATGCCACCGCCATGGAGCACTGACCCACACAGGAGATGTCCTGAATGGTCAAAACACGCCGGTACGCCATTCAGTCCACCACATCCAGATCCAAACCCAGCTCCCGAGGCAGAAACCGAGGGCACACATTTTCGGACGTTACAATCACAGAAGCAGCCAAATGGGCGCCAATTTCACAGGCTTCCCCCAGGCTTTTACCATAAGTCAGGCCAATGGCAGCTCCGGCGCAGAAGGCATCTCCAGCCCCGGCTGTGTCCTTGACCTTTACCTGGCGGGCAGGGCAAAATCCCTTGTTGCCTTCCCGATCTGCATACACCGCACCGTCGCCGCCCATGGTGACGATCATACTGGGAATTTGGGCCGCCTGGACCTTCCGGGCCAGGATTTCCACCATTTCATCCGCCGTCTTTCCCTCATAATTATCGGAGAACAGAATGCCCGCTTCCAGCAGATTGCACACAAAGCAGTCTACCGACTGCAGAAAGTCCCGCCGCTCCAGAGCAATGCTCATATTGGCCACCACACCGTAGACCTTTTTCCCGTATTTCTGAGCATAGTGAAGCGTCTGCTTCACGATCTCCTTGTCCACGTCGATTTCCATGATCACGCTGTCGGCGTCCCGGAAAATCTCATCCCCATGGTCTTTCAAGATATCCACAATGGGCAGCAAATTGGGCCGTTTGGAGATCGATGCCGCCACATCCCCTTCGTTGTCGAAAATCGCCAGCCAGGTTCCCATTCCATCCCGGGTAGCACGCATATAATCGGTGTTCACCTTGTGGCTTTTGAGCTTGCGGATTACATCCACGCCGGTTCCGCTCTCATCCACCAGACCGATAAAGGTGGGACGCAGTTCACAGTTTGCCACATCCTCCGCCACATTCCGGCCCACACCGCCGTGGATCTGCTCCACCCGGCCCACATTTCGTCCCGTGGGGATAAAAGCCGCCTCCGGATATCCCTTGATATCCACAAACACCGCTCCCAAAACCACAATTCCCATGGGCAAATCTCCTTATTCTTTATCTTTTTGTTTGAATTGGAACTATTATACCACATTTTCCCCAAAATGCAACAAACCGTACAAAAAGAAAAGGAGCCTCCGAAGAGGCTCCCAAAATGCTCACTGAGCGTCATCCAGCAGGCCGTAGCCGCCGTCATTTCTGCGGTAAACCACCGCAAAGCTTCCGCCGTTGTCCTCGTCCCGGAAGGCGAAGAAGTTGTGGTTCAGCAGGTTCATCTGCAGCACCGCCTCTTCCCGGGTCATGGGCTTGAAGTAGAACTTCTTGGTGCGGACAATGTTCAACTCTTCCTCCGGTTCCGGTGCAAAAGAGGTTTCCTCCTGGACACTGCGGTTGAAAGCGCCCTGCTTCAGGCGGCGGGCCAAGCGGGTCTTGTTCTTGCGGATCTGGCCCTCGATGGTACCTACAGCAGCGTCAATGGAGGCGAACATATCCGATGTGCTTTCGCTTGCCCGGAACCAAGTGCCTGCACCATGAACGGTCAGCTCCACATTGTTCCGGTTTTTCTCCACAGAGAAGACAATCAGTGCTTCCGCATCCTCGTCAAAGAACCGTGCCAGCTTCATTACCTTTTTTTCAGCATAAGCGTGGACATTCTCAGGAAGTTTAACTTTCTTTTCACTGAACTGAAATTTCATATGCGGCAGCTCCTTTCGTGTCACCGGTC
>DVKV01000128.1 GCA_018715835.1 Candidatus Faecousia intestinavium | reverse complement strand
GAGATTGTCAGTTCCGCTTTGCACGAAAAAATTGTATTGGCGAGAAATCGCTTTTCTAAGAATGGAGAACGTATATGAATTTGAATTGCGTAAACATTTTGAAATGGACGGAAGCGCAGCTGAAGTATACCTATGACGTTTCCCTGACTGATGCCACGCCTCAGGAACTCCATGAGGCTCTGGGCCAGGCTGTGATGATGGCCATTTCCGACAACTGGAGCCACTCCAAGAAGACCCGGATGCACGAGCGTAAAGCTTACTACATCTCCGCCGAGTACCTGGTTGGCCGGCTGGTTTACAGCAACCTGTTCAATCTGGGCATTCTGGATGAGATGAAGAAATTGTTTGCGGAGCGTGGCGTGGATCTGGCTGTGCTGGAGGACATTGAGGACGATGCTCTGGGCAATGGCGGCCTGGGCCGTCTGGCAGCCTGCTTCCTGGATTCCGCGGCTTCTACCAATATCCCCCTGTCTGGCTACGGTCTGCGCTACAAGTTCGGCCTGTTCAAGCAGAGCTTTGACGGCAACGGCAGCCAGGTGGAAAAGGCGGATGACTGGACCAAGTTCGGTGATCCCTGGTCCTACCGCCGCTATAATCACACGGTGAAGATCAAGTTCCCGGAGCATACCGTTCTGGCGGTGCCTTACGACGTGCCGATTATCGGCTACGACACCAACAACGTGGGCACCCTGCGCCTGTGGCAGTGCGAGGCCGAGCAGGAACTGGATTTCAACGCATTCAACGATCAGGACTATCTGCGTGCCCTGGACGCCAAGAATAAGGCTGAGGACATTACCCGGGTCCTGTACCCCAACGACTCCACCTGGGAAGGCAAGCGGCTGCGGATCAAGCAGCAGTATGTGCTGTCTTCCGCTTCCCTGCAGGATATGCTGCGGACCTTCAAACTGGCGCACGGCAACGATCTGACTCAGTTCAGCACTTATTATGCGGTCCAGCTGAACGATACCCACCCTGCAATGTCCATTCCCGAGCTGATCCGGCTGCTGATGCTGGAGGGCATGAGCTTTGAGCAGGCTTTTGATGTGGCCCAGAAGACCTTCTCCTACACCAACCACACCGTCATGGGCGAGGCTCTGGAGAAGTGGCCTCTGGATCTGATGCGTTCCGTGGTGCCGGAGATTGTGGACATCATCTGCCGCATTGACGCCAAGCTGAAGCAGGAGCATCCCAACTTGTTCATTATCCGGGACAACGTGGCCCATATGGCCAACCTGTCCGTGTATGTGGGCACCTATGTCAACGGCGTTGCCGAGATCCACACCCAGATTCTGAAGGACGACTGCTTCCACGACTGGTACTGTGTCTATCCCGATCGGTTCCAGAATAAGACCAACGGCATCACGCCCCGCCGCTGGATTGGCCTGTGCAACCCCGAACTGACCGAAATGGTCCGGGAGCTGGTTGGCGGCGACTTCCTGAAGGATCTGGATATCATCGGCAAGCTGAAGGATCAGATCAATGATGAGACTGTTGCCCGGTTCAATGCCATCAAGCGGCTGAAGAAAGAGCAGCTGTGCTCTGTGATTGCCAAGCATGAAGGTGTGATGCTGAACCCTGACTTCATCTTTGACGTACAGGTCAAGCGTCTGCATGAGTACAAGCGGCAGCTGCTGAACATTCTGTCGGTTGTGGATATTTATTTCCGCCTGAAGGAGGGCCGCCTGCCCGACTTCCACCCCACCGTCTATCTGTTCGGCGCCAAGTCCGCCCCCGGCTATGCCCGGGCAAAGGCCATTATCCGCTACATCAACCGGGTGGCCCGGATGATCAACAACGATCCGGCAGTGGGCGACAAGCTGAAAGTGGTGTTTGTGCAGAACTACAACTGCTCCTACGCGGAGCATATCATCCCCGCGGCGGATATCTCCGAGCAGATCTCTCCCGCAGGTACCGAGGCTTCCGGCACCGGCAACATGAAGCTGATGCTCAATGGTGCGGTGACCCTGGGCACCCTGGACGGCGCCAACGTGGAGATCGCCAAGGAAGCCGGCCACGAGAATGAGTATATCTTCGGTCATACCGTGGAGCAGCTGAGACAGGCGGAGCCCACTTACTATGCCCGTGGCATCTACGACACCAATGCCGATCTGCGCCGGGCCATCAACACCCTAGTGGACGGCACCGTGCCCACCGACGATGGTCAGCGGGATCTGTTCCACGCTCTGCTGGACGGCAGCGGCTGGGATAAGGCCGACCATTACTTCCTGCTGCTGGACTATCAGTCCTACCTGGATGCCAAGCTGCAGGCCAACTACGACTATGCCGATCGGATGGCCTTTGGCCGTAAGTGCCTGATGAACGTTGCTTCTGCCGCCAAGTTCTCCTCTGACCGCACCATCCGGCAGTACGCCTCCGAGATCTGGCACATCAAGCCCACCCAGTATTAATTGCATTTTCAGAATATGCCCTGTTTTCCTTGCCTTTTGGGGCAGGGGAAACAGGGCTTTTCCCATTTTACACCTGCTTGCTTTGGAAGGCAGGTGTTTTTTTGCGCCTTTCTGGATAAGTTTCCTGGCAGAGGAAATAATACCTCTTGAAAAGGCGGTGTATAACGATGGAGGAATTCTCCTGCAAGACCAAGCTGATCTGCGGCAGCGGGGCAGTGTCCCGACTGGCAGACTTTCAGGCAAAACGGCTGTTTCTGGTGTCCGATCCATTTTTCGTAAAAAACGGAACAGCCCAGAAAATTGCAGATGGAGCGAAATGCTCCGCGGTAGAAATTTTTGACAAAATTCAGCCGGATCCCACCGTGGAGCTGGCAGCGGAGGGAA
>DVKV01000127.1 GCA_018715835.1 Candidatus Faecousia intestinavium | reverse complement strand
AAGAGAGGCCACCCTGGGGTGCGCCCCGGCAGAAAACTTTTTTTGACATTATTTGCCCCCATTGGCGGCAAACTCTGTGAGTTTTTGGCACACTGAGCCACCGGCTGGAAAGCCGGGGGCTTTTTTTGCTGTTTGGGAACTTTTTGTTTACAGATGCCCTGGGTTTGTGGTATGATAACCAATACACTAAGAAACGCTGAGGATTGTTTGCAATGGATTATATTGTTTTGGATATGGAGTGGAATCAGCCCTGGCCTGGGTCACCGTCGGCAAAGAAGGTTCTGCCGGTGGCCATCCGGGGGGAGATTATTCAGATTGGAGCCGTCCGGGTGACCCAGGACCAGCAGGTGGCGGATGAGTTTCAGATTCTGATCAAGCCCAAATATTACCGTCACCTGAACCGGCGGGTGAGCAAGCTCACCGGCATCAAGGAGGCCCGGCTGCGGGAGGAGGGAGTGCCTTTCCCCGAGGCCATGGAGACGTTTGTCCGCTGGTGCGGAGAGGATGTGATTTTCCTGACCTGGGGATTTGACGACATCGGAATCCTCCGGGAGAATCTGGAACTGTTTGGCATCGACACGGATTTCACCCAGCGCTGGTACAACGCCCAGATGATCTTCAACGCCCAGACCGACGGCTCCAACGCCCAGAAAGCACTGAAGACCGCCATGGAGATGTTCTCCATCGAACCGTCCCGTCCCGCTCACGATGCCCTGGGCGACGCATATCACACAGCACTGATCTGCGCCAGACTGGACCTTCCCAAAGGAATCGCCGAATACGAGCAGGCGCTGAAGAGCCATGAAAACGGCTTCCATGGGGCGGAGCTTCCCGGCTGCATTGCCCGGAAGGTATTTTACGACTACGCCGACAAGCGGGCGGCCCTGGGGGCCATGGCCGGAGAGGAAAACAAGTGCCCCATCTGTGGGGCCAGAATGCTGGGCTCCCGGTGGTTTGCCCAGCCGGGGCACCGGTATATGGATCTGGCCACCTGTCCGGAGCATG
Organism: Candidatus Faecousia intestinavium; assembly: GCA_018715835.1. Lineage (GTDB taxonomy): Bacteria > Bacillota > Clostridia > Oscillospirales > Oscillospiraceae > Faecousia > Faecousia intestinavium. Next base: position 1,840 of record DVKV01000127.1, on the reverse strand, counting down.
GAAAATTCCTGATCCGGGTCCGGCTCTCACTCCAGCCGGACGGCCTGATCCGGGTGAGCCGGCTGACCTATGAGGCCACCTCCGAAGCGGCCCAGGTATACGCCCGCCGGGCAGAAAAGGCGGACCCGGAGGACGGCAGCCGCACCCGCCGTCGCCGCCGCCGTCGGAGCGCCTCCAGACCGGAGAGCTCCGGGGAGGAATCCGGCTAAGGCGAGGGAAACAGCAGCCGCACGCTCCAGGAAGCGGCGAAAAAGCCCACAAAGTCCGCAAACAGGGCGGCGGGAATGGTGTAGCGGGTTTTCTGGATTCCCGCTGCACCGAAATACACACTGATGGTATAAAATGTGGTTTCCGTGGAACCAAGCATCACAGCGGCCGTCCGGCCGATGGGGGAGTCGACGCCGTACTGGGCGATGAGCTCTGCCCCCACGGCCAGGGCGGCGCTTCCGCTGATGGGCCGTACCAGTACCAGCAGGGCCGTTTCCGGGGGAATGCCGAACCAGGCAAAAACAGGCCCCAGCCACTGGCTGAGCAGTTCCGCCGCGCCGGAGGCCCGGAGCATCTGCACGGCGGTGAGCAGTACCATCAGGGCGGGCACAATGGAGAGCAGCAGCTTCAGCCCCTCCTCAGCTCCGGACAGGAGAAGCCCATAGGCGTTTTCCCGCCGGCCCAGGGCCAGTGCGGCGGTGAAGAACAGAATACAGGGAACGAAATAGTCCATCATGGCCGGCACACCTTCCCCAGAATCCAGGCGGCAGTGACACCCAGCCCGGCGGACAGGATGCTGGTGATCCACACCGCAGGCAGAATGTCAAAAGGAGTCTGACACCCCAGGGCACTGCGCACCGCTGCCACACTGGCGGGAATCAGCTGGATGGATGCGGTGTTCAGAACGATGAGCCGACACAGCTCGTCCGTTGCTTCGGGGCCTTGCTTCAACCGTTTGGCAGCCCGGATGCCCATGGGGGTGGCGGCGTTGCCCAGCCCCAGAAAATTGGCGCAGATGTTAGCGCTCAAGTCCCTGGCCAGGGCTTCGTCTTTTTTCGTGGAGGGAAACAGTCGGTTCAGCCCGGGGCGCAGAAGGCGGGAGAGCTTTTCCGTGATTCCCACCGCCTCCATCAGGGCGCAGACCCCGGACCATAGACACAGACTTCCCGCCATGGTCACCGCCAGTTCCACCCCTGCCTGGGAGCCTTCCAGGGCCGCTGCCGCCAGCTGGGAGCCCCTGCCGTTTGCTGCGGCGCACAGGATACTGATACCGATCATACCTGCCCAGATCCATCCGATCAGCATTTTGAACACCTCCTGTCTTGGAGAATATGCTTTACACGCCGAAAAAAGAATGGGAAAAATTCACAAAAAATGAAAAATATGCAAAAAGTATTTGACTCCGACCCAAACTGACGGTATAATGATAAAAGACATAAGTCGTTGAACGGCTTTGTAGCAGCATCCGACGGGAGGGAACATACCATGAAATCGACTGGGATCATCCGTAAGGTAGATGAACTTGGAAGAATTGTTCTGCCGGTTGAGCTGCGCCGAACGTTGGACATAGCAGAACGGGACGAGCTGGAAATTTACCTGGAAAATGACCGAATTATTTTGCAGAAATATGAGTACAGCTGCATTTTCTGCGGTTCTTCGAGAGGCCTGACCAACTACCGCAGAAAAAACGTCTGTCAGGAATGTATCAAAAAAATGTCCGAGTATTAGTCAAGACCACCGGCGAAGCCGGTGGCTTGCACTGGCCCTATAAGGGCCTGATACAGCCGCGTCTTAAGACGCATGAACGGTTCGCCAACCGCAAATTGTTTACTGGCTGCCCCCTTCCGGGGGC
>DVKV01000126.1 GCA_018715835.1 Candidatus Faecousia intestinavium | reverse complement strand
GGGAATTCATTCTGCTTTTTCTTATATCACATGGAAATGAAAGAGAAAAGTCAATCTATCTGCGGCGGGATCAAATCTTTTACAGAATTGCTATATTTTATTCCCCGGATGTTCCCTTTTTGGACATATTCAGCCGATAAAATACAATCATCAAGCAGGCGGAACCGAAATCCGCAAGCTTTTTACCGATAGAACCTCTCTTTTCTTCTTTCCAACAGCAAGCCCTCTGTCAATTGGTTTTGGCAGAGGGCTTGCTGCGTCCGGACCGTTATTTTTCCAGTTCCCGGCGGAGTTTCTGCAACGCCCGTTTCTCAATCCGGGAGATGTAACTGCGGCTGATACCGGTGATCTCCGCCACTTCCCGCTGCCGTTTGGCGCCCTGTCCGTTGAGCCCGTAGCGCAGCTGAATGACCTGCCGCTCCTGCTCCGTCAGGCAGCTGTCCATGGCTTTGCGCAGACTCACAACCATTTCTTTGGCGGATACCTGCTCCAGCAGGTCGCAGTCCTCACTGACCACATCCATTAACTGCAAAGGGGCTCCGTCAGTGCAGGTTTCGATGTAGTCCGACAGGGAAACATCCTGAGCGCTTTTCCGCTGGGCACGAAAGTGCATCAGAATTTCGTTTTCAACGCACCGGGCGGCATAGGTGGCCAGACGGGCTCCTTTGGAGGGGTCAAAGGTACTGATGCCTTTCATCAGCCCGATGGTTCCGATGGAAATCAGATCCTCCTGGTCCGAGGTCTGGGCGTAGTATTTTTTCATTATGTGGGCAACCAGACGCAGATTCCGTTCAATCAGCACATTCCGGGCATCCAGGTCTCCCGCCTGGGCCAGAGTCAGATAATACCGCTCCTCCTCGGCGGACAGGGGTTTGGGGAAGGAACCGGTGTTCAGCTGCAACGAATACAGCAGGGTACTCAGCATCAGCCAGGCTGCTGTGAGCATATGCTTCACCTCCACTGCAACTGTATTCTACCTTGCTCGTCCGGTTTCCAGATATTTTATGGACAAACCCATGCTCTTGACCTGCTCCGGGAAGCTCTCCCGGATTCGGCAGCTGAAATCCCCGAACTGCCCCAATCCACAGAAGCTGGACCTGCTGGATCATGAATGCCGAAGACTTCCTCCCCAACAGACAGCCGCCTCCCGATTCCAAATCGGGAGGCGGTATTTTTGCGCATTCCGGTCTTTCCCTCTCAAACGGTTTAGAGATTTCTTAGAGATGGGGCCGGTATACTGAATTCCATATTCCACAGAAGGGAAATTTCAGCTCTATGTCCAATGCGCCGCTTGCCAAGCCCGGATTCCGGCGGAAGATCATCGCCGCATCTTTTCTTCTGCCGCATATGCTGGGCGTTCTCTATTTTTTTCTGCTGCCCATGGTTCAGGTGCTGCTGCGCTCCTTCCAGAGCGCTGTCGGCGGGAGATGGGTCGGACTTCAGAATTACCGGACGGTGTTTCAAAATACCGCCTTCGCCCTGGCGGCATCCAATACCGCCCGGTTTATTGCCGTCTGTGTGCCGATTCTGGTGGGACTGTCCCTGATTCTGACGGTAGCGGTGCAGTCTCTGCCTCTGGTTGGCAAAACCATCCGGTCGGCTTTTCTTCTGCCCATGGCGATCCCGGCGGCTTCCGTGGTGCTGGTGTGGAAGGCGCTGTTTCACGACAATGGGCTGGTCAACCATGCACTTCTGGACACGGGAATGGGTACCATTCCCTGGATGGACTCCGGGGCGGCGTTCTGGATGCTGGTACTCAGCTATCTGTGGAAAAACCTGGGTTATACCATGGTGCTGTGGGCGGCGGGGTTGTCAGCCATACCGAAAAGCTGCTACGAGGCAGCCCAGGTAGATGGGGCTTCGTCCTGGCAGATCTTCTTCCAGATTACTCTGCCGAACCTGAGAGGAACCGGATACATCATTGTGGTGCTGTCGGTGCTGAATTCCTTCAAGGTCTTCCGGGAGGCCTGGCTGGTGGCAGGGGATTATCCGGATGAAAGTATGTATCTGATGCAGCATCTTTACAACAACTGGTTCCGGGAACTGGATTTTGATAAAATCGCAGCGGCGTCCGTGATCTGTTCCGCCGTCATTTTTCTGCTGATCGGCCTGCTGCGCCGGGCCTGGGACAAGGAGGATGGGGAATGAGAAAATTGAAAAAAGCCGTCGTTCTGTCTGTTCTTCTGCTGCTGGCATTGGTGATCTGCTATCCCATCTGGTTTGCGATTACCGGGGCATTTTCTTCCCAGTGGGAATTGGAAGAAAATTTGTCGCCCCTGTTTTCCAATGGAACAGAAATGGTGAAGTGGTCCCTTCTGCCTCAGGCCCCCACGTTACAGTCCCTGGTGGAAGTGCTGCTGGACAGTCCCGGATTTTTCCCCATGTTCTGGAATTCCGTGGCAATCGCCGCCGGAATTCTGCTGGGACAGCTGCTGCTGGCTCTTCCCGCTTCATGGGCGCTGGCACGGTTCCCCATTGCCGGGAAAAAGACCATTATGACCCTTTATATTGCGCTGATGCTGATGCCCTTTCAGGTCATGATGTTTCCTCAATATCTGGCGCTGGATGATCTTCAATTGCTGGACACCCTGTGGGCGGTGATTCTGCCCGCAGTATTTTCCACCTTTCCGGTTTTTCTGCTTCAGCGGTTCTTTCAGGCCATTCCTCGGGAGATTTTGGAGGCGGCAAGGCTGGATGGGGCCGGGGAGGGGCAGATATTTCTGCGAATTGGCCTGCCCCTGGGGGCACCGGGAATTCTGTCGGTGTCCATTTTGACTTTTCTGGATGCCTGGAACATGATCGAGCAGCCCATGACCTACCTCAAGACCAAATCCCTGTGGCCCCTGTCCCTGTTTTTGCCGGAAATCACGCTGCCGGACATGGGAATGGGATTTGCGGCGGCGCTGCTGATGCTGATTCCGGCGCTGCTGCTGTTTTTGAATGGGCAGGAGTATCTGGAGCAGGGGATTGCATTATCGGGAGGGAAAGACTGAATGTACTTAAAGAATGGAACGGGGCGCCTTTGGAAATGGACCGGCATTTTCTTCGCCGCCATGATTGGCTTTACCCTGCTGTCCCGGGCCCTTTATCAGAACAGCATCGCAGTGGTTACAGCGACTGTTCCCGGCAACGGCACCATTGCCCACCGGGTCCAGGTCAGTGGGAAAGCAGTTCAGAACCAGGAACTGGCAGTGACTACCGTGGCGGGCCTTCGGATTGCCAGCGTCCAAGTCAACGAAGGACAGCAGGTGGAGCAGGGAGATGTCTTGTTTACGCTGGACATGGACTACCTGGAGGAAACCATCACCAAGCAGGAGCAGGAGATGCAGAAGCAGAAGCTGTCCATCCAGGATGCCTGGAGCCAGAGCAACGCCAGCGCGCAGCAGCGGAGCAACGCCCAGGCCCAGGCGGAGGAAAATTATCAATCCGCTGTTTCGCAGGCTCAGACCGTGCTGGACCGGGCCAAACGGGACCTGGATCGGGCTCAGGCGGCCCTGGATGCCTTTTATGATGGAACTTCTGCCAGCCAGGCGGAAGAAAACGCCCTGATGGAGTCCTGTCAGACGGCGAAAACAGCTTACGATGCCGCGGTTTCAGCGTTGGAGCAGCTGAAACAGGAGATAGAAGCGGAAATACAGCGGGCAATTGCGGAGGCAGAACAGGCACAGCCGGCGCCTGAGGAAGAACCCAAAGACCCCACGCTGCAGCAGACCGATACAACAGAAGCAGCGGAAGAAACCCAGCAAGCCGAACTGCCGGAAGTCCAGACTTTGGACTCGCGGACGCTGACCCAGGCTGAAAAAGAAGCAATTGCCCAATCCGTCCGGGATGGTTATGCCGGACAACTGGCCCAGGCGGAGCAGTCCGTTCAGCAGACCCAGCAGGCTCTGGACGATGCCAATGAAGCCCTGGAAACCTTCCGGCAGGAGCAGGCCGATTTTCCCACGCTCTCGGAGCAGGATTTGCTGGGCAATCTGGAGAAAGCCCAGGAAAACTACGAGGATGCCCAGGCTGCGTTGGAACAAGCGAAAACGGTTTATGGCCGAGCCGTGGAATCTGCCGGGCTGCCTGATGCCACCAACAGTTCCGCCCAGATCGGGCAGATCACCTATGACCAGATGGCCCTGGCTTTGGACAAGCTAAATGCCCTGCGGGAGGCAGAGGGGAAAGTTCTTGCCCCGGTGGATGGCATCGTCACCGCCAGCTACCTCAAAACGGGAGACAAGACCACGGATACCACAGCGGTGCTTCTGGCGGATTTGAGCCAGGGGTGCAAATTTTCCGGGATGGTGGCGGAAGAGCAGGTCCAATATATCGGGGTGGGGGACCGGGTCCTCATTCAGGCGGAAAGCAATGGAAAGGTGTACGAAGACCTGCCGGTCACCACCCTGTCCGGTACAGAAGAGGAGGGAGGATACCGGATTACCGTCCAGCTCCCGGCGGGAACCCTTTCCCTGGGGGCTGCCGCTCAGCTTCAGTTCACCCGGAAATCTCAGCCCTATGCCTGCTGTGTGCCGGTTTCTGCCTTGCACCTGGATGGACAGAACCAGCCCTATGTGCTCGTTGTCCGGGAGGTAAACACGGTTTTGGGCCCTCAGCTGCAGGCGCAGAAGGTTTCTGTTACCGTCCTGGACCGGAACGAGACCATGGCTGCTCTGGAAGAAGGCGCTGTAAGCCCCCAGGATAAAATCATTGTTTCTTCGGACCGAACAATTGAGCCGGGCAGCCGGGTGCGGGTGGAATGAGATGAGCCGCAGACAAAAAATCCGGCTGTTTCAGCTGCTGTTAGGGACTGGGGTCTTTTGCATGGCACTATCCTTTGCGAATCTGGCGGAGGAATCCCTGAGGCTGACCCAGATTGTGCTGGACAGCGAAATTTCCGCCGAACAAGTGCAGCAAATCCAGCAGCAGGAATGGGAGACGGAAACGCCGGTGGGTTTCTGCTTCTGGGGAGAGACCCCTCAGCAAACCCTTTCCTGCCAGGAAACCGGGAAAAACGTTCAGGTGACCCAGATTCTCCTGGCGGGGAATCCGGAACTGATGGATGCAGCTCCCCTTGCCTGGCAAAGTGGCTGCCTGGTGGACGCCCAGACTGCCTACGCCCTGTTCGGAACGATCCAGGTGGGCGGGCAAGTCCTCTGGGCAGACGGGAAATCCTATCCGGTTCTGGGAATTGTGGAGTCCACTCGCCCCACCATGCTCCGGATGGCGGAGGGGAAAGAGAATCTGGACCGGCTGGTCCTGGTAGCATCCGGGGAAAAGGGGGTGGCGGAAGCTGCACAGTGTCTGCTTCGCTGGAACTTGCAGGGAGAAATCCTGAATCCGGTTTTCCTTTGGAGCCTGGTACAGAATTTCCTGCTGCTGTTTCCGGGGATTCTCTGCGCCATGGCCTGTTCCCGGTTGGCGCTGGGCTGGCGGGAAATGGGCGATCTGTTCCGGCAGAAGCAATGGCTCCGCCTGGGCAGAATTGTGCTTGCCGGTATCCTGTTAGGGGGAAGCGTCTGGTTTCTGGGCAGCCAGGTGGTCATTCCTGCCAGTATGATTCCCACAAAGTGGTCGGACTTTTCCTTCTGGCAGAACTGGTGGGCAGAGGAACGGGAACACATGCAGGCACTGCTGCTGACACCCATGGACGATGGGCGGTTGCAAATGCTTTGGAATATGGTAAAATCAATAGCAGCAAACGCCGGAGCGTGTTTGGCCGTGCTGTGGCCCATAAGGGAGAGATATGATGCGAATTCTGCTGATTGAAGACGACAAGAGCCTGTGCGAATCCATCTCCTTCCAACTGTCCAAGGAGGGATTCGGTGTGGATGTCAGTCGGGATGGAGAGGAAGGGCTGTTCCTTGCCTGCCAGGGGGGACATGATCTGATCCTGCTGGACCGGATGCTGCCCGGGATGGACGGCATGGAGATTCTGACCCGGCTGCGCCGGGAGGGAATTTCTGTCCCGGTGATTTTCCTGACGGCCCTGGGCCAGGTCCGGGACCGGACAGAGGGGTTAAACCAGGGAGCCGACGATTATATCGTCAAACCTTTTGTATTTGAAGAACTGCTTGCCCGGATTCGGTGTGTCCTGCGCCGTCCCGGACTTCTGCAGCAAACGGAAAGCCTTCGGATGGGGGATGTGGTCTATGAACCCCGGGCGTTGACGGCTTGCTGCGGGGACCGGTCCACCACCCTGTCGAAAAAGCTGGGGGAACTGCTGGAACTGTTCCTGCGGAATCCCGGACAGATTCTGACCCGGGAGACCATTCTGCTCCGGGTCTGGGGCCCGGATTATGATGTGGAGGACGGAAATCTGGACAACTACATTTATTTTCTTCGCCGGAGTCTGGGAAAAATTGGAAGCTGCCTGAGATTGGTTACAGTCCGGGGCATCGGCTATCGGATGGAGGACAAGGCATGATCGGCTCTGTACGGGGAAAACTGACCGCCTTCAACACTGCCGTTACCGCAGTGATTCTGCTGGCCATGACCTTGCTGTGCCTGTTTGTCTCCGAGCAGGACACCAGGCAGCAGACACTGCAGAACTTTCATAACAGCATGAACACCCTGACAGCCTACCTGTCCAGCCAGGATACCATGTCCTCCCAGTGGCTCAGGCTGGTGGAGGGGGCAGGAAATGTGGCCCTTTCCATTTCGGACAACGGCAAACCCCTGTTTTCCATGCGTCACGGTCAGGAGGATTTGTCCTCACAGTTCCAGCAGGTGCGAAGCCGGGCAAAATCGGATTACGATCTGTACGCGGACAAGTCCTGTGCAGGAAAGAGCTGCTCCTTCGTGATGGAAGGCGAAGGTGGGGACGACTATATCGGGGGCCTTGCGGTGGTGGCCAAGGAAAACTCTGTGATGGAACTGATGATGGTATTTTCCCTGGAAGGGATGAACCGGAGCATCGTCCGGCAGCGGATGGTGGTGTTTCTGGGGGTTGCCTTGGCCATGGCGGCGCTGTGGCTGTTTTCCTGGTATTTTACCGGACGGATGCTCCGCCCCATCCGGGAGAGCCGCCAGCGGCAGATCGAGTTTACCGCAGCGGCATCCCACGAACTGCGGACTCCCTTGGCGGCCATTCTCTCTGCCGCCTCTGCCATGGACCAGGCGGAGGGTGCCCAGCGCAGCTATTTTCTCCAACAAATCCAGGGAGAAGGGCAGCGGATGTCCCGGCTGATCGGGGACCTGCTCACCTTGAGCAGCGGAGACAGCCAGAACTGGGAAATCCACAAGGCGGCGGCAGACCCGGATATGGTGCTGCTGGAAACCTATGAGCGGTATCTGCCTCTATTCAAGCAGGCGGGGTTGGCCCTGGAGATCCGGGCTCCCCAGGAGGATATCCAGGGGATTTCCATGGATCGGGAACGGATTTGCCAAGCTTTGAACATTCTCATGGACAACGCTCTGGCCTATACGCCGGCACCTGGCCGGGTGCTGCTGGGGCTGGAAGCAGGGAAGCGGAACATTTGGTTCTTTGTGTCCGACACGGGACCAGGGGTGCCGGAGGGGGAAAGAAAGGAAATTTTTCAGCGGTTCCACCGGGGCCGGAGAGACAGGACGGACAGAAGCCACTTCGGTCTGGGCCTGAGTATTGCGGCTCAGATTGTGAACCTTCACGGAGGGAAAATCTGGGTTCAGGATGGCCGCCTTGGCGGGGCGGAATTTGTGCTGGAACTGCCCCGGTGATTTAGAGACGGGTTAGAGATTCCTATGGTATCCTTTGGGTATCTTACCGAAGGAGGAAAGAAAATGAAACAATTCAATCGAATCTTGTGTATTACCCTGGCGATTCTGCTTCTGGCGGGCTGCTTCTCCGGCTGTCAAAAAGAGGAAGCCATTGTCACGGAGGCTGTTCCCACCCAGAGCAGCGGTGCCATGGGCCGCTATGTGGAGCAGTCCATCCCCTTGCCGGAGTGCCAATATGCCGAGGATCTGGTCATGCTGGACGATGGCAGACTCCGGGTGGCGCTGAGAAGAACGGACGGCTCGGTGATGGTATGCACTTCCGGTGCGGACCGTACCACCTGGGCAGATACCTGGGAGGTACCGGGAGCCATCACGTCCACGGGGGATGTGGCCCAAATCGCCCTCTCTCCGGATGGGAAAATGTTCTGCTATACCATGCAGGCTGGAGAAACAGAGGGCGAGTATGCCTTTCATCTCTGGGCTGTGGAAGAAAACGGCGTCTATCAGGAAATCCCCATTACCGCCCCAGATATCGATTACACTGCGGGATTCCTGATTCCGAACTGCGACTTTACCAACAGCGGAAAGCTGATTGCCCAGTTCCAGACGTCCGGCGTTTACCAGGTGGATCTGGAAACCGGTGCTGTGGGTGAAAACCTCAATGAAGTGGAACCCATGGTTTTCAAAATGGGCTGCGGCGGTGAGAATACCTACATCATGGGTTGGGATACCGTCAGCGCCAACATCGACGGCGAAACCGCCGCTCTGGATAACGCCATGGGCCAGCAGATTGTGGATGCCCTCCGGGACAACGAGGGCAACACCCCCAAAATCGCATTCTGGGAAAATTCGGAGGGCTATCTGTTCTTCATCACCCAGATGGGCCTGTACAGCTTTGTGCCCGGGGGCAGCGTGGTGGAGGAACTGATCGACGGCTCCCGGACCACCCTGGGCGACACCAGATTTCTGCCTGTGGCCATGACCGGAGCGGAGGATGACACCTTTTATGTGCTGGGCAACCGGGGCGAGACGGGAGCCATGCTGCTGCACTACACCTATGATACGGAAATCCCCACCGTGTCGGATACCCAGCTGACCATCTACAGCCTGTATGAAAGCGAAGACCTGCCACAGATGATCTCCCAGTACCAGGTGGCCCATCCGGAGGTGATGGTGGAGCTGGAAATTGGCATGACCGGGGAGGACGGCATCACCGTCAGCGATGCCATCCGCGCCCTGAACACGGAAATTCTGGCGGGCAAAGGCCCGGATCTGATCTGCCTGGACGGATTTAACCTGAATACTTACCAGGAAAAGGGATTGCTGGCGGATGTCAGCCAGATCCTCAGTCAGGCGGAACCCACGCTCACCCAGGTGACCCGGTGCTATGAGCAGGACGGCAAAATCTACGCCGTTCCCACCGGCTTCATTCTGCCTGCCATGTATGGACCCAGCCACATCGTCTCTCAGATTCACGACTGGGATTCCCTGGTGGCCGCCGGTGAGCAGGCCAAGGCGGAGCGGCCGGATGCTTTCGCTGTCTTGGGGGCCCTGCAGCCGGAAGACATTGCGGACCAATTGTACGACAGCTTCTCCACAGCATGGATCAATCCGGACGGAACGGTGAACCAGGAAAAACTGGCGGAATTTTACGCTGGAATGCAGCGAGTTTACGACCTGGATACGGAGATTCAGCAGGCTTGGCCGGAATATATTTATGAGGAGCCGCCTTTTGCTCCCGGCGAATATACTGGACTTCTTGGTTCCATCCTGATGGGGGGCGAAGGTTACTGCATGGGGGTGGGTACCTTGAACGGAATGAGGACATGGGCAAATGCCCTTGCGGCAGATCAATATCTGGATGACTACCAGACGGCTATGTTGGAGCTGGGAGACAGCGGCGTCTTTGTGCCCAAGGGAATCATGGGCATCCTGACCACCAGCGAACATCCCCAGGCGGCGGAAGCATTTCTCCAATTCATGCTCAGCCAGGAGGTTCAGTCCAAGGATCTGAGCTACTGCTTCCCGGTGAACCAGGCGGTTTTCGACCAGGAAACCACCGAGGAGCGGGTGATTGACAGTTACTTAAGCTTCACCGATGCCGATGGTAACAATATGGGGGTTCAAGCCCAGTACCCGGATGCCCAGGACCGGGAGAATCTGAGAACCTGGGTGGCCAACCTGACCACCCCGGCCTCCACGGACTTCATCATCCGCAGCACCGTGCTGGACCAGATGACCGCCTGCCTGCTCAAGGAAATCACCCCGGAAGATGCGGCCCAGAATGCCATGAAGACTATCAATCTCTACCTTGCGGAGTAACCGCTCATGGAAGAAAATACCCAATTCCCGATGTTGCCGGTGGAAGAAGAGCCTACCCTGGCCCGGCGGCATGTCCGAAGAGCAAAGAGCAGGAAGAAACATTTCGGGATTACAGGATGGGTCCTGATCATTCTGGCTGTCTGGTTTCTCCTGGTCAATCCCCTGAGTATTTCCTGGGCGGATGTGCTTCCGTTTCTGGGAAAGACGGCGGATGTCAGTGGGGACTGGAAGCTGATTCTGGTGAACGACGAGTATCGGCTGCCGGAGGATTATCCGGTGGAACTGACCGAACTATCCAACGGTGAGCAGGTTGACAGCCGGATGTACCCTGCTCTTCAGGAGATGTTTGACGCCATGCGGGCAGATGGGGTATATCCCATTGTGGCGTCCGGCTACCGGACAGCGGAAGAGCAGCAGAAACTGCTGGACGAAAGAATCCAGGAATACCGGGACGACGGCTACTCCCGGAAATCGGCGAAGGAAGCTGCTTTGCTCCGGGTTGCAAAGCCAGGAACCAGTGAGCACCAGCTGGGACTGGCGGTGGATATCAACCAGGAGGGCACCCGCTCTACCGCTTCCCAGGTCTATACCTGGCTGGAGGAAAACGCCTGGGAATACGGCTTTATTCAGCGGTACCCGGAGGATAAAACTGAGATCACCGGCATCACCAACGAACCATGGCATTACCGCTATGTGGGAAATCCTGCCGCCGGGGAAATCACCCGGCAGGGAATCACTTTGGAAGAATATCTGCAAGCTTCATAAAGCAAAAACGGGCCTGTTTCAGATGTGAAATGACCCCAAAAAGTTAGGGCAACACCGCATAAATGCCAAAAACCGCATTATACAGTGGGTGCCAAATAAAAACTGTGAATAACCTCTGAATTATTGTCCGCAAAGGCGCACTGACTCAAGCCGCCAGACAGGGTCTGTCAGCCAGAATCAGATTTGCCAGTGCAAACATGATATTGAATTTGGCTTGTTGCTTTTCAAGCCCTCGGTATCGTGTTTTTCGAAAACGCAGCTGCTTTTTAACGACACCGAATACATGCTCTACTTTTGCTCGGACTGAGGATTTCGCCTGTTCCGCTTTCTTTGCTGCGTACTGCCCGCTTTTGCTCAGTTTCTTCATCTGAGAAGGACGACGATTGATCTTGTACTTGATTTTCCGGCCTGCTTTATTTCGGACTATGGCATCTTCGCGCTTACCTGCGCCGAGATAACCGCTGTCTCCATAGACCGCTTCTTCCTCTCCCGTCAACAATTTCGGCACTTCCGCAACGTCGTGGACATTTGCTGGTGTGGCTTCCACTGTGTGAACCAGTCCGCTGTCCTTATCCACGCCGATATGTGCCTTATATCCAAAGTGCCAAGTGTTGCCCTTCTTGACTTGGTGGGCATCCGGATCTCGTTTCTTCTCCTTATTCTTGGTAGAAGAGGGGGCAGAAATTATGGTGGAATCTACAATGGTGCCTTTTTTCAGAATAAGACCGCGTTCCATGAGCGCTGCTACCACCTGAGCGAACAGCTTTTCTTGCAGTCCGTTCTTGATCAGCAAGTTCCGGAACCGGCCAAGGGTATCCCCGTCCGGAATCTGGTTGCTGGAATCCACGCCGCAAAACTCCGAAAATGCCCGGCTGTCGATTGCCTCTGCCACCGTAGCCTCGTCACTCAGGTCGTAGAGGTTTTGCAGCAGATACAGCCGCAGCATGGTCTCCTGCGGATAGGGTTTGTTGCCGCGCTCCCCTTTATAATAGCACGGCTGTATCATGGCAAGCCATTCCTTCCACGGGACGATCCGTTCAATCTGACTGAGAAATTCTTTTTTCTTTGTCCGCACCTGCGCCAGCTCGTCGCTGAATGCGGAAATCGTCATTTGTTTATCCATGACTTTATTATATCACACTCGGCGGTATTTGGCACTTTTTTCTGTGCGGTATTGCCGAAGAGGTGTTTTCATGAAAACACGCATTCGGGAACTGCGGAAGGCGAGGAAGCTGTCCCAGGAGGAACTGGCTGACGCCGTGGGTACCACACGGCAGACCATTACATCCATTGAAGTGGGCAAATATGTGGCTTCCCTGCCTCTTGCTTACAAAATTGCCCGATATTTCGGGCTCACCATTGAGGAAGTCTTCGACTTCTCGGAACTGGAGGATGGAATATGGAATCATACCGGGAAAAACTGAAGCAGGAAAGCTGGATTCTGGGTCTTTCCTGCGTGGTGCTGCTTGTGTTCGGAGCTTTAGGCATTCTGGGTGAGGCGGGTCTCATCGAGTTCGGGCCTGGAGCGGGAGATTCCCACTGGCAATCCCAGTGGCGGGGTGGCATCACCGGGTCCTGTTTTGCACTTTGCATACTGCTGGCTGTGGGACTGATCCTGGATCTCAGCGCCCTTCGCAGCCAGGAAAAGTTGAAAAAGCACTACGTCAAATCCCATGATGAACGGACCATTCAGGTGAGAACAGCCGCACAGGCCGCAGGCTGCCGGATTTTTCTGATACTGGGCCTGGTGGCGGCTGTGGTAGCGGGATATTTTCACATGGTTGTCAGCCTGACCATTCTGGCCTGTGTATTCGCCCTTGCCATTGTCTGCGCGGGATTAAAACTGTATTACTTCAAAAAATTCTGACAAAATCCCCTGCCCTCCGTAAAACCGGAAAGGCAGGGGATTTTCCTGCTTATCTCAGAATGCAGTGAGAATTTCCACCAGCATCTGCACGCACTGCTCCATATCCTCCACCGGGATATACTCGAATCGTCCGTGATAGTTTTCTCCGCCGGTACACAGGTTGGGACAGGGCAGTCCCTCGTAGCTCAGCCGGGCGCCGTCCGTACCGCCCCGGATGGGGACCTCCCGGGGCTCCATGCCCACAGCCGCCATAGCTGCTTTTGCCCGCTCCACCACATACATATGAGGCTCGATGCACTTTTTCATGTTGTAGTAGCTGTCCTGTATGGTCAGCTCCAGGGTGCCAGCGCCGTATTTTTCGTTGATGAACCGTGCTGCCTCCGTCATTACGGCCTTTTTCCGGGCGAAATTCTCCGAATCATGGTCACGGATGATATAGTGCAGCTGAGATTCCTCCACCTCGCCCCTCATCTGGGTCAGGTGGAAAAACCCTTCATAGCCCTGGGTGTACTCCGGCCGCTGCTGCACCGGCAGCAGTCCGGCAAACTCCATGGCGATCAGCTGGGAGTTGACCATCTTGTCTTTGGCGGAACCGGGGTGGATATTCAGGCCATGGATCACCACCTTGGCATCCGCTGCGTTGAAGTTCTCGTACTCAATTTCTCCCAGGGTGCCGCCATCCACGGTATAGGCATAGTCCGCCCCGAATCCCGGAACATCAAAACCGTCCGCTCCCTGGCCCACCTCCTCATCGGGGGTAAAGCCGATCTTCAAGGTGGCATGCCGCCCGCCCTGGCGGAGCAGGGTGTCCGCAGCCGTCATAATTTCCGCCACGCCGGCCTTGTCATCCGCCCCCAGAAGAGTGGTGCCGTCGGTGACAATCAGGTTCTTCCCTCGGTTCCGGGTCAGGGACTCATAGTCCTTCTCCCGCAGGAAAATCCCCTTCTCCGGATTCAGGCAGATGTCTCCGCCCTGGTAAGAAACAATACTGGCCTTCACGTTTGCCCCGGAAGCGTCCGGGGAGGTATCCATGTGGGCAATCAGGCCGATGGTGGGCAGCTCCGGATCACCGGGCACCGTGCCGTAGACATAGCCGGAGTCCGTCATCCGGGCATCGGAAATGCCCATCTCCTTCATCTCTTCCACCAGGGCTTTAGCCAGCAGTTTCTGCTTTTCCGTTGTGGGGCAGCTGGTGGAATTTTCATCGGACTGGGTGTCGAAGGATACATAGTGCAAAAAACGCTCCGTTACGGTTTTCATGGTGAAGATCCTTTCCTTTTTATTTCTGGTTCAGCTGCCTGGCCAGGCTGGCAGTAACCTGAGCACAGCGATGGGCAGCAATGGTTTCAAATGTGGGATAGTCCATTTCGGCGCTGTCGTCCGCTTTATCGGAAATTGCCCGGATGATCACATAGGGCACGCCGTTTCGGGAAGCGGTCTGGGCTGTTCCCGCCCCCTCCATTTCCGTACACAGGGCGCCGGTCAGGGATATGATAGATTCCTTCTGATCTTTCCGGCAGACAAACTGATCGCCGCTGGCCACCCGCCCAATCCGGGTATGCCCGGGGTTCACTGATTCCGCCGCGGCAAAGGCATAGGAAATCAGTTTTTCATCCGCCGGAAACGCCACGGTGTCAAAGCCCGGCACCTGTCCAACCTGATAGGCCGGACTGATGACGCCGCAATCAAAGTCATGATACATGGCGTCCCGGCTGATGACCAGATCCCCGATGTCCAGTTCATTGCATAAAGAACCAGCCACGCCGGTGTTAACAATGTGGGTGACCTGGAAGCAGTCGCACAGAATCTGGACGCACAGCGCCGCATTCACCTTACCCACGCCGCACTGCACCACCACCACCGGCAGCCCTTCCAGGGTTCCCTCGTAAAAGTCGCTTCCCGCTTTTCTGGTGGTTCTCTGGTTCGTCATTTCCCCCAGCAGGGTTTCCACTTCCACCTGCATGGCGCCAATAATGCCAAGTTTTGTCATACTGTCTCTCCTTCGTCCGCCGGGTAGCGCAGATGCTCCGGCGTAATATTCTCCAACAGGGCACAATATCTGGCACCCCAGTTGTTTGCCATAGGAAGGTTCATATCCAGATAGTTTCCGCAGTCTCTGGCACTGGCACCCGGCACCTCTCCCCGGTAATCCCGGATGAAGCGGAAGCAGTCCAGCACCAGAGGCAGAATCTGCTCAGAAGTATAATCTCCCGTGATCAGCAGATAAAACCCAGTTCTGCAGCCCATGGGGCCAAAATACAGGACTTTATCCTTCCAGTTGGGTTCGTTGCGAAGATAAGTAGCTGCCAGATGCTCGATGGTGTGCACCTCCGCTGTATTCATCACCGGCTCCTGGTTGGGCCTGGTGAGCCGGAGATCAAAGGTTGTAACCGTCTGGGTTCCTGCCTGGTCTTTCCGGGAAACATATAGTCCGGGCAGCAGCCGCAGATGATCAATGGTAAAGCTGGTGATTTTATCCATGGAAAATTCTCCTTTTGGTAAAACAAATTATTATTTTCCGCAGTTGGCGGCATCGATCGCCAGAACCAGAAGCAAGCCGGGCATCTCGTCCGCCGGGTTGTCATAGCGGAGTACATAAGTATCCGTCCAGTTGAAAACCTCTTTGGAAATGGACATCACTTCCGTTGCTCCATCGCATACCCGGTAGTCCCAGCCCATCAGATCCCCGTCCACGCTCCAGCCATGGAAGTCCACCCAATAGCGAGGGCGGAAAAAGGTGAACTCCTTGCGCACCAGGCCCTGGCTGCGCTCACCAATCACAATTTCAAACTGGGGCATCAAGGTAAGCAGTTTCTGATGAATAGAACCCACTTCCTCGCCGCTCCGTTTGTCG
>DVKV01000125.1 GCA_018715835.1 Candidatus Faecousia intestinavium | reverse complement strand
TCTCGTGTAATATTTTCAGTAGGACGCACGATTTGCTGTGTCGAATTGTGCAAAATAACAATTGTGAGGAGAATGTGATTATGAAGAAGATTGTCGCACTTCTGCTGGCACTGGTCATGGTTCTGTCCCTGGGCGCTTGCTCCGTGGAAAAGACCGCGGAAACCCAGGCCCCCGAAACCCAGCCCGCTGCCACCGAAGGCACCCAGGCTGCGGCTCCCGAGGCTGCCGGCGATCCCGTAGAAATCTCTCTGTGGACCTACCCCATCGGCAAGTGGACCGACGAGGCTACCGTCTCCGCTCTGCTGGCTGACTTCAACGCCGCTTACCCCAACATCACTGTCAAGGTTGAATACCTGGACTACACCAACGGTGACGACAAGGTCAACACCGCCATCGAAGGCGGACAGGCTCCTGACATCGTTATGGAAGGACCCGAGCGTCTGATCGCCAACTGGGGCGCCAAGGGCCTGATGGTTGACCTGAAGGACATCGTTCCTGCCGGTACTTATGACTCCGTTCTGTCCTCCTGCACCAGCGCTGACGGCGCTGTCTACGAAATGCCCGTATGTATGATCGCCCACTGCATGGCCATCAACCGGGACGTGTTCGAGGCTGCTGACGCTCTGCAGTACCTGAACGAGGAAACCCATACCTGGAACTCTGTGGAAGACTTCTTCAAGGCTGTTCAGGCTGTGTATGATGCCGGCAACGAGTACGTTGGCACCATCTACTGCGGCGGTCAGGGCGGCGACCAGGGCACCCGCGCTCTGATTACCAACCTGGGCGGCGGCACCTACGCCAACGCCGAGCACACCGAGTATACCTACGCTTCTCAGGAAAATGCGGAAGCTCTGGCCAAGCTGTATGCCCAGGACGGCATCACCTTCGACACCGCTATCGTGGCTGCTGATGAAATCCAGGCATTCGTAAACGGCACCTTCCAGATGGCTTTCTGCTGGAACATCGGCCAGGAAGTTACCAATGCTGACGCTCTGAGCTTCGACGTTCTGCCCATGGCCTTCCCCTCCGACACCACTCCCTCCCTGCAGGGCGGTATCTGGGGCTTCGGCGTGTTCGACAATGGCGATGAGGCCAAGATCGAGGCTGCCAAGACCTTCATCAAGTTCATGACTGAGGACGATGCTCAGTACATCAAGGCTGTTGAGGCCACCACCTACGCTCCTGTCCGTGATGTGGAAGGCGTTTACGCTACCGACGAGCTGTTCCCCGAGTACAACCTGCTCAGCCCCATGATGGGTGACTACTACCAGGTCACCAAGGGCTGGACTCAGGCCCGTACCGAGTGGTGGAACATGCTGCAGCGTGTCAGCGCCACCGACGGCTCCGTGGAAGCCATCCTGGCCGAAATGGAAGCTGCTCAAACTGCCTCCAATGCCGCTGCTGCCGCAGAAGGCTGATTCCTGACCGGAAAGAGGAAATAGTTATCTGAACAGCGCCCCTCCCCTTCGAGGGGAGGGGCGCTGATTCCGGCAATCTGTTGAGAGGGGGATCTCCTTGGTAAAAACAAAAGTACAGTACAGCCAGAAGCAGCGTAAGCTGGTTATGCAGGAAAATATTGCGGCCTATCTGTTCCTGCTGCCCTTTCTTGCTTTCTTCGTGGGCTTTGTCCTCTACCCCATGTTCATGTGCGTCTACACCAGCTTTTTCGATGCCACCATGGGCCGGGAGGATATTTTCGTTGGATTGAAGAACTATCAGGACCTGTTCCAGGACAGCGTTTTCTGGATTGCCCTGCGGAACACCATGGTGATTGTGCTGGTGTCTGTGCCGATCACCTGCATATTCTCTCTTTGGGTGGCCTCTGCCATCAGCAAGATGCCGGTTGCTGCCACCTCCGCTTTCCGCTGCATCTTCTACCTGCCTGTGGTTACCGGCTCCGTGGCTGTCACCATGGTCTGGAAGTGGATGTTCAACAACTATTATGGTATTTTCAACTATGTGGGAAAGGACGTCCTGGGCATCCTGGACAAGAATATCAATTGGCTTGGCGATGAGAAGTATGCGCTGTGGTGCATCATCCTCATTCTGCTGACCACCTCTGTGGGCCAGCCCATCGTTCTGTATGTCTCTGCTCTGGACAACGTGGACAAATCTCTGGTGGAAGCCGCCGAAGTAGACGGCGCCACCCCCAAGCAGGCATTCTGGAAAATCAAGTGGCCCCAGATGATGCCCACTACCTTGTACATCCTGGTGATTACCACCATCAACTCCTTCCAGTGCTTCGCTCTGATTCAGCTGCTGACTTCCGGCGGCCCGAAGAACTCCACTATGACCATTATGTACTATATCTACTACAGCGCCTTCAAGCTGTATAAGTATGGTTACGGCAATGCCATGGGCGTCATCCTCGCCATTATCATCGCCATTCTGTCCGCCCTGCAGTTCAAGGCCGGACAGGAGAAATAAGGAAGGGGGCAACGGAATATGAGTCATTATAGTCAGCTTTCCCCGGAACAGCGCAGAGCTAAACTCTACTCCATTTTCTCCTGTGTGGTTATCTGCCTGATCGCCTTTACCTTCCTGTTCCCCCTGTACTGGATCATCACCGGCTCTTTCAAAACCAAGACCGAGATCCTGTCTTCCACCCCGGTTTGGGTTCCTTCCGAATGGGTTATGACCAACTATGAGAACCTGATGAGCAAGCGTACCGCTCCGCTGTTTGACTTCTCTCTGTTTGGCTACACCATCACCGGACCTACCATCCCCGGCGCCATCCGTTGGCTGCTGAATACGGTGGTTATGTCCGTATCCTCCATGCTGCTGACCTGCCTGACTGCTGCAATGGCCGGTTATGCCCTGGCCAAGAAGCGCTTCTACGGCCGGACCATTCTGTTCAGCCTGATCGTCTGCGCCATGGCTCTGCCCAAGCAGGTTATCCTGATCCCTCTGGTGCGGGAAATGTCTGCACTGAACCTGTATGACACCATTTGGTCCGTCATCATCCCCATCGTGGGCTGGCCCTTCGGCGTGTTCCTGCTGAAGCAGTTTGCCGAGGGTATTCCCACGGAAATGGTGGAGGCCTGCCGGATTGACGGTGCCAGCGAATGGCGTACCTTCACCGACGTCATGTTCCCCATGATTAAGCCCGGTGTGGGTGCCTGCGCCATCTTTACCTTCATCAATTCCTGGAACGACTACTTTATGCAGCTGATCATGCTGATGAGTACCAAGGAACTGACCATCTCCGTTGGTATCGCCACCATGCAGGGCGAGAACTCCACGGACTTCGGCATCCTGATGGCAGGCTCTGCTCTGGCATCCGTTCCCATCATCATTGTGTTCCTGATCTTCCAGAAGTATTTTACCAAGGGCATTACCATGGGCGCTGTGAAGGGTTAATTATCCGGTCCAATCCCCTCATCTGAGGGGATTGTGTCCGACTTTACAAAAATAAGGAGAACCTGATATGACTGACATCAAAAAATTTGAAGGCATCATCCCGGCTTTCTACGCCTGCTATGACGGGGAAGGCAAAATCAATCCCGATGCAGTTCGTCAGCTGACCCGCTACTTCATTGACAAGGGTGTCAAAGGCGTATATGTGGGCGGCTCCTCCGGTGAGTGCATCTACCAGAGCAAGGAAGAGCGGAAGCTGGTGCTGGAGAATGTGATGGCCGAGGCCAAGGGCAAGATCACCGTGATTGCCCACATCGCCTGCAACAACACTGCCGACTCCCAGGAACTGGCCGCTCACGCCGAGAGCCTGGGGGTGGATGCCATTGCCGCCATCCCTCCCATTTACTTCAAGCTGCCCCCTTATGCCATTGCCAAGTACTGGAATGACATGAGCGCTGCCGCTCCCAACACCGACTTCATCATCTACAACATTCCCCAGCTGGCAGGTGTGGCCCTGACGGTGCCCCTGCTGAAGGAAATGCTGAAGAACCCCCGGGTGATCGGCGTCAAGAACTCCTCTATGCCCACCCAGGACATCCAGATGTGGCGGGATGAGGGCGCCATCGTCTTCAACGGTCCCGATGAGCAGCTGATCTCCGGCCTGGTGATGGGCGCCACCGGCGGCATCGGCGGCACCTACGGCGCCATGCCGGAACTGTACCAGAAGCTGTTTGACTGCGTCAAGAGCGGCGATCTGGCCAAGGCGCTGGATATCCAGAACGACTGCTGCCGGATCATCTACAAGATGTGCTCCGCCCACGGCAACATGTACGCCGTGATCAAGGAAATCCTGCGCATCAAGGAAGGCATCGACTGCGGCAGTGTCCGGGCTCCGCTGGCCGAGATGATCGAATCCGATTACCCCATTGCCAAGGAGTGCGTGGAAATGATCCGCGCCGCCGTAGCAAAGTACTGCTGAGTGCGAAAGCCGCCGGTTCCCGCCGGCGGCTTTTGTA
>DVKV01000001.1 GCA_018715835.1 Candidatus Faecousia intestinavium | reverse complement strand
CCCCCGATGGGGGACAAATTCCACACTTGCAGCCTGTAAAGTATGTTCCGCCAGGTACAGAAGGTGAATTGCCCCGCAGGGGCAAGAGAGGCCACCCTGGGGTGCGCCCCGGCGGAACATGGTTTTTGAATTACTTTACTCCCAACACTGGGAAAGAAACCGCAATTTTTTACACGCACAACGGGCAATCCCTCCCCGGGATTGCCCGTTGCGCTGTTCCGTCGCGCCGAATTGGGTACTATGCTACAGATCTTTCTTGCAAATTCCCGGGCAATGCCTTATAATAAACACAATATTGTCCGAAAGGAATGGGATTTCCATGAATGTCATCCTGGAGCATCTGACAAAAAAATTCCCCAGCCGGAACAAAAAACAGCCGCAGGACGTGGTAGCCGTCAACGATTTCTCCCTGGAGATCCCCGACGGGAAGCTCATTGCCCTGCTGGGCCCCTCGGGCTGCGGAAAATCCACCACATTGAATCTTCTCTCCGGTCTGCTGAAACCCACCAGCGGACGGATTTTCTTTGGGGAAGATGACGTCACCGATCTGCCCGCAGAGCATCGGGGAGTGGGTCTGGTTTTTCAGAACTATGCCCTGTACCCTCATCTGACGGTGAAGCAGAACATCACTTTCCCTCTGGAAAACCGGAAAGGGAAAGACAAACTCACCAAGCAGCAGATGGCGGAAAAAGCCCTGGAGGCCGCCCGGCTGGTGCAGATTGAGAATCTCATGGACCGCAAGCCCAGCGAGCTCTCCGGCGGCCAGCAGCAGCGGGTGGCCATTGCCCGGGCTCTGGTGAAAATGCCCCGGATTTTGCTGCTGGACGAGCCCCTGTCCAACCTGGACGCCCGGCTGCGGCTGCAAACCCGGGAGGAAATCCGGCGGATTCAGCGCTCCACCGGTATCACCACGGTGTTCGTCACCCATGACCAGGAGGAGGCCATGTCCATCTCCGACCAGATTGTGGTGATGAAGGACGGCGTCATTCAGCAGACTGGTGCTCCTCAGGAGGTTTACGACTCCCCGGCCAACCTGTTTGTGGCGAAATTCCTGGGCAATCCCCCCATCAACGTCTTCGATGCCCAGGTGAAGAATCAGACCCTTTACATCGGAGAGGAAGGCGTTCTGCCGGTGCCCAGCGTGGAAGATCAGTCCGTCACCGCCGCCATCCGGCCCGAGGGCTTCCTGCCCAAAGCCGACGGCGCTCTGACCTGCAATTTCAGCAGCGTGGAAATCATGGGCCGGGACATCAGCGTGGTATCCACTCACCCCTGCTCCCAGAACGCGACCATCCGGGCCATCATCTCCGGCGAGACCCCGGTGACTACCGGAAAAACCGTCCGGTTCGATCTGAAGAAAAACAAGGTCTTCCTGTTTTCCAAGGAAGACGGGGCGCGGATTTTCTTCTGACGGAGGCGGCATATGGAAAAGAACAATCCCAAGGGCTGGCTGTACCTGCTGCCTGCCGCCGTCTTTCTGGGGTTCTTCCTGGTGTATCCCCTGATCGACGTGCTGATTTACTCCCTGGAAGAAGGGTACAACTTCGCCTCCCAGACCTATTGGGGAGTTGGTGGGTATAACTACGCCTATGTGCTCCGGGACCCCTACTTCCTCCAGGCCCTGAAAAACACCTTTATCCTGGTGATCATCACGGTCCCCTTGTCCACGGGACTGGCCCTGCTGATCTCCGTGGGACTGAGTTCCATTCACAAGCTCCGGGAGCTGTATCAGACCATCTACTTTCTGCCCTACGTCACCAACACGCTGGCGGTAGGACTGGTGTTCATGATTCTCTTCAAGCAGACCCCCTACACCGATGGTCTTGCTAATCTGGTGCTCAGCTGGTTCGATACCGGTCCGGTGGATTTCATCGGCGGTCCCTACTGGGCGAAAATGTTTGTGCTGTGCTTCTACACCGTTTGGGTGGTGCTGCCCTTCAAGATTTTGATTCTCACCAGTGCCCTGGCCTCGGTGGATCAGACCTACTACAACGCCGCCAAGGTGGACGGCACCCCCCGGCTGCGGGTGTTCACCCGGATTACCCTGCCCATGATTTCCCCGTCCCTGTTTTATCTGGTGATTACCGGATTCATCGGGGCTTTCAAAGCCTATTCCGACGCCGTTGCCCTGTTCGGCACCGACCTGAACGCCTCGGAAATGAACACCATCGTGGGCTATATCTACGATATGCTCTACGGAGATTCCGGCGGCTACCCCTCCTACGCCTCTGCCGCCGCCATACTGCTGTTTGCCATCGTGCTGACCATCACCTGCATCAATCTGCTGGTGAGCAAGAAGCACGTCCACTATTGAGGAGGTGCCGGTATGGATTTTGAAAAAATAGAAAAAGCCGACCTGCGCCGTGCCCGTGCAAGGAAAACCATCACCTATTTTCTGCTCACCGTGTGGGCCCTGGCGGTACTGTTTCCCTTCTACTGGATGGTGCTGACCAGCGTGAAAAGCTACGGCGCCTACAACTCCGAGTGGATTCCCCAGCTGTACACCCTCTCTCCCACCCTGGAAAACTACACCCAGGCCTTTACCCAGGTACCCCTGGCAGGTTACTTTGTCAATACCGTGATCTTCACCCTGGCCACCACCGCCCTGATGCTGATTGTCACGGTGTTGGCCGCCTTTGCCTTTGCCCGGCTGAACTTCCGGGGTCGGGATCTGGCCTTTACCCTGTTTCTGTCCCTGATGATGATTCCCACGGAGCTGGTGGTCATTACCAACTTCGTCACCATCACCAACTGGGATCTGCGCAATACCTTCCTGGGGCTGATTCTGCCCAGTGTAACGTCAGTGTTCTATATTTATCTGTTGAAGGAAAACTTCGCCCAGATTCCCGATGAACTGTACTATGCCGCCAAGGTGGACGGCACCTCGGACCTGAAGTACCTGTGGAGGGTCCTCATTCCCATCTGCCGGCCCACCATCATCACCATCACCATCCTCAAGGTCATCGAATGCTGGAATTCCTACATCTGGCCCCGGCTGATTACCGACGACCAGGCCTATTTTCTGGTATCCAACGGCATCCAGGAAATCCGGGAGAATGGCTTCGGCCGGGAAAACATCCCCGCCATGATGGCAGCGGTGGTGGTCATCTCCGTGCCGCTGATTGTGCTGTTCCTGATTTTCCGCCGGAAGATCATGACCGGCGTCTCCAGAGGAGGGGTGAAAGGATGAAAAAGTTCATTGCCCTGGTTCTGTGCGGCCTGATGTTATTGGGACTCAGCGGCTGCCACGGCTCCCAGGAGAAAGCCGCCTTTGTGATCCCGGAGGAGTTCGACACCTCCCGGAACTATGAGATCATCTTCTGGGCCAAAAACGATACCAACATGGCCCAGGTGAACATCTACAAGCAGGCCATTGCGGATTTCCAGGCCCTCTACCCCAACATCACCGTGAATCTGCGGCTGTATACCGACTACGGTAAGATCTACAACGATGTCATCACCAACATCTCCACCGATACCACCCCCAACGTGTGCATTACCTACCCCGACCACATCGCCACCTACCTCACCGGTGCGGACACGGTGGTGCCCCTGGATGATCTGTTTGCCGACCCCAAGTACGGTCTGGGGGGCAGCGAGATTCTCTTCGACGGCCCAACCCAGGAGGAGATTATCCCCAAGTTTCTTCAGGAGTGCCGATTCAACGGTCACTACTACGCCATTCCCTATATGCGTTCCACCGAGGCTTGTTATATCAATAAGACCTACGTGGAAGCCCTGGGCTTTACCCTGCCGGAAACCCTGACCTGGGACTTTGTCTGGGAGGTGTGTGAAGCCGCCATGGCCCAGGACAGCCAGGGGAATTACCTGCTCAACGGGCAGAAGGTGCTGATTCCCTTCATCTACAAGTCCACGGACAACATGATGATTCAGATGCTCCACCAGTTGGACGCCGGGTATTCCAACGCCCGGGGAGAGGTGCAGCTGTTCAACGACACCACCCGCTCTCTGCTGCATACCATTGCGGAGCAGGTGGAAAAGGGTACCTTCAACACCTTCAAGCTGGCGGGATATCCGGCAAACTTCCTCAACGCCGGACAGTGCATCTTTGCCATTGACTCCACCGCCGGAGCCACCTGGATGGGCAGCGACGCTCCTCTGCTGGACATTGCCGAGGAAAAGCTGGTTCCCTTTGAAACCGCCGTCATGACCATCCCTCAGTTTGACCCGGAGCATCCCAGCATGATCTCCCAGGGCCCCTCCGTCTGCATTTTCCAGAAGTCAGACCCCCAGGAGGTGCTGGCCTCCTGGCTGTTTGCCCAGTACCTGCTGACCAACTCTGTGCAGATCGCTTACTCTCAGACGGAAGGGTATGTACCGGTGACCAGCAAGGCCCAGTCCTCGGCGGAGTATCAGGACTATCTCAGCCGCCGTGGGGAGGACAACGACACCTACTACTGCGTGAAAATCGACGCTGCTCAGCTGCTGCTGGACAATACCGACAGCACCTTCGTCACATCGGTGTTCAACGGCTCCACCTCCCTGCGAAACGCCGCCGGACAGCTGATTGAGGACGTGAACAAGTCCGCCCGCCGGGGCCAGACGGTGGATGACGCTTACCTGGACGAGCTGTTCACGGAGGTTTCCGCCCTGTACCGGCTGGATCAGATCACCGCCTCTGACGGAAAAGCGGAGCTTGGTCCCCTGCCTGCCGCTTCCAAAGCCCTGCTGGCCGCCCTGGCCCTGTGCTGGCTGGGAATGGGAATTTATGCCCTGGCCCAGAGCCGGAAAAATCGCCGGCAGCCTTCCTGATGGATGCAGCTTCCGGGAAAATGGGAACAAAATGTTTCGGAAACAGAAACTTTTTGACAAAACCGTTGATTTCTGGAAGGATTGTAGTATAATGAATCCGTGCTAGCGCACACCAACAAGCGATTAAAGGAGAAGAAAACATGAAAAAGTTTGTAGCAATGCTGCTGGCCCTGAGCATGGTTCTGGCTTTTGCCGCCTGTGCCAGGACCGACACCACCGAGACCACTGCCGCAGCTGCTGAAACCACCGCTGCCGCCGTGGAGACCACCGTCGCCGCGGAAGAGACCACCGCTGCCACCGAAAGCACCGATGGCACCGAGTCCGCCGCTGTGGAAGTCATGACCCACGAAGAGTATCTGGCCGCCGCCATCGACGATCAGGTCTGCGTGGAAACCTATGTCCAGGCCACCCAGTCCTGGTGGGAAGACAAGATCACCGTCTACTGCCAGAGCCCCGAGGGCGCTGTGTTCGCTTATGACATGGCCTGCTCCGAGGAAGACGCTGCCAAGCTGGTTCCCGGCACCAAGATCCGTATCACCGGCTACAAGGCTGAGTGGTCCGGCGAAGTGGAGATCATGGACGGCACCTTCGAGTTCGTCGAGGGCGGCGACACCTACATCGCCGAGGCTCTGGACGTGACCGATCTGCTGGGCACCGACGAGCTGATCGACCATCAGAATGAGTTTGTGACCTTCACCGGCCTGACCGTGGAACCCAGCACCGATGCCAACGGCAACGAGGCTGCTTTCCTGTACAGCTGGGATGGCTCCGGCTCCCAGGGCGATGACCTGTACTTCAACGTGTCCGTCAATGGAGAGACCTACAACTTCTGCGTGGAGTCCTACCTGTGCGGCGCTGACACCGATGTGTACAAGGCTGTCGAGGCTCTGCAGGTTGGCGACGTGATCAACGCTGAGGGCTTCCTGTACTGGTATGAGGGTGTGAACCCCCACATCACTTCCGTTACCGCTGCGGAATAATTTTCATAACAGCAGGGCGTGCCGCAATTGCGGCACGTCTTTTTTTGTTGGGATTTCAGCGCCAGCCCCGGATGCCAAAAATACTCCCCCGCAGCTCATGTCTGCGGGGGAATATGGTCACCAGGTAAAGCGGTAGGTTGTTTCGCTGCGGTAGGTTTCCCCGGCCTTGGTCACCGGCTGGGGCCATTCGGGGTGGTGGAGCGCGTCGGGATAGAACTGGGTCTCCAGGGCCACGCCGGAGCGCTTGCCGTAATAAACCCCGGCTTTTCCCTGCTCGTCCAGGAAGTTTCCGGCATAGAACTGGATGCCCGGGCAGTCCGTGGACACCGCCATGGTCCGGCCGGAAACCGGATCGGTAAGGACGGCACAGGGATCGCAGAAAACTTCCCAGTTGTGGTCGTACCCGCCCTGAAGGTGCAGGGGTTCATAGTCCGCTTCAATGTCCTGGGCGATGGCCTTGGGGCTGCGGAAATCCATGGGGGTTCCCGCCACCGGACGCAGTTCCCCGGTGGGGATGTTCTCGGCGTCGTCCGGATTGAAGAACCGGCCGGGAATGGTAAGGATCTGATTCATAGCAGCATCGGTTTTCTCGTGGCCCGCCAAATTGAAATAGCTGTGGTTGGTGAAGTTGAACACCGTGTCCCGGTCGCTGACCGCCTGATAGGCAATTCGAAGAACGTTATTGGGCTCCAGGGAATAGGTCACCCGGATTTCTGCGTTTCCGGGGAACCCCTGATCCCCATGGGGGCTGTACAAAGACAGGGTGATGGCAGTCTCCGTGTGGGACTCCACCTTCCACATCCGCTTGAAAAAGTAATCCGGACCGGAATGGAGGTTGTTCTTTCCCTCGTTGGGCGTCAGGGCATAAGCTTTGCCGCCCAGGGCAAAGGTCGCCTGCTTCAGCCGGTTGGCGCTGCGGCCCACCGTGGCTCCCAGACAGGCATTCCCGTTGAGATAGCCCGTGCAGGAATCGTACCCCAGCACCACATCCGCCGCTGCCCCCGTGCTGTCCGGAACCAGCAGACGGACCAGGGTGGCCCCGAAGTCGGTGACCGCCGCCGTAATCCCGCCCCGGGATATGGTGTACAAGGACGCCGTTTCCCCCGAGGGCAAAACGCCGAAAGATTCTTTCATGAAAATGACCCCTTTCATTTTTCATCCCGGAAAGCCGGAAAT
>DVKV01000124.1 GCA_018715835.1 Candidatus Faecousia intestinavium | reverse complement strand
GGAGCACATCCTGATAGCCCTTTTCCAGTCCCGCATTCAACTCCGTCTGGGACAGTTTGCTTATATCCGGGATATTGGGGGCAGGGAGCTTGAGCTCAAAAGGAATACCCCGCTGTAAAATGATCTGCTTATAGAACATATTGATCGCATTGGATACAGGAATGCCCAAAGCGGCAAGGATGCTCTCAGCCTGTTCTTTCACATCCGGTTCAATGCGGGCATACAGATTTGCAGTTTTAGCCATAGTATTCTCCTTTCATACCCCAGCTGTTTCTCTTATGCCTTTATTATACACAGATGTACGTACAATAGCAATGCATTTTGGAAAATTTACAACTGAAATGTGTCTCACCGTGAGACGCATTTCTCTTTTGGCTTCTCTGCCTTATCTACTGCCAGTTCCGGGCAGGCGGATTCCATGGCGGTGATCAGGCCGGAGGAAGTTTTGCTGATGCAGTCCAACGATGCTTTCAGCTCGTCCAGCTCCTTGCCGCTGCTCCAGGAGGTCACATAGGGAAAGGAATAGTCGGCGGTGTCGATGCCGAAGTGCTGGCAGACCACATAGGCGATGCTCTCTGCCTCCACCTCCTTGGTGTGCCTGTCCTTATCCGCCGCTTCCGGCCGGGCATGGAGCAGGGCGTGGGCCGTCTCGTGGATTAGGGTCTTGAGGGTCTGAACCTGGCTCATGCCCTGGTTCAGATAAATCTTCTGCTCCAAATGACTGTAGCAGCCTTTGAACTTCTGGGCCGGGCGGTATTCCACAGGAACCGGGGAGAGGGCTTCCACTGCCGCGAAAATACGCTCAAAGTGTTCCACCTCGCCGCTGAGTTCTCCCACCCCCAGGCTGGGCAGCTCCCGGCCCTCGGTCTGGCTTACATCAAAGACATATGCCACCCGGAAGCTCCGATACGGAACAAAGACAGGCTCTTTCTCCGGCTCTCCATCCGGCCCGATGATGGGCTGATGGGTGTCCGGGTTGAGCCTGTCTTGGTTTATCAGTCTGCTACCCATCACCGGCGCAAGGATCATAATCCCATGCTCGCCCTTCTTCACCGTTCGGCCAAACTGCTTTTTCCAGGTGGTATAGCCCGCCACCATGCTGGCCTCCGAGCACTGCATCAGGATCAGCATCACATTGCCGAAGCTGTAATGGTGGAACCTCGACATGGCGTTCAGATAGGCCTTGTACTTCTCGCTCTCAAAGACCGCTTTCACGCCGGTTTCCAGCTGCTCCGTCAGGGCCTTTACCCTGGCCCGGGTGTCATCGCTGGGCCTCATGGCGGGGCTTGAGCTTTTCCGGCCTGGCTTTGGGCTTGGCCTCGGTCTTGAAGGTGATGGGGGTGTTGCCTTTGACACCCAGCAGAATCTCGGCACGCCGGAATTTTTCCCGGTATTTCTCTATCAGCTCCGGGCTGAGGGAGACGAAGGTATCCTCCCCCAGGCCGCAGACAAAGAAGGTGCCGCAGATGCCGCCGTAGCCGCCCTCTACGCTGCGGTTGAAGGGCAGGCCCAGCAGCAGGCCCTCGTCGTTGCAGACCAGGGCCACCGGATCGTCATAGGGATAGATGGCATCAATCAGCCCGCCCACAAGCGCCTGCATCTCTTGCAGGCCCTTGATCTCCTTCTCATAGGGCAGGATGCCGGGTTCAACCACCAGTACGTTCATCATATCATCTCCTCGATTGAATTTCTGTTGCGTTTTGGGTATACTCATAGTAAAATAGAAGCAGGAAATGCAGCGAGAAAGGAGGCTTTCAAATGGTTTACAGTGTGGAACAGATTCAGGCCCTGGTAGCACCCATTGCCAGGAAACACGGCCTGAGGGCGGTCTATCTGTTCGGCTCCTACGCCAGGGGGACTGCCAGAGAGGACAGCGACATTGACCTGCTGATCGACACAAGCGGAACCGAGATCAAAAGCCTTCTGAGCCTTGCCGCTGTTTACTGTGAACTGGAGGAGGCTCTGGGCAAGCCGGTGGATCTCATCACCATGAGTTTCCTGGAGCAGCAGGCCCAAATGCCCAGTGAGCAGCATTTCAAAGCAAATGTGGTAAAGGAAAGGGTGAGTATCTATGCTGCCGCCTGATGCCCAGCGCCTGGAACACATCCGGGACTATTGTGTTGAGATTGAAAAGACCCATCCTCAGATATGGCAAAAGCTTTGAGGCTATTGACAGTGACCCGGATTACCAGCGATCTGTGTCCTTCTGCATCTTGCAGATCGGGGAGCTGAGCGGAAAACTCTCCGATGCCTTTCGTGCCGATACAGCGGGAAGAATCCAATGGGGGCCGATCAAGGGCATGCGGAATCTGGTTGCCCATAGCTACGGCAGCATGAGCCGGGACATCATTTGGGAAACAGCAACAACAGACATTCCGGTGCTCAAAGCTTTCTGTAATGAGCAGTTGGAAAAGTTCAAATAATCTCGAAAAGCGGGCGCTGATGCGCCCGCTTCAGCTTGTCAAAAAAGTCTCTGTTGGACTTTTTTGACCGCTTCAGCCGCCGAGCATTTTGATTTTATCAAAATGCTGCTTCGCCCGAAAAACCTTGAAAATCAAGGTTTTCCTGCGGCGGGTTATTGGATCACGAGGCGGATCTTGACCCCCTCGTGCACCCCCGCTGCTCTATTTTCGGCGCGCGAATCATCGTTTATTGACAGTCTCAAGCGGGCGCTGGTGCGCCCGTTTTTTATCTGGTAAAGATTTCGGACTTCTGCCTGGCCTTTTCCAGCCGCTGGCGGCGTTCTTCCAAAGCGTCATACACGCTGTTCTCAATCTGCCGGGGCGTCATGGACACATCGGGGAAGTACTTTCTGAGCCTGTCCCCGGTGAGAATCACCTTGGTCACATAGCTGTTTTCCCGATCTGGCTTTTCCTCCGGGCTGGCGGCGGGAGTGCTTGCCACCGGCACCGGCTTCGGCTCCGCCATGGGAGGCGGGACGGGAATCACAGTGCTGGGAGCCACACCGGCGGAAACATCCGGGGACTTGGAGATGCTCGTAGGCGCCATGGAAGGGAGCGGCGCCGGTTCCACCGGTTTCGGTGGCTCCACCACCTTGGGCGGCGGGTATCTTCCCTCCAGCACATCCCGGATCTTGTCATAGTCCAGCTTCTCGGTCTTGGCCAGACTTTTCAGTACCGTGGTGTTCTCGTTGCTGACACGCACATTGATGCCGATCAGGTCGGCCACATGGCCCTGGGCCTCCGGCGGGAGAAAGGCGATGTTGTAGGCAATGGAGAGGGCCAGATTCCCCTCATCCACCAGGTCACAGATGGGCCGGGCCGCTTCGGACAGCTTGATGAGCCGGTTCAGCTTGGCAACGTTCATGCCCATCTCCTTTGCCAGCGCTTCGTCTGTGTCCAGACGGGGGCCGGACTGGCCCTTGCCCTGCCGCCCGGCCTTGCGCTTCATGGCCTCGGCCTTCATCTTCAAGGCCCGGGACAGGTCATAGGTGGAGATGTGCTCCCGATGCAGGTTGCCGTCCGCCACCAGGATGCCCGCATCGTCGTTATCCAGCTGCTGGATGATGGTGGGCACCGGGTAGTTCAGCTCGGTGGCGATCAGGTGCCGCCGCTGGCCGGAGAGGATCTCCAGTTCGCCGTCGGCCCCGATCTGGGCCAGCACCGGGTCTTTCACGCCGAAGCGCTCAATGGACTTGTACAGCTCCTTAAAGTCGTCAGATTCCCGGTCAACGGAGAAAGTATTGATCTCCGCCTTTTTCAGGTAGGCCGGGTGCAGCAAAACGGAGAAGGCTTCCCCCTCGCCGGGGGCAGGGAAGTCCTTCTTGCTCTTGGCCGTGGGCGGGTTGAGCCGGCTTTCCAGGATTCTGGTGATATCCGTGCCGGTGGGGCCGGTAGCTGCCGGGCCGCTGGGGGCTTCCTCCTTCGCTGCCGCTGCCTTACTCTTGGCAGCGGGCTTTTTGGCTTTCTCTGGGTTGACGGGGGCATTAGGCTCCGCTGCCTTTTTCTCTTTCTTTTCTGCCTTCTCCGGGGCTTTTGCAGTTTTGCTCTTATCCTCGGATTTTGTTTCTTCCAGCTTTTCTTCGGTTTCTTTTACCGGCTGCCCGGGCAGGGACGCTTTGGGGTCTTTGGCCGCTCTGGCCCGGTAGTCCAGGGCCTCCTTTTCCGTCATGTCATAGACTTGGGCGGGCAGCTCCTTCAGCTTGGCCAGCTCTGCCGCCCGCTTGCGCCGGTAGCCGGAGACAAGCTGGTAGTCTCCGTTTTCCATGGGCCGCAGGATTACTGGCTCCTTCACGCCGTTGATGAGGATGCTGCTCACCAAACTTCCATAGGCCTTGTCCGGCTGCTGCTCCTGCTCTGTGCCGGGCAGGGCATGGATCTTCTCTATGGGGATGCTTTGGATACTGTTGCTTTCCTTTGCCATGCAATTCCTCCTTGTTCTCGAATGAAATGCGTCTCGCTCTTTCGTTTGAGTCCGCAAAAAAACATGCTTCATGTGCCGAAAATAGAGTAGCGGGGGTGCACGAGGGGGTTAAGACCCGCCTCGTGATCCAATAACCCGCCGAAGAAAAACCTGAGAATCAGGTTTTTCGGGCGAAGCAGCATTTTGATACAGTCAAAATGCTCGGCGGTCGAAGCGGTCAAAGAAGTCCTGTAAGGAATTTTTTGACAAGCTGAGAGACGCATTACTGCCGCATACTGTCATGCCGTACTGCGGCGGAATAGTAGGGGCCTATGGTCAGCGGCGCATTGTACAGCGCCGTCAGCAGATAGGCCCGGATGTTGATGATCTTCGTTGTTGTCTCCCGCAGAGAATCCAGCACATAGGCCACGTGATCAAACTGCAATCGTCGGAAGCGGGTCTGCACCTTGGCCGTAGGGATTGTCTCGCCTCCGATCTTTATCCCCGGTGAGCTGCTGGAGAGCACGTCGCAGATCAGCTCCAGGATGCAGTCCGGGTCATCCTCCGGGTAAGACAGCGCCAGCAAGGGGTAGTCGATCTGCTCCTTTATTTCCTCCTCAAGCCCCTCGTTTTCAAACGCAAAGTCCAAGGAGCCTGACGACTGGGTTTGCGTTTGGGAGGAAGAAAGCTCTTGAATTTTCGAGCATTGCCGTTCACGGCAATGTGAGCCATTCAAGGGCTTTCTGACGATGGATGGATCAGTATAACTGGACTCAGGATAATTATTCTCAATATAACTTCCGGCTGGTTTTTGTCGGTCTGCACCGCCATTTTCCGTATGTCCAGACCGACAGGAAGCATCGTTCCTGAACTCTGCTTTTGCGCTGTCCTGACCGCTATTTTGCGGCTGTCTGGGCAGGCCGCTTTTCTCCCCCTGGGGCGGCGGGTCAGGGGTAAACTTCTTCACATAGATCTTCGTGGGCTTCCCCTGGCCCTGACGCACACGTTCGATCAGGCCGATGCCCTTCACCGTGTCCAGCTCCGCCAGCAGCCGCCCGGCCTTCACATGGCCGCAGCCCAGGTCGCCCTGGATCTCCTCCACGGTGTAGTAGATGTATACCCGGCCGGTTTTGTCCAGCCAGCCGTTGCGGAGAGACAGGCCCATGCGATCCAGCATCATCCCATAGAGCAGCTTGGCCTCCACGGAGAGGCCCTTGTATTTCTCCCCAGTGATGAGCTGGCGGGGGATGCGGTAGAAGGAATAGCTGTCGGCCTGTTCGCCGTAGAAATACTCCCTGTTCATGCAGATTCTCCTCTTCATTACCTCAGAAATGTCACCACCACTGCCAGCACCAGCAGTACCAGCAGAAGCCGGATGGCGGCTTTATTGTCGCCCACGTCCTTACACCAGGGCAAAGCGGAAGGTCAGGGTGTCGGTGTAGCGCCCGGCGGTTCTGGCCGTCCCCACGGTTACGCTGACCCGGTTCTGGAACCCCGCGAACACCGCGTCGGAATCCGCAGTTTCCAGAACCACTCTGTCCTGAGATCCATTCGGGTTTGCCTCGTTCCCTTTGTAGGCCAGCGCGTAGAACAGCAGTTGGCCACCGGTGTTATTCAGCAAGCGGTAGCACTGGGCATTATCGTCATAGTGCGTCCCGGCGTTGACGGACATTTGCAGCTGCTTCTCCTCGGGAATGGTCGAGCCTGACTGGATGCCGATCTGCGCCGAGCCGATCTTGGTTGCCGGGTCAACGGTGATGTTGTCCCCATCCGGGAGCAGCACAGTGTAGTCCGTGATCAAAATCCACTGGGCATACAGCGTTGTATCTTCCGTAAGCGTCAGGCTTGCGTTGTCCGCATAGGCAGTGCCACTCCCATCCGCTTTGGTGTTCCAGCCGCTGAAGGTGTACTTGGGCCGGGTGAAGGTGTTGGCGTTCAGCGTGGCGCTTTCCCCGTAGGGCACGGTCTGGGTTGCGGAAGTGCCGCTTCCGTCATTCTTTTCAAAGGTGATGACCGGGTCGGCATACTTCTGCCACTGAGCATAGAGGGTGGTATTGCCATAGAAGGTGGCGTAAGCCCCATCGCTGTAGCTGGTTCCGCTGCCATTTGCTTTCGTGTTCCAGCCGGTGAAATAATAGCCGCTTTTCGTGAATCTATTGACCTTCAGCTTTGCGGCCTGCCCCTCAGTGACGGTCTGGCTGCTCATGCTGCCCGAGCCACCGTTGGCGTTGTAGCTCAGGGTGTAGTTTACCGGCTCTGTCTCCCAGACCGCTTTCAGATACAGCGGGCCATAGACCGCAGACAGCGCAGAAGAAAGATTGCCCAGAATCAGGCCCTTGTCATAGTCCCATTCCCAGCCCTTGAACACATAGCCGGATTTGGTGGCCGTGGGCAGGCTGCTCTGGCTCAGGCTGTCGCCGTCCGCCACATAGGTGGGGTAGCCGGTGGAGGTGATGGTGCCGCCGTTGGTGTTGTAATTGATGGAGTGGTAAGGCGTAACGCTGAGGCTGTAGTTTACCGTGCCCCAGACCCAGGTGCTGGTGTTGGACACATAGTTCTGATCGATCTGCCAGGCGATGCCGGGATTGTCCGCAAAAGACTGGCCGACGAGACTTTCGTAATGCCCGGAAGGGTAGTTGATGCCGATGTCAATGTAGCCGCTCTGGGCGTAGACGTAGATGGGGTAGCCATCCCCATCTCCCAGCACCAGCCGCACCTTGCAGGTGTAGGTCTGGTCAACGGCTACATTCCCGGACGGCTCCCAGCTGGCGGTGACGATGGTGTCCGCCACGTAGTTGGTGGCCGTGGTGGGCAGAGCCTGGCCCGGCTTGGGCATGGTGAAGGCCGAGTTCACCTGGCTCACATAGCCAGCCGGTTCACCCCGGTTGGCCGCCAGAGCCGTTGACGGCAGTGCCAGCACCAGCGTCAGGCAGGCCAGCACCAGGGCCAGAATTTTCCGTATCTGCTTCATGAAGCTTTTCTCCTTTCTTCAATTGGGGCACTTAATTGATCTCGTTCCTTTGAAAAGTTCCCTACAAAAGAGGCCACCTGAAATCCCAGGTGGCCTTACATGCGTCTTACTGCACGTCCACGATCTTGAAACTGAAGGTCAGGGTATCGGTGTAAGTACCGGCGGCTTTGGCGGTGCCCACCTTGACGCCGATCTTACCCTGAAAGCCCAGGTACACGTCATCGGCGGCTACCGTCTCCAGCACCACGGTGGCGGTGGAGGCATTGGGGTTCTTCACCTGCCCCTTGTAGGACAGCACATAGTTCAGCAGCTGGCCGCCGTTGCCATTCAGCAGACGGTAGGTCTTGGCGGTATCGTCGTAGTGCTTACCGGCGTTGACGGACATCTGGAGAGCCTTGTCGCCGGGGATGACGGATTCGGGCTTGACACCGATGTCCATGTCGCCCTCGCCGGTGTCGGGGTCAACGATCAGGTCGTTGCCGCCGTCGGGGATGACGATGATGTAGTGGGAGTCCACAACGTAGCTGACCTCCATGTCCTGGGAGGCCGGGGTCTCAGCAAAGGCGGATACGGACAGGGCCAGAATCATGGCCAGCATCAGGGTGATAGATACGATCTTTTTCATTGGTTCATTTCTCCTTCATTTTAATTTTTGTTACTCAACGATCAGAATGGTTTCGATCTCTGCGTTGTTGGTGGCGCTGCCATCGGCCATGCGATAGGGCTGGACGAGAACAACAGCTTCATACTCTCCCGCATCCAGCGGATGAGAAAGTGACAGCTTCAGGGCACTCTCTCCGGGCTGAATCAGGCCGGTTTCCGCCAGAGGTTTGTCCTGATCTTTCAGGCAGACACTGAAGCTCAGGTAGTACTTTCCCTCATTGTCTGTGGGATTCTCCAGGTTCACGTCCACCAGTTTTTCCCCGGCCTGGATGCGGATGCTGCCCCAGCCGGGGATAGCAATGCCGCCGGTAGATTCCTCCTCGGCGGCAGTTTTCTCCGGCTGTACAAAGGCCCCGGAATAGGGGTCAACGGTCAGGCCCATCCCAGCGCTGGTGTCGGGCACTTTGGGCCAGAGAATGACGGTCAGGGCAACAATGATAGCCAGCAGGATAAGCCCGATCAGGCTGTACTTCATAATCTGTTCTTTACTCATGGGTTAGATCTTCCTCCTCTTTCTTGTTCAGGAAAACGAATAGCTCCAGGGCTGCCAGAGCGCTGCTGGCGGCCAGGAGGCCATAGACCAGGACTTTGGATTCATCCCCGGTCTTGGGCGGTTCCCCCTTGCCCGGATGGGGCGTTGCGGTAGGCACCGCTGTGGCAGTGGGGATGGGTGTTGCTGTGGGTCTGGGCGTAGGGGTGGCGGTAGGCACGGGCTTGGGCAGCATGTCCTCCGTCACGGTGTAGCTGATGTTCATGTCTTTTTTTGTGTCGGCATAGGCTGCCGACACAAAAATCTGCCCGAAAAGCAGAAGCGCGCAGAACAGCGTTAACATCTGCCTGCGCACCGTGGGTTTGGTTTTACTCATAGTTCCTCCTTCTTTAGTTGTCCTGATGTTCGCTTACGCTTTTGACTGCCTGGGCCTCACCTCCTTTTCCCGGCCCCGCTCTTGCCGTGCTGCGCCCCAGGGTGAAGGGACATTCTGCATACCGGCAGAACCGATCTCTGCGGTATGGCTGATGCTCCCTGCACCCCCTGCACTCCGGGTACGGCCCGTCCACGCCGCTGTCATAGTGGTCGCTGCCGGGCTTGTCCCGCATGAGACTTTCAAAAGCCCGATGATCGCCATTGGTAAAATACATGGCATTCCTCCTTTCGGTTTGGATTAGGGCTTGCGGTGAATATATAGAAAAAATCCGTTTCATGGTGAAACGGATTTTTTGACTATTTGTCTAATTAGCAGGCATTTTTATGAAACTTCGTCTTTATTTGAAAAAGCTGTTGAAAAAG
>DVKV01000123.1 GCA_018715835.1 Candidatus Faecousia intestinavium | reverse complement strand
GTATATCCCGGAGGGCGGCACAATACAACTGGGAGGTGCATACGATGGGAAAAGAAAGGAGATTTTTATGGGAGAATGTACGGGAAATTGCGGGGGATGCTCCGGCTGTGCCCGGGAACTGGTGCTGACCCAGCCGGAACTGGATTTTCTGCGGTATCTGGGACAGATCCCCTTTTTGCCGGTGGCCAGAACCCCGGCGGACCCCACACCGGTGTACCGGGAGGAAGGAGCGCCGGAGCAGGTGGGCCTGATTCTTCAGTGTCTGGAGAAAAAAGGGCTGATTTCTCTGGACTTTGACAAGCCCCTCAAAGGAGTGGACAACGGACGCTACTGGGACTGCCCCATCCGGGGCAGCATGGCCCTGACCCGCCGTGGACAGCTGGTGCTGGAAATGGTGGAGTGCCAGGGACTGGAAGCAGAATAAAAAAGGAAGGCCGGCGGGCCTTCCTTTTTTATAAATGGAAGTTTCGCCGGTTGATTTTGCCGGCGGCGGCTGATATAATGGGGGACAAAAAAGAAAAACGAGTCGATTCCGGCCCGGAAATGAGGTGCTTCAATGAAACCCGGTGATGACCTGTATCAGAAATATATCGCGATTTTACAGGAAGAACTTCGCCCGGCTATGGGATGCACGGAGCCCATTGCCCTGGCCTATGCCGGGGCCAAGGCCCGGCAGGTGCTGGGTGCGCTGCCGGATCGGGTGCGGCTGGCAGTCAGCGGCAACATCATTAAAAATGTGAAAAGTGTGGTGGTGCCCAACACCGGCGGCCAGCGGGGAATGGCGGCTGCCCTGTGTGCGGGCATTGTGGCGGGGGACCCGGACCGGGAGCTGCAGGTTATCAGTCAGGTACCGGCTGCAATGCACGAAACCATCCGAACCTACCGGGACACCGTGGATCTGGAGATTGTACCGGTGGAATCCACCCTGGTGTTTGATATTGACCTGCGGGTTTTCGCAGGAGCGGATCAGGTGCGGCTGCGGATTGTCAACAACCATACCAATATCGTCTGCATTGAGAAAAACGGGGAGAAACTGCTGAACCTGCCGGTGAGTGAATCCTCGGAAGATCATCTGACGGACAAGTCCTGCCTGAATGTGGCCTCTATTGTGGAGTTTGCCGACTGCCTGAATGTGGAGGATGTGCGCCCCTTCGTGGGGGAGCAGATCCGCTGCAACATGGAGATTGCTCAGGAAGGGCTGAATGGCAACTGGGGCGCCAACATCGGCCAGGTCATCCTGCGGCGGCAGGGGGGGAGCCTGGAAAAGAAGGCGGCTGCCTATGCGGCGGCGGGGTCTGATGCCCGGATGAGCGGCTGTGAAAAGCCGGTGGTCATTGTCTCCGGCAGCGGCAACCAGGGAATTACCGCCAGCGTGCCGGTGGCGGTGTATGCCCGGGAGACCGGGGCATCGGAGGAACAGCTTCTGCGGGCGGTGGCCCTGAGCGACCTGGTGACCATTCATCAGAAGGCGGGAATCGGACGGCTGTCCGCTTACTGCGGTGCCATCAGCGCCGATTGCGGCGCCGGGGCTGGCATTGCCTACCTGGAAGGGGGCGATGCCCAGGCCATTGCCCATACGGTGGTGAACGCCATCGCTATCTTGTCCGGCACCATCTGCGATGGGGCCAAAGCCTCCTGCGCCGCCAAGATCGCCGCGGCGGTGGATGCGGGCATTCTGGGTTACCAGATGTACCTGGAAGGCCAGCAGTTCTACAGCGGTGACGGCATTGTCACCAAGGGCGCGGACAACACGGTGCATAACATTGGACGTCTGGCCCGGGAGGGTATGCGGCAGACGGACAGAACCATTTTGGAAATCATGATGAATTGTTGAGATAGAGGAACATGAGAGGATCGGAGTATCGGGCAGGCGTCGACCGGGGCCTGCCTGTGGGAATGGGATATTTTTCCGTGAGCTTTGGCTTCGGTGCCATGGCGGTGAGCCAGGGGTTGGGCGCATGGGACGCTGCGTTGATTTCCCTGACCAATATGACCAGCGCCGGACAGTTCGCGGGACTGACGGTGATTGTGGCGGCGGCTTCCCTGTGGGAGATGGTGCTGACCCAGCTGATTATCAACAGCCGGTATGCGCTGATGAGTCTGGCGCTGAGCCAGCGGATGGGCCAGCGGATCGGATTGCTGCCCCGGCTGCTGATTGCCTTTTTCAATACGGATGAGATTTTTGCTCTGGCCATGTCCCGGACGGAGCCGCTGACCCTGCCCTATATGCTGGGACTGGGAACCCTGCCCATTCTGGGCTGGACGGGAGGAACTCTCTGCGGCGGCCTGGCGGGGTCGGTACTGCCAGTGTCCATCCGGGGCGCCCTGGGGGTGATGCTGTACGGAATGTTTGTGGCCATTGTGGTACCTCCGGCCAGACAGGAGAAGCCGGTTCTGGCAGTAGTGATTCTGGCGGTGGTGCTCAGCTGCCTGTTTTCCTGGACGCCCGGGCTGAAAGATGTATCCGCCGGCATCTCCATTGTGATCTGCACCGTAGCTGCGGCGGCGGTGTGTGCGGTTTTGTTCCCGGTGGCGGATGAGGAGGCAGCGCAGTGAGCTTGTATTTGTACATCGCCGCTATGGCATTGACGACTTATCTCATCCGGGTGCTTCCCCTGACCATCTTCCGCAGGCCCATCCGCAGCCGCTTCCTGCGGTCGTTTCTGCACTATGTGCCCTATGCGTGCCTGAGTGCCATGACCTTTCCGGCCATCCTCACCAGTACGGAGTCCGTCCTGGGCGGGGCGGCGGCTCTGGCGGTGGCGGTGATTCTGGCCTATCGGGGAAAGAGTCTGATTGTGGTGGCCCTGAGCAGCAGCGCGGCGGCCTTGGCAGTTCAATGGATGACGGCGCTGTTTGGGTAAAATAGGGTAAAATTTCCGGAATATGCCCCAAATTGCGGCATATTCCGGAAAATGTAAAATAACTGTGTCTGTCCCCGGTTTTGCTTGACAAACCGGGGACGAGTTGTTATAATCCAACCCGAAGAGGGAGTAGTCGACGCGAAACGCGTGGTTGAGTCAACACACTGGGGGTTTCCCCTGGCTCTGCCGTAAATGACGAGACTTGACAGGCGGTCGGCTCAGTCTCTTCTTTTTTGATAGCTTCTGTGCTGGCCCAATCATGCACGGAGGTGTTTTTTTATGGGAATGGGAGAATTGCTGCTGCTGGGTGTGGGCCTGAGCATGGACGCTTTTGCGGTGTCTGTCTGCAAGGGCCTGGCAATGAAACGCTCTTCGGTAAAGGCGGGCCTGACCTGTGGAATCTGGTTCGGCGGGTTTCAGGCACTGATGCCCCTGATCGGATTCTTTCTGGGATCGATGTTCGCCGAAGCCATTCAATCGGTGGACCACTGGGTGGCCTTTGGCCTGCTGGTGCTCATCGGTGTGAATATGCTCCGGGAGGCTTTTTCACCGGAAGAAGACGGCGGATGCAGCGAGTGCGCCGATGCGGATCTGTCGGTAAAATCCATGTTTGTCATGGCAGTTGCCACCTCCATTGACGCCCTTGCCGTGGGCATCTCCCTGGCCATGGCAGGCGATGTGGCGATTTTTGCCGCTGTGGGCATCATTGGCGTGTGTACCTTTACCCTTTCCGCCGTTGGCGTAGGGGTAGGGAGCGTATTCGGCAGCCGGTTTGAGCAGAAGGCTCAGATTGCGGGAGGCGTCATTCTGGTGATTCTGGGTGTGAAGATTCTGTTGGAGCATCTGGGGGTCCTGGTATGATCCGATCCCGAAGGAGACTGCGGATCTGCACAGTTTTGCTGATCTGCAATCTGGCCTTTATCTGGGGAAATTCGTTGCTTCCCGGCCCGGTGTCCGGCGCCTTCAGCGATGCAGTGAAAGACCTGCTGCAAGAGGTCCTGCCTGCCGGAGAATCCCTGTCCGGTTCCGGCGGGCTGCTTCGCAAGCTTGCCCATTTTACGGAGTTTACCCTGCTGGGAATGTGCCTGACGTGGCTTTTGGGAATGCTGGGAAAACCCGGCTGCTGGCCGCTGTTTCTGGGCATGGCCGCTGCCTGTGTGGACGAGACCATTCAGATTTTCGTCCCGGACAGGGGACCCAGCGTCCGGGATGTGGCCCTGGACAGCAGCGGTGTACTCGCAGGTATGATCCTGCTGCATTTGGGACATACCTATTACAAAAGAAGAAAACAACGGAATACATCTTGGAGGAAAGACCAATGAAGAAATTTGTATGCTTGACTTTGGCGGTGGTAATGACCCTGGGCCTGTTTGCCGGCTGCGGCAGCACCAAACCTCAGGAGACCACCGCATCTACCACCGCTCCCGCCGCTTCCGTGGAAGGAACCATGGAAGAACTGCTCAACCAGATTGTAGAAAAGAACCCCGTAGAGTTCAGCGGTGCTGTGACCGTCCTGGATCTTACC
This sequence comes from Candidatus Faecousia intestinavium, assembly GCA_018715835.1. Lineage (GTDB taxonomy): Bacteria > Bacillota > Clostridia > Oscillospirales > Oscillospiraceae > Faecousia > Faecousia intestinavium. The sequence goes on along the minus strand of DVKV01000123.1, from coordinate 5,636 downwards.
GATACCAGCGAGAACGGCCTGTGGGCGCTGAAGAGCTATACCGGCCTGGACAGCGCTGAGGCAATCACCGATGCCGCCGCTTTCGAGCCCATGATTGGCTCCATCGCCTTCTCCATGGTGGCCGTCCGGGTGGCGGAGGGCCAGGACACCAAGACCGTAGCCGAGAGCATGAAGGCCGGCGTGGACCCCCGGAAGTGGATCTGCGTGGAAGCCGATGATATGCTGGTGGCAGGCTATGCCGATGTTGTGCTGCTGGTTATGGTCAGCAGTGCCAACGAACTGACGGCCCAGTCTTATGTGGACGCCTTCCAGAGTGTGGTGGGCGGCGAAGCTGACTTTGTGCTGAGCTGATTGACACAATAGGTAAATGGCAGCGGCGGCGAGTCGCTGCCATTTTTTCAAGACATTCAGGGAGGAACCATGCTTTTTTCCAGTATTTCCTTTTTATATTATTTTCTGCCTGGGGTACTGCTGGTGTATTTCCTTATGCCGTGGAAAGGGAAAAACGCTGTGCTGCTCCTGGCCAGCCTGATTTTCTACGGCTGGGGCGAGCCAAAGCTGCTGGGGCTGATGGTGTTCACCATTTTGCTGTTTTATGGCTGCGGCCTGGCCATTGGAAAAGCTCGGAAACAGAAATTCAAACGGCTGTGGCTCATTGTTTCCGTGGCCATCAGCCTGCTGCTTCTGGGGCTGTTCAAGTACGCCGATTTCTTTATCGGCAGCTTCAACGCTGCCACCGGCCTCTCGGTGCCCCTGCTGAAGCTGGCGCTGCCGGTGGGCATCAGCTTTTATACCTTCCAGTGCCTGAGCTACACCATTGATGTATACCGGGGAAGCGTGGCGCCCCAGAAGAATGTGATCAGCTTCGGTGCTTATGTGTCCCTGTTTCCTCAGCTGATTGCCGGTCCCATTGTCCGGTATGTGGATGTGGCCCGGGAGCTGGAAAGCCGAACCCACTGCTGGGAGAATTTCCGGCTGGGACTGCGCCGGTTCCTGGTGGGACTGGGGAAGAAGGTGATCCTGGCAGATAATTTTGCCTTGCTGGCCAAACTGTTCCGGGAGAACGGAGAACCGTCGGTTCTGTTCTACTGGATGTACGCGGTGGCGTTTACTCTGAATATCTATTTCGATTTCTCCGGATATTCCGACATGGCCATCGGTATGGGCCGGATTCTGGGATTCCATTTCATTGAGAACTTCAACTACCCCTACCTCTCCAAAAGTGTGGCGGAATTCTGGCGGCGCTGGCACATGAGCCTGGGCAGCTGGTTCCGGGACTATGTGTATATTCCCCTGGGAGGCAACCGGGTGAAGCCTGCCCGGTGGGTGTTCAATATCTTGGTTGTGTGGATGCTCACGGGATTGTGGCATGGCGCCGCCTGGAATTTCGTGCTGTGGGGGCTGCTGTTTGCGTTCCTTTTGCTGCTGGAGCGGGTGCTGCCCGGGCTGAAAAAAATGCCGGGAGCCTTGCAGCACGGGTATGTACTGCTGGCGGTGGTGCTGAGCTTTGTACTGTTCAACGCCGAGAGCATGACCCAGGCGGGGCAGGATTTTGCCGGTCTGTTCGGCCTGGGGGGATTGCCCCTGGTTACCACGGAAACGCTTTACTATCTGCGCAGTTTCGCCCTGCTGTTCCTGGCGGGCTTCGTGGGGGCCACTCCAGTGGTAAAGCAATGTGCCCAGCGGATCTCCCTGACCAGAGCGGGCGGAGTTCTGGAACTGCTGCTGATGGCAGGGCTGCTGCTGGTGTGCACGGCTTACCTGGTGGACGGTTCCTTCAGTCCGTTCCTGTATTTCCGGTTCTGAGGAGGGCGGCAAGATGAAAAAAAGTGTTTCGGCAATTCTGGTTGCTGCCCTCTGGCTGGTGCTGACGGCAATGGCCTGGTTCCTCCCCGCCCGGGAAACCTCGGTGGCGGAGCGGCGGCCCCTGGCCCAGATGCCCCAGGCGGATGTGAAGGATGTCCTGAACGGTTCCTTTATGGACGAGTTTGAGGACTATGCCCTGGACCAGTTCCCCCTGCGGGACAGCTTCCGGCAGATCAAATCCCTGTTTCACTATTATGTGCTGGGCCAGAAGGACAACAACGGTATCTACCTGTATCAGGGCTACGCCGCCAAGCAGGAATACCCCCTGAAGGAAGCTTCTGTGTCCCATGCCCTGGAGCGGTTTCAGTATTTGTATGAGAAATATCTGACGGAGTCGGATGTGTATATGGCGGTGGTGCCGGACAAAGGCTACTACCTGGCGGAACAGGCAGGACAGCTTTCCATGGATTATGAACGGCTGTTTTCTCTGATGGAAGAGGGAATGCCCTGGGCCACCCACATTGACCTGACCCAGAGCCTGACTCTGGAAGACTACTACCGCACTGACACCCACTGGCGGCAGGAATGTCTTCTGGATACGGCAGCACTGGTGTGTCAGGCCATGGGGGTAACTTCGCCCCAGGAGAGCGACTATGTTCCCATCACCCTGTCACGGCCTTTCTACGGCGTGTACTACGGCCAGGCAGCGCTGCCCATGGAGCCGGATTCCATTCAGCTGATGACCAGTGACCTTCTGGACAACTGTACGGTTTACGACTATGAAACCGGGAAAACCAGCGCAGTTTACAACCTGGACAAGCTGGACAGCCCGGACCTATACGATGTGTTCCTCTCCGGGGCCCGGAGTCTGCTGACCATTGAAAATACCCAGGCAGCCACCGACCGGGAGCTGATTGTGTTCCGGGATTCTTTCGGAAGCAGCCTGGTGCCCCTGTTGGTGCAGGACTATGCCAAGGTCACCCTGGTGGACATCCGGTATGTGCGGATTGATCTGCTGGATCAGTTCCTGGACTTTCATGGACAGGACGTTCTGATGCTCTACAGCACCCTGGTGCTCAACAGCAGCTCCACCATCCGATAAACAGAAAAATCCCGCTTGCGAAAGCAAGCGGGATTTTTTGCGGTCAAACGGTGAGGTTTTGGATCCATTTGCCCTGGCGGAGCATCCAGCTGCCTACCAGACACTTGATCAGGTCCGCCCCCTGACAGATGGCGAATAGGGGGACAATAGACAGACCAGTAAACCGGCTCAGGCAGAAGGCCAGCGGTACGCTGCACACCCACACAAAGCAGCTGTCGAACAGGAAGGTTACCATGGTCTGTCCGCCGGAGCGGAGGGTGAAGTAGGTGGCGTTGATATAGGCGTTGAACGGCATCATGACCGCAGAAATACAGATCAGGATAGCGGCCAGCTGCCGTACTTCCTGGGTGGTGTTGTAGATCTGAGGAAACAGTCCGGAGAACAGCGCCATGACGCAGCCGAACAGCACGCCGGAGGTGATGGACACCGCGATCAGCTTCCGGTTGGAATCCCGGACCTCCGGTTCGGGCAGGCTGGCGCCCAGCATCTGTCCCATGAGGATGCCCACGGCGTTGCCCATGGACAGAAACACCACGCTGGACAGATTATACAGGGTGCTGGAGATGTTCATGGCAGGTACCACATCCAGACCACAGGTGGAATAGCACTGATTCAGGACGGCCAGACCGCTGGACCAGAGAAATTCGTTGACCAGCAGGGGCATTCCCTTGATCACGATGGCTTTCAGCAGCCGCCCGGGAATAAACGCCGACCGGTAAGCACCCACAATGAAGGGATTGCGGGCCTTGTTCCGGTGGGTCCAGCCGGCCACAATGGCAAACTCCACATACCGGGAGATCACCGTGGCGATGGCGGCACCTTCCACGCCCAGGGCGGGCGCACCGAAGTGACCGAAGATCAGCACATAATTCAGCGTCAGGTTGACCAGCACTGCGGTGATGCCGGCCAGCATGGGCAGAAATGTTTTCCCGGTTTCCCGGAGGGTGCTGGCATAGGCGTTGGTCAGGGCGAAGGGGAGAAAGCCCCACAGCATGACCAGCAGATACTGCCGTCCGTACATCAGTGCGCCGGAGGCGGTGGCGGGGTCTCCGTCACCGGTTAGGTAGAGCCCGATCAGACTGTCTCCGCCCTGGATAAACAAAACGCATCCCAGCAGACTGATCAGCAGGCAGACAAGGATCTTGAAACGGAAGGTGTGGCGGACACCCTGGCTGTCTCCGGAGCCGTGAAACTGGGCGGTGAAAATGCCCGCGCCGGAGGTGGCACCGAAAATACACAGGTTGAAAACCACCAGCAGGCCGTTGACGATGGACACGCCGCTCATGGGCACGGTGCCCACCTGGCCCACCATAATATTGTCCAGCAAGGAGACGAAGTTTGTGATGCCGTTTTGAATCATGATGGGGACGGCAATCCCCAGAACCCGGCGGTAAAATGCCCGGTCCCCGATGTAACGATGGAACATAGAAACCTCAGAAATATTTTATAAACAGATAACCTCAGATCTCCTTGCCGCCGATGAAGACCCGCTTGCTGCTGTAGTCCGGGGAACAGACCAGGAAGTCGGCGTACTTGCCGGTTTCGATGGTGCCGATCTTGTCGGCGGCGCCGATGGCACAGGCGGGATTGTAGGTGGCAGCCCGAACGGCGTCCTCCTCGGGAATGTTCCAGGAGATGACATTGCGCAGGCAGGTCCACAAATTGGTGGCAGAGCAGGCAATGGTGCCGTCGGCCAGACGGGCTACACCGTCCCGGAGCCAGCACTGCTGGCCGCCCAGCTCAAACTGGGTGCCGTCGGGCTGACCGGCGCACCGGCCGGAGTCGGAAACCAGGATCATCCGGTCTCCGCCGAACATGGAGAAGGCCAGACGGACGGAGGCGGGATGAATGTGCTCGCCGTCGCAGATGATTTCCGCCCGGACCTTGGGATTTTCCACCGCGGCGGGAATCACGCCGGGGTTGCGGTGGTGAATGCCGGGCATGGCATTGTACAGGTGGGTCAGGTGGGTGACGCCGGCGTCGATGGCGGCCTTGGCGTGGTCATAGTCGGAATCGGTGTGGGCGATGGAAACGGTGCAGAGCTCCTTGGCCTTGGCCACGAACTCTACCGCGCCGGGCAGCTCCGGGGCCACATCCACAATCCGAACCAGACCGCCGCAGTCCTCATACAGCTTCCGGAAGCCTTCAAAGTCCGGCTCCTTCAGGTAGTCAGGGTTCTGGGCGCCCCGCTTTTTATAGGAGAAGTAGGGGCCTTCCATCTGAATGCCCATCAGCCGGGCGCAGCCCTCAGGAGACTCCTCCCGCAGCTGCTTGGCGGTGGCGAAGGCCTTGGACAGCACCTCGTAGGGCAGGGTCATGGAAGCAGGGGCAAAGGAAGTGACGCCGCAGCGGGCATAGAAGCCGGCCATGGTTTTCAGCCCCTCGTAGTCGCCGTCGGAGAAGTCGGCGCCGGAGTTTCCGTGGCTGTGGACGTCCACCAGACCGGGAATCACGGTGGCGCCCTGAAGATCTACAGCGTCCTCGGGGACGGCTTCCGGCAGAACCGCGCCGAAAACACCGTCCCGAACTTCAAAGGCACCCATATGGAACTGGAAATCGGAGGCAAAGATGCGGGCATTTTTGTAAAACATGATGCTTTTCTCCTTTTCTTATTTTAATATGGTATGCCTATGGTATCATGGCAGGAAAGAAAAAGCAATCCGGTGCGCGCAAAATTATTCCTTCCGGTTACACTTTGGCAGGAAATTTGGAGTAAAAAATGGGCACT
>DVKV01000122.1 GCA_018715835.1 Candidatus Faecousia intestinavium | reverse complement strand
CTACCCACCGGATTCGTCAGTTATACAGAGTTGTCCTCCATACACAATTACGCAAACCGGATATAAGAAAACCGGACCCGCTGGGGCAGCGGGTCCGGTAATGGTATGGATTTAAGCTTCCAGGTTGATGCCGGTCTCCTTGGAGAACACATGGCACACATGTCCGGGGAAGTTGAACTTCACCGTGGAACCATTGGCCAAAGCCGCCACTTCTGCGGGGCTCATGTTCATGGTAGACACCACCATGACCACATCCCGGCCCATGGAGGTAACGTGCAGATGGACGGAAGAACCCATCATTTCATGCACATCCACCCGGCCTTCGATGCCGGAACCCAACTCGATGTGTTCGGGGCGAACGCCCAGGACAACATCCTGCTCGGCTACATTGTTCTTGGCCAGAGCGGCCTGCTTGTCTTCACTCAGCTCCACCGTCAGGTTGTCCAGCTTCACAGCGTACTTACCATTTACCTTAACCAGCTTGGCGTTCTCGAACATATTCATCTGAGGCGTACCGATGAACGTGGCAACGAACAGGTTGTAAGGATGATTGAACACTTCCTGAGGAGTGCCGATCTGCTGGATGAAGCCATCCTTCATAATGACAATCCGGTCGCCCAGGGTCATAGCCTCGGTCTGGTCGTGGGTAACATAAATGAAGGTGGTGTTGATCCGCTCACGGAGCTTGATGATCTCTGCACGCATCTGGTTACGCAGCTTGGCGTCCAGGTTGGACAGAGGCTCGTCCATCAGCATGACCTGAGGAGAACGAACGATGGCACGGCCGATGGCTACACGCTGACGCTGACCGCCGGACAGAGCCTTGGGCTTACGGCCCAGGTACTGGGTGATGTCCAGGATCTCAGCAGCCTGCTTGACAGCCTTGTCAATCTCATCCTTGGGGGTGTGACGCAGCTTCAGAGCGAAGGCCATGTTCTCGTAAACAGTCATGTGGGGGTACAGGGCGTAGTTCTGGAAGACCATGGCGATGTCCCGGTCCTTGGGGGCCACATCGTTGACCAGACGGTCGCCGATGTACAGTTCGCCTTCGGAGATCTCTTCCAGGCCGGCGATCATACGCAGGGTGGTGGACTTACCACAGCCAGAAGGTCCGACCAGAACGATGAATTCCTTATCCGCAATCTCCAGGTTGAACTCCTGGACAGCCACAACACCTTTATCGGTGATCTGCAGATTGGTCTTCTTTTCGGGCTCGCCCTTCTTCTTTTTCTTCTTTGCGTCGTCGCCGCTGTAGGGGTAGATCTTCTTAACGTTCTTCAGGGTCAAACTTGCCATACTGTTTCGACTCCGAACGCACCGAGCCTTTCGCGTGCGTTCTCGCATACCGGAAAGCAGAATTCCGGCAGCATTACGACAGGTCTCCACACTGCCGCACCGTGAGTCAGACGGGTGTTTCCTCCTTTAATTCAGCGGAAATACGTCTATTATAGGTGGAGTAGGCGCAATCCGCCTGGATGTTTATATACTACCACAGCATCCCGCTTCCCGCAATGGTGGGTAATGACAGTTTTCATCCGTTTTATTTGGGCATTCTGCCGGTTTCCTCCGGTTTCTTTGGGGATTACCGGATTTTCCAGCTGTCCTCTTCCACTTCCAGACAAGAGCCGTAAAATTCGGTCATTGCCTGGGCCAGATATTCCGCATCCGCAGTCGCTGCAGTTTCATAACAGCTGTGCATGGCCAGCTGGGGCAGGCCGATATCCGCCGTGGGTACACTCACGTGGGCCAGTGAGATTCTGCCCAGGGTGGAACCGCCGGGGATATCCGCCCGGTTGTGGTAGCTCTGCACCGGCACCTGGGCTTTTTTGCAGATGCTGCGGAAGATCCCCGCCGCCAGACCGTCGGTGCAGTAGCTCAGGTTGGCATGAAATTTCAGAACAACACCCTGTCCCATCACGGGCGCATTTGCGGGGTCGGCATATTCCGGGTGATTGGGGTGCAGGGCATGGGCATTGTCCGCCGATATCAGAAAGGACTGAGCCAGCATCTGCTCCAGAGGCCATCCCAGGGCGTCACAGATTCTGCGCAGCACATCCTCCAGGAATGTGGATCCAGCGCCCTGGACCGAGGCGGATCCCACCTCCTCGCTGTCAAACACACTCAGTACCGGTACCGACTGGCTGGGCTTCGCCTCCAGGAAGCCTTGGGTGCATCCCCACACGCACTCCAGATCGTCCAGGCCCGCGCTGGAGATGTATTCCTCCCGGACGCCCCACACGCTGGCCTTCTGCCGCACATACAGGTACAGGTCACGGCCCAGAATTTCTCCGCCGGCTTCCTGCTCCAGCAGGTTCTCCAGTTCCTTTCCGGAATCGGCTCCGCCAACCAGCGGGGTCAGGTCAGACACCAAGTTCCAGGCATACCCCTCGTTTACTTTCCGATTCATATGGATAGCGGCATTGGGAATCAGCAGCAAATCCCGGTCCAGATCAATCAGCCGGTTTTCCACACCATCTTCCGTACGTACCGTCACCCTCCCGGCAATGGACAGCGGCCGGTCCAGCCAGGTGGACAAAATGGCACCGCCATAGCGCTCCGTGCCCAGTCGGTCATAAATACCGGTCAAATTACCGTTTTCCTTCAGCTTGAATCCAGGCCGATCGGAATGGCTGGCGCTCATCATAAATCCCCGTGGGGTTCCATCCGGAATCCGGAAAGCCACCAGCGCAGTACCGCCCCGGGTAACATAGTACTTTTCTCCTGCCTTCAGCTGCCAGGCATTCTGTTCCGGCAGCCGGATGTACCCCTGCTGTTCCAGTCGGTCTGCAATGCCCTTCTGCGCGTGATACACACTGTGGGCCTGGTCCAGATAGCGGCACAGATCTTCGATTCGTTTGTTCATGGATGTGTCCTCCTGTCCAAATACGTCTCACTGTCCCCATTTTACACACCCCCGCCGCCTTCGTCAACCGGATTTCCTTTTTCGTCTCTTTGTCGAACTTTGTCGAAATACTTCTCTTTTTTGTGGAAACTGTAATATATTGTAAGTTTTTGGCGAGCGATTCTATGGAAATCACCTTGCAAAATCCTTCTCTTCATGCTATTCTTTATTTGTCGCACATGGCATTGGGTCATGGCAAGGGGAGAATTTTCATGACAGGAGAGGAATGTATGGAACACACAACAACTGTATTCATCGCGGACAGTGCGGAGGACTTCTGCTCCGGCCTGACAGCCGCGCTGCAGCGTGCCGAAGGTTTTCAGGTGGTGGGGACGGCCAACGATGGGGAGCTGGCCATCCGCAAAGTGGACGAGCTTCGGCCCGACATTCTGGTGCTGGATCTGATGCTTTCCAAGAAGGACGGCATCAGCGTGCTGAAGAATCTGGCAGATCGGGACTGCCGCCCGGTAACTCTGGCGACTTCCGCTTTCGTATCAGACTACGTATCTTCCGCCGCAGGCAATCTGGGCGTGCGGTATCTGATGATGAAGCCCTGTGACATGACCGCTTTGGTGGAACGTCTGGACGAGATCCGGGGCGGAGTTGGGCTTCGCTGCGTGGAAAAGCGGCGGGTGGACAAAACCAGCATTGAGTCCATGGTCACCAGCATCATCCACGAAATCGGAGTTCCCGCCCACATCAAGGGATATCAGTATCTCCGGGAAGCAATTATCATTGCTGTGAACGATATGGACGTGATCAACGCCATCACCAAGGTTCTCTATCCCCAGGTGGCCAAGACCTTTCAGACCACCCCTTCCCGGGTGGAGCGGGCCATCCGTCACGCCATCGAAGTGGCCTGGGACCGGGGCGACCTGGATACCCTCCAGCGGTTCTTCGGCTACACCGTTTCCAATACCAAGGGCAAGCCCACCAATTCCGAATTCATTGCCCTGATTGCGGACAAGCTTCAGCTCCAGCTGAAAAGCGCCGAAGCGGCCCAGTTTTAGTGATACAGCAAAAACCACGCCTGACTCTTGCAGAATCAGGCGTGGTTTTTTGTTGGGAATTATTCCAGTTCAAATACACCGGTATAGAGCTTGTAGTAAGTGCCCTTCTCGGCAATCAGCTGGTCGTGGGTGCCCCGTTCAATAATCCGTCCGTGGTCCAGAACCATGATGCAGTCGGAGTTCATGATGGTGCTGAGCCGGTGGGCGATGACAAACACGGTGCGGCCCTTCATCAGCGCCTCCATGCCGTCCTGCACCAGCTTCTCCGTCCGGGTATCGATGGAGGAGGTTGCCTCATCCAAGATCATCACCGGGGGATCAGCCACCGCCGCCCGGGCAATGGCCAGCAGCTGCCGCTGACCCTGGGACAGGCTGGAGCCGTTGCCGGTCAGTTCCGTGTCGTATCCCTTGGGCAGCCGGGTAATGAAGTCATGGGCATTGGCCAGCTTGGCTGCCTGAATACACTCCTCATCCGTGGCATCCAGCTTGCCGTAGCGGATGTTCTCCATCACCGTTCCGGTAAACAGGTTGGTATCCTGAAGCACCATGCCCAGAGAATTCCGCAGATCCGTTTTCCGGATCTTATTGATGTTGATATTGTCGTAGCGGATTTTGCCGTCGGCAATGTCATAGAACCGGTTGAGCAGGTTGGTAATGGTGGTCTTGCCGGCGCCGGTGGCGCCTACAAAGGCGATCTTCTGACCGGGGTGGGCATACAATGTCACATCATGCAGCACTGTTTTTTCCGGGGTATAGCCGAAGTCCACGTTGAACATGGTGATGTCGCCCTTCAGTTCGGTGTAGGTGATGGTGCCCTCGGCCTTGTGGGGGTGTTTCCAGGCCCAGCGGCCGGTGCGCTCGGCACTTTCGGTAATATTGCCATTCTCGTCGATTTTGGCGTTGACCAGTTCCACATAGCCGTGGTCCTCTTCAGACGGTTCATCCATCAGCTGGAAGATACGCTCTGCACCAGCCAGGGCCATGACAACGGAGTTGACCTGGTTGCTGATCTGGGAAATAGGCATGTTGAAGGAACGGGACAGGGTCAGGAAGGAAATCAGCTTGCCCAGCGTCAGCAGGCTGCCGCCGGAGTACACCGCCATCAGGCCGCCTACCACCGCCAGGATGGCGTACTGGACATAGCCCAGGTTGTTGTTGATGGGACCCATGGCGTTGGAATAAGCGCCAGCCCGGAAAGCGTTCTCCCGGAGCCGGTCGTTCAGTTCATCAAAATCTTCCTTGATGGCCTTCTCATGGCAGAAAACCTTGATGACCCGCTGGCCGTTGATCATTTCCTCCACATAGCCGTTGACGGCGCCCAGAGCCGTCTGCTGGCCGATGAAGAATCCGGCGGACTTGCCCGCCACCACCTTGGTGACCATCAGAATGGCAGAAACCGTCACCATCAATACCAGGGTCAGAATGGGAGAGGTAAGCAGCATCGCCGCAAAGACCACGATCAATGTGGCTGCGGAAGCAATGCACTGGGGAATGGACTGGGACAGCATCTGCCGCAGGGTATCGATGTCGCTGGTGTAGCGGCTCATCACGTCGCCGGCGGGATGGGTGTCAAAGTAGCGAATGGGAAGGGTCTGCATGTGGGTGAACATCTGATCCCGGATATTCTTCTGGGTTCCCTGGCCCACCCGGACCATCAGGAAGTTATACAGGAACGCCGAAATAATACCCACCAGGTAGATTCCGGCCAGCATGAGCAAGAAGCCCACCAGCGGTCCAAAGTCCGGATTCGTCTGCCCCAGCATGGGCAGGATGTAATTGTCCACCAGCAGGCCCAGAGAGGCGGAACTGGTTGCCTGAGCGATGGCGTTGAGCACAATGCAAATTACCACGACAATCAGGGTTTTCTTATACGCACCCAGGTAGGATAACAGACGCGCAATGGTCTGCTTGGGATTTTTCGCTTTGCGGCCGTCGCCGCGCATTCTGACGGGAGGCATTATTCCATCGCTCCTTTCTGCTGAGAATAGTACACTTCCTGATAGATGGAAGAGGTTTTGAGCAATTCCTCATGGGTGCCCACAGCGGAAATCTTGCCGCCGTCCAGGACGATAATCATATCCGCATCCTGCACCGAGGCGACCCGCTGGGCAATAATCAGCTTGGTAGTACCGGGGATTTCCTCCCGGAATGCCTTGCGGATCATCGCGTCGGTAGCAGTATCCACCGCAGAGGTGGAGTCGTCGAGAATCAGAATCTTGGGGTTCTTCAGCAGGGCCCGGGCAATACACAGACGCTGCTTCTGTCCGCCGGAGACGTTGGTGCCGCCCTGCTCAATGTAGTGGTCATAACCCTTGGGGAAGCCCATGATAAATTCATGAGCGCAGGCCAGCTTGCAGACATGCTCCAGCTCCTCGTCCGTGGCGTTGGGGTTGCCCCAGCGCAGGTTTTCCTTGATGGTGCCGGAGAACAGCACGTTCTTCTGCAGGACCATGGCCACGCTGTTGCGCAGGGTCTGGATATCATAATCCCGCACGTCAATGCCGCCGACCCGCAAAACGCCGCCGGTAACATCGTACAGTCTGGGAATCAGCTGAACCAGGGTGGTCTTGGACGAACCGGTGCCGCCCAGAATGCCTACGGTCATGCCCGCCTCAATATGCAGGTTGATGTCCTCAATGGCGTTGCGCTGAGCAGTTTTGGAATACCGGAAGGAAACATTCTCGAAGTCAATGGAGCCATCGGGAACGTTGGTCACCGGGACCTCCGGATTGTGCAGTTCCGGCTGTTCCACCAGGATCTCGTTGGTACGGCGCAGAGGAGCCCGGGTCATGGTCAGCATCACATAGACCATGGACAGCATCATCAGCGCGGACAGGATCTGGGTGGTGTAAGTAAACATGGAGGTCAGGTCACCGGTGGTCAGGCCCATGGCGGCACTGTTGCCGGAGAGGACCACCATTGTGGCGCCCAGATAGGAGATCACCAGAATGCAGGTGTACACAGCCAGCTGCATCAGCGGGTTATTAAAGGCAAGGGTACGCTCTGCCTTGCAGAAATCCTTATAAATCTGGCCGGAGACCGCAGAGAATTTATCAATTTCCCGGGCTTCCCGAACAAAGGACTTGACCACGCGGATGCCGTGGAGGTTTTCCTGTACCACATTGTTCAGTTTATCATATGTCTTGAACACCCGGTCAAAAATGGGGAACACCACCCGGCTGATCAGGTACAGTCCCAGGCCGAGCAAGGGCAGCACCACGCAGTAAACCAGGCACAGCTTGGGGCTGATGGAGTAAGCCTGGAACGTGGCCAGAATCAGCATCATGGGGCAGCGGATGGCCATACGGATCATCATCTGGAATGCGATCTGAATGTTGGCAACATCCGAAGTCAGACGGGTTACAATACTGGCGGTGGAGAATTTGTCGATGTTGGCAAAGTCAAAGGTCTGAACCTTATGGAACATATCATGGCGCAGGTTCCGGGCAAAGCCAGTGGCAGCATAGGACGCGCCGATGGCGGATACCACGCCAAACATCAGGGAAATGATTGCCAGCACCACCAGGATACCGCCATACCGGAGAACGGCACCCATGTCTCCCATTTCCACACCGTAGTCCACGATTTTCGCCAGAACTCTGGGAATCTGGACTTCCATGTAGACCTCGCCGACCATACACACAGGGCTGATCAGCGCCGGCCATTTGTACTCCCGGAGACTCCGGGCCAGGTTTCTTATCATGTTTTTGCTTCCTCCTCCTTACTCAAGCATGGGTTGCCTCCCATGTTGTGAATTGCCCGGCGCATAAGCCAGACAAATTGCTTTCGTTCTTCCGGGGTGAAAT
>DVKV01000121.1 GCA_018715835.1 Candidatus Faecousia intestinavium | reverse complement strand
CAGTAGTATAGCATTGACAAGGATATTTGTCAATATCAAAAAAACAAAACCGTGACAAACTCACAGAATTGTCTTTTTCCGTATGGTATCCTAGAAAAAAACGGAGGTTTGACCCTTATGAAATACATTCCTTTGCTCCTATCGCTGCTTTTCGTTGGCTGTTCGGCTCAGCAGCCCCAGGCGTCTTTTCGCCAGATCTCTATGGAACAGGCTGTGATCATGATGGCCGAGGAGGAAAACTACATCATTCTGGATGTGCGCCGGGCGGATGAGTTCGCCGCCGGACACATCCCTGGCGCTGTGAATATTCCCAACGAATCCATCGGCACAGAGGAAATTCCCCAGCTGCCGGACAAAGATCAGCTGATTCTCGTCTACTGCCGCAGCGGAAACCGCAGCAAACAGGCCGCAGGAAAGCTGGCAAATCTGGGTTACACCAACATTGTGGAGTTTGGCGGCATCCTGGACTGGACCGGCGAGACCGTCACAGAATAAAAGAAGGCCCGGGGACTGGAAAATACCAGTTCCCGGGCCTTTTGTCTGTTCTCAGAGGCCGTAGTCCCGCCCGCAGCGGGCAAAGCCCTCTGCCGTGGTGTCAAAGTGGATGCCGGATTGACGCAGCAGGCCACAGTCCATCCACAGATTGTGCCGCCGCTCCCCGGTATCCTCCACCGTGCCCTTCAAATCCAGAGTCCGCAGAAGGGCCTCTGCCGTTTCCAGCATGGTCAGAGGATTCTCGCTGCCGTAGTTGTACACACCGCCGGGCAGATTGAAAGCGGCGTCCAGATTTTCCACCACCTGGCGGACATAGGTGATCCCCCGGTACTGCCCCCCGGGAACCCGGACCGGTCTGCCCTGCCCCACCGCTTTCATGGTGTTGACCAGGAAGTTCCCCCGGTTGGGATGTGCGTACAGGGGCATATCGTACATCCAGGTGGCCCGGAGCATCACCCCATCAGGATGGATGTCCAGCACCCGCTGCTCCGCCTCCAGCTTCTGCCGGGCATAGCGGTTGGCAGGTTCCGGAAGGGGCTGACCCTCGGCGTAGGGGCCTGCTTCCTCGCAGCCGGTATACACCTGGTCGGAGCTGAAGGAAACCAGCTTGGCCCCCACTTCCTGGGCAGCCTGGGCCAGGGTCACCGGAAGAATCACATTGGCCCGGTAGGAGCCTTCCGGGTCTTGTTCACAGGCTCCGATGTCGGATATCGCTGCAGCGTTCAGAATCAGTTCCGGGCGGTGCGTCCGGACAAAGGCCCGCAGCTCTTCCCCCGGGTTACGCAGCAGGGCGCTGTCCACCCCGACAGCGGAGGGATAGCGCTCCATGGCCCTGGCTCCCAGAAAGCCATGCGCCCCGGCAATCAGAATACAGGGGGTTTTTTTCATTTTGAGCATCTCCTTTTCATTGGTTCGTGGGTTTTCCCGGTTGAAATCCGGCGCTGATTTATTTTTCCGCTTCTTCTCTAAAAAAGAGCAGACTATGGATGTTCCGTTCCTCTTTGGATTGTCAGCATTTTTATTTCTTTCCTGCCATTCTTTTTTTACAGAATCTGTATTTGCTGGTTTTCATTCACACGCATGGCTTTTTCATTCCGGGAAAAGATATGTTTGCGGAAAGAAAAGTCGTTTTCCCCCGGAAAGCGTCTTGGCTTTCCGGAAAACGACAAAAGGAGAACATTTGGTATGAAGAGCAACAATCAGATCAACATTCCCCAGGCTCGTGAGGCAATGGACAAGTTCAAGATGCAGGCCGCTTCCGAAGTGGGCGTCAACCTGACCAACGGCTACAATGGTCACCTGACCTCCCGGGAAGCCGGCTCCGTCGGCGGCCAGATGGTCAAGAAGATGATCGAGGCCTACGAGCAGGGCATGCAGTAACCTTCCCCCATAGGGCAGCCGGAATACCGGCTGCCTTTTCTTTTCCCCGGCTTTTGACTGGTTTGTTTTATGCCCGGGGTCAGTTGAAAATCCCCGCCGCAGATGCTATAATGTAGGAAAACTGCCGGATTTCGCAGTATTCTGAAAGAGAAGGTGCATCTATGGAGCAGCAGCGACTGTTTTCCAATCAACGTCTGATTCGTCTGATTATTCCGCTGGTCATTGAGCAAGGCCTGACCATCCTGGTGGGTATGTGTGACGGCGTCATGGTTTCCTCCGTGGGCGAGGCCGCCATTTCCGGCGTCTCCCTGGTGGACATGATCAACGCCGTGGTATTGATTCTGTTTGCCGCCCTGGCCACCGGCGGCGCCGTGGTCACCAGCCAGTTCCTGGGGGCCAGACAGATGGAAAAGGCCAAGAAAAGCGCCGGTCAGTTGGTACTGATGGCCGGTGTGCTGGGCAGCGTTTCCGCGGTGCTGTGCATTGTCTTTGCCAACGGCCTGATGAAGCTGTTCTTCGGCAGCATCGACCAGGCGGTCATGGATGCCGGCCTGATTTATCTGCGCATTACTGCCCTGTCCTTCCCCTTCATCGCCCTGTACAACGCCGGAGCCGCCATGTTCCGCAGCACCGGCAACAGCAAGGTATCCATGCAGGTCAGCCTGCTGATGAATCTGATCAACGTGCTGGGCAACGCCTTCTGCATTTTTGTGCTGAAGATGGGCGTGGCCGGTGTTGCCATTCCCACCCTGGTGTCCCGTGCGGTGGCTGCCGCGGTGATTCTGGCCATGGCCGCCCAGAAAAAGCACGAGCTGCATCTGCAGCGGCAATGGCTGACCCACATTGACCGGGACATGATGGGCAGCATCCTGCGCATCGGCATCCCCTCCGCCTGTGAAAACAGCATCTTCCAGCTGGGACGATTGGTGGTGGTCAGCATGATCGCCCTGTTCGGCACCACCCAGACCTCCGCCAATGCCGTGGCCAACACCCTGGATGGTGTGGGCATCATCGTCGGCCAGGCCATGGGGCTGGCCATGGTCACCGTGGTGGGGCAAAGCGTGGGCGCCGGCGATCTGAAGCAGACCAGCTACTACATAAAGAAACTGATGCTTTGGACCTATGTGCTGATGGGCATTAGCAATGGGCTGCTGTTCCTGTTCGTGGATCAGATGGTAGGGCTGTACAGCTCTCTGACCCCGGAAACCGTGGTACTGGCCCGGACCCTGGTGCAAATTCACAGCGGCTTTGCCATTCTCCTGTGGCCGGTGTCCTTCGTACTGCCCAACGCCCTCCGGGCTGCCAACGATGTGAAATTCACCATGTGGGTGGGCGTCGGCTCCATGATTCTGTTCCGGGTTGTGGTGTCCTGGTTCCTGTGCGTGCAGTTCCAGATGGGCGCCATCGGCGTGTGGATTGCCATGATTCTGGACTGGGTGTGCCGGATCAGCTTCTTCCTTCCCCGGATTTTCTCCGGAAAATGGCAGACCAAATATACTGCCGGTTAAGCGTTATGCCCAGGACGGGAGGGATTCCCAGCAGCGGGTTTGTCCTTCCCAGGGCAGCGTAATTTTACAGGAAAACAGCATCGGGGCCGGGGCAGAATCCCTGGCCCCGTATTTGTGATCCCCCACCAGGGGAAATCCCCGGCTGGCAAACTGGACCCGGATCTGATGGCTCCGCCCGGTGTGCAGCCGAATCCGAACCAGACTGGTATCCTCCCGCCGCTCCAGGCAGGTGAATTCCAGTCTGGCTTTTTTTACTCCGCCCCGGACCCGCTTCACCACAAACACCTTGTTCTTCCGGGCATCCTTCCACAAAAGGTCCTCCCAGTCTCCCTGCTCCGGCGGCTGTCCGTGAACCAGGGCCACATACTCTTTGACCATGGTTCCCTCCTGGACTGCCCGGGACAGCTCCGCCGCTGCTTTCCTGGTTCGGGCATAGACCATAACGCCGCCTACATTCTGATCCAGCCGGTGTACCGGAAAAATCTCGCCTCCCAGCTGCTCTTTCAATGCCTGGGGCATCCCCTGCTCAGAATCCAGCCCCACCGGCTTGACGCACACGGCAATACCCCCATCAGAATATAAAATCTCCATGCAGTTTCCTCCGATCTTTGTTTGGACAGTATACCACATTTCTCCCTTTTT
>DVKV01000120.1 GCA_018715835.1 Candidatus Faecousia intestinavium | reverse complement strand
CGATACCCCATGGATCCCGCAATACCAAGATGATTTCGGATTATCTAGTGAACTTTGCCAAGGATCATGACTTGCGATACATTCAGGACCAAGCAAACAACGTGATTATATTCGTGGACGGGACCTATGGTCTGGAGTCTCACCAGCCGGTGATCCTCCAGGGGCATATGGATATGGTTTGCGAAAAGGATGCAGACTGCACCATTGATATGACTGCTGAGGGTGTGGATGTCACCCATGATAATACCATGGTCTTCGCCAAGGGCACAACCCTGGGGGCGGACAACGGAATCGCCGTTGCTACCATCCTGGCTTTGGCCGCTGATCCGTCCATCGCCCACCCGCCTCTGGAATTGGTGATTACCTCTGATGAGGAGATCGGGCTTCTGGGCGCCAATGCCATTGATCTGTCCGCCCTGAACGGACGGCAGTTAATCAATCTGGATTCGGAAGGGGAGGGCATCTTCACCGTGTCCTGTGCTGGCGGGTGCCGTACCACCATTTCTGTGCCGGTGGAGCGCCGGGCGGTGTACGGACCCTGTGTCCGGCTGGTGGTGGATGGCCTTCAGGGCGGCCACTCCGGGACAGAGATTGACAAGAAACGGGCCAATGCCAACAAGGTGATGGGAGAGTTTCTCAGCCGGATTCAGAAGCTGATGCCTCTGTGCCTGACCAGTCTGGCAGGCGGTGCCAAGGATAACGCCATCCCCCGCAGCTGCCAGGCCATGGTTGTGGCCATGGGAATCCGTCTGGAACGGATCAACGACATTGGCCAGGCCCTTCAGGCGGAGATCCGGGAAAACTATGCAGAACCGGATGCGGTGGTTCAGGCCTATGATGTGGATGCCCTGGGCGGCAATGCCCTGTCCACAGAGTCTACCGCTAAGATTATCGAACTGCTGTGCGCCTACCCCAACGGGGTGCAGACCATGAGCCAGGACATCCCTGGACTGGTGCAGACCAGCCTGAATCTGGGAGTGATCAAGCTGGGCGAGCATTTCAACGTCACCAGCTCCGTCCGCAGCAGCGTGAACGCGGAGAAGGAAGAACTTCTTTCTCAGCTGAAAAAGCTGGCAGAGATGTTTGACGGTGCCTATTCTCAGGCGGGGGAGTATCCTGCCTGGGAGTTCCGGAAGGAATCCAGCCTCCGGGATACCATGGTCCGGGTGTATACCCAGCTGTTCGGCCATGCTCCTCAGGTGGTGGCCCTCCATGCCGGACTGGAATGCGGGCTGTTTAGTGAAAAAATTCCCAATTTGGACTGCGTGAGCATCGGACCCCAGATGTATGACGTGCATACCAGCCGAGAGCGGGTGGAAATTGCTTCTGTGGAGCGTACCTGGCGCTTCCTGCTGGCGGTGCTTCAGGAACTATAAGAAAAATGACCCGGATTTCCGGGTCATTTTTTTGCTTTCCGGGGAAAATTTCCGGCAATCAGCCCTTTCACCCACTGAATGTCTTCCCGGCCGATCACTTGGAACAGAGACAGCAGACTGACCAGCAGTCCCAGATATCCGGCGGCTCTCAGGACCGGATGAGAAAAATGCCCCGCCCCCCAAACGGCGGCAATGGCCCCGGCGGCAGAAAGGGCCGGAACAGAGAAGGATAGCTGCAGCCGAGTGATGGTCAGCAGCCGACGCAGACTGAGCGTGAAGTTGATCAGGTGGGTGATCAGGAAGCTGAAGAAATACCCCTGCATCCCATATTCTGGAAGCAAAAAGAACAGCAGAATCACATCCAGAGCGGAGGTGGTGATGTTGTAGCGGACACAGGCGGTCTGCTGCCCCAGCCCTTTGGTCATGGCATCGGTGATGGCGTCACAGTAGAGCATGGGCACCATAATGGCGTAAAGCCGCAGTGTTTGTCCGGCTTCGGAATTGTGGTATAGGGCCTGACACAGGGGCTCTGCCAGCAGAAACATCAGGCCGCTGAACGCCATGCCATAGAGCATGGCCACTTTCAGGCTCCGCTGTACCAGGTAGGAGATCCGGCCCCGGCTGTCTGCAGCGGCGCACCGGGCAAGCTCCGGGATCAGCAGTTCTGCCAGGCCGAAGAGAATGCAGGCCGGGAACATCAGAACCGGAAACACCATGCCGCTGAGACAGCCGAAGGCTGCCAGAGGGTCGGCAATGCCGACATTCAGCCCCAGTCGTCGGGGAACCATCAGATTCTCGGTGGTGTTGATTCCGGATTTGAGCACGTCCGCCAAAGCCAGGGGCACGGCGGTGCGGATCAGCGACTGCTGAACAGAAATCCGGGGCGCCCGAGGCGGATGTTCCTTCAGCCGCAGCACAATCAGCGCTGACAGAGTCAGCAGATTTCCAAGGCAGCCTCCCAGGATCACGCACTGGCACGCCCGGCCGGGATCGTTTCCGGCCCAGAGACTCAGCGCCCCCATGGTTACCGCCATGGAACACAGTTGTTCCACCACTTCCACCGCCGCCAGGGTTCCGATGCGATTGGAGGCGGTGAAATATCCGGTCATCACCCCGCACAGGCAGGAAATCGGCAGAAATCCGGCAAACAGCCGCAGGGCGGGAATGGTTCGCAGATCACCGATCCAGTGCTGGGCGATCTGCGGCGCAAAGACGTACAGACATCCACCGGAGAGGCCGCTGAAGACGATGCTGTAGAGAAAACAGCCGGACAGTACCCAGGTCACGTTCCCTGGTTTCCGTCGGCCCAGCTGCTCGGCAGTCAGGTACATGGAGGCGGTCCGCACCCCCGCCATCCCTGCCACCATGGCGAGAGAGCCAACGGACATGGTCAGTTGGAGTAGTCCGATTCCGGCGGCGCCCAGGGCGGCGGAGAGGTAGACCTGGAAAGTGGTTCCCACCAGCCGCAGCAGCAGATTGACGCCGGTGAGCAGCAAGGCGGAGTAAAAAATCGGAAGCGATTTGGGCAAAGGAATCCCCCCTTGTCCACAGAGTATGCGGACAAGGGGGGAAAGAGAACGGAATTTTATTGGGGAGTAAAGGCGTTGCAGTGCATCCGCAGGGGGCAGCTGCTGCACTGAGGATTCCGGGCGGTGCAGCAGTCCCGTCCAAACAATACAATCCGGTGGCAGAAATCGGAGCTTTCCTCCGGGGGCAGGATGGCCCGCAGCTGCTTTTCCACCTTTTCCGGGTCGGTGCCCTGAGACAGGCCCAGCCGCCCGCAGATCCGGATGCAGTGGGTATCACACACCACGCTGCCCGGTACGCCGTACAGGTCCCCCAACAGCAGGTTGGCGGTTTTCCGGCCCACTCCGGGCAGGCTCAGCAGATCCTCCATCTTGTTCGGCACCTTGCCGTCAAACCGGTCCAGCAGCATCTGACAGGCCAGAACAATGTCCCGGGCCTTGTGCTTGTAAAAGCCGCAGGAGTGAACCAGCTGCTCCACGTGGGCGATGTCTGCGTGAGCCATGGCCGCCAGGGTAGGGTAGGCAGCGAACAGATCCGGGGTCACCAGGTTGACCCGGGCGTCGGTACACTGGGCGGACAGCCGCACGGCAATCATCAGCTCATAATCTTTTTGGTAGTGCAGGGCGCACAGGGCATCTGGATAGCGCAGCTTCAGCAAGCGAATAATCTCATTTACTTTTTCTTCCATGGTGCATTTCCTTTTTTGAAATCTGCTCCCAATATACCACGGAATATTCAAAAAAACAAGCGGATTCCCAAAGAATTTACACTTCGGCAGGGTAAAACCGAGCGGTGAGAGCGGAGATTTCATAGGCAGTCCGCTCCTCACTGCCGGAAGGAGTCACCTTGGTATAGACACGGCTTTGAAGCCTGCCGGAGATTTCGATCCGGTCCCGGGTATGGCATTGGGCTGCCTCCCCGGCGGTCCGGCCCCACAGAATGCAGGGCAAATAATCTGCCCGCTGAAAAGCCCGGGGGACGGCCAGCATTATGTCGCAGATTTCCCGCCCAAGAGGGGTGCGGCGGTAAGTAGGTTCCCGGCAGAGTGCCCCTTCCAGCAGCACTTCATTCACCGGGTCACCGTCTTCACACAGAATTTTGGAGGGGAAGACAAAGATCAGCAGGTGCCGCTGTCCGTCGCTGCGGACATTGTGAGAGCGGATCTGGCCGATAACCGTGATCTGGCTGCCCTGGGAGAGGTCTGTTTCTTTCAGAATCCGTTCCTCCGCCACCACCGGGAGAATATCCGACACGCCGGACAGCCTGGGTACCTCCAAAAGAAACCGGTGAAAACGGCGCCCATGGTTTTCGTGGGAAAATTCGGGCGGCGAGGCCAAGGACCCCCGTAAGGTAATCTGATTTGTGCTTTGTTCCATTGTACC
>DVKV01000119.1 GCA_018715835.1 Candidatus Faecousia intestinavium | reverse complement strand
GGGAATTCGGCCCCGATCTGGTGGTGGCACTGGGAGGCGGCAGCGCCCTGGACTGTGCCAAAGCCATGGCTTATTTTGCCAAGGGAACATATACGGTGGCGGCCATTCCCACTACCTCCGGCTCCGGCTCTGAGGTGACGGATTTCGCCATTTTGACCCATAACAAGGTCAAGCATCCCTTGGTGGACCCACGGCTGCGGCCGGATGTGGCGATCCTGGACAGCGATCTGCTTCAGGAACTGCCTCAGGGACTGATTGCGGAGACGGGATTCGATGTACTGACCCACGCTTTGGAGGCCTATGTGGCCAGGGATGCCGGGGCGGTGACGGATCTGCTGGCCCGGGAGGCCTTCAGCAGCGCCTATGCTGCCCTTCCTGCCTCTTACGCCGGAAACCGGGAGGTGCGGCTGAAAGTCCACCTGGCGTCTACCATGGCGGGCATGGCCTTCACCCAGGCGGGGCTGGGACTGTGCCATGCCATGGCCCACAGCCTGGGGGGAATGTACCACATCCCTCACGGCAGACTCAACGCCATTCTGCTCCCGGCGGTGGTCAGCTGCAATGCCCATCGGGCAGGAAAAAAGTACGCGGAAATCGCCCGGGCGGCTGGCATGGGGGGCAGTGCAGACACCATTGCCCTGCGGAATCTGAAAAACGGTTTGATTCGTCTGCGGCGGGAGCTGAATCTGCCCGAAACCATGGCCCAGGCGGGGGTGGACCCCCGTTCCGTGTGGCGCAGCGTCAACCAGATTGTGGAGGCAGCGCTGGCAGACCCCTGCTGTAAAACCAACCCAATGGAACCGGAGGCTTTCCTGGTGCGCCGGATTCTGGAAGAGGTGACCGGGCGTGTCTGAACGGCTGTGCAGCGTGGGTTTGGATGTGGGAACCACTTCAACCCAGCTGATTGTGTCGGAACTGACGGTGGAAAACCAGGCCTCGGCATTTTCCGTACCCCGAATGGAAATCGGGGAGCGGTCCGTTCGCTACCGCAGTCCGGTATATTTTACTCCCTTGTTGGATGAAAGTCATGTGGACGGGCAGAAAATCCGGGAAATCGTGGAATTGGAGTACCAGAAAGCGGGAATCTCCCGGGATACGGTGGATACCGGCGCCATTATCATCACCGGGGAAACCAGCCGGAAGGAAAATGCCCGGGCGGTTCTGGATGCTCTGGCGGATCTAGCCGGGGATTTTGTGGTGGCAACGGCAGGGCCGGATCTGGAAAGTATCCTGGCTGCAAAAGGCGCCGGAGCGGAGGAATTTTCCAGGGAGACGGGAAAGCCGGTGGTGCATATGGACATCGGCGGAGGAACCAGCAACCTGAGCCTGATTGAAGAAGGAAAAGTGGTGCAGACCGGATGCCTGAATGTGGGCGGGCGGCTGGTGAAATTGGACGACAGGGGCGCCGTTCTTTACCGCTCCCCGGTGCTGGAAGGATTGTGTGATTGGAAAATCGGGCAGATTCCCTCCCGGGAGGAGCTGGAAAATCTGGCACAAATGCTAACCCAGGCCCTGGAAATGGCGGTGGGACTTCGCCCGCCAGGACCTCTTCTGGAACGGCTTTCCACCCAGGAGGCCCAGCAGGTTTTCTGCCTGCCGGAAGGGGAGCGGGTGATTTCCTTCTCGGGAGGGGTGGCGGACTGCATTGAGCAGGTCCATCCGCCTCTGGCCTTCGGAGATCTGGGACCGACTCTGGGGCAGGCTATCCGCCGAAGCCGGCTGTGCCGGGGAGAATACCGTTTGGGGACGGAAACCATCCGTGCCACGGTGATCGGGGCCGGATGCCATGCCACCCAGTTGTCTGGGAGTACGGTATTCTGCCGGAATGTGACCCTGCCGCTGAAAAATCTGCCGGTGGTACCGGTGACGGCGCCGGAGCAGATCAACCGGGAACTGGCGAAGCAGGATACCCAGGGCATTGTGGCCATGGCAGGCAGGGCCTCCCCCTCTTATCGGGAGGTGACTGCCCTGGCGGAAACCATTGCGGCCCAGACCCGACCGCCGGTGCTGATCTGCCTGGAGCAGGATATGGCCAAGGCACTGGGCCAGGCCCTGGCGGCCCGGCTGCCTCCGGATGCTCCCATCTTGTGCCTGGACCGGGTGCAGGTGGGGCCGGGCAGCTATTTGGACATCGGCGCTCCCATCGGAGGCGCCTTCCCGGTGGTGGTGAAGACCCTGGTGCTGGCCGCCGGAGAAACGAACACGGATTCGGAGGGAAAGCAGCAATGAATAAACAGGAATTGGCCGCCATGGTGGCCCAGATTCTCAGCACCATGGACGAGCCGCCCATGGTAAAGGCCACGGAGTACCATGCCACCGCACCCCAGCCGGAGGCGAAGGACACGGGGTACACCGATGGAGATTTTGTGCCGGATGTGACCCAGCTGGATTTGCGGAAACTTTATCTGACGGAGAACCCGGAAAACGAGGAGAAGTTCCGGCGCATGAAGGAGAGAACCCCCGCCCGGCTGGGCAGCGGACGGGCGGGGCCCCGGTATAAGACCCTGACCATGCTTCGCTTCCGGGCAGACCACGCCGCCGCCCAGGATGCGGTATTTTCCCAGGTGGCAGAGGATTTCGCAGAGAAAAACGGCATGACGGAGGTTCAGACCCGGTGCCATGATAAGGACGAGTATCTGACCCGCCCGGATCATGGCCGGTGCTTTGACGAAGAAAATCAGCAGAAGATCCGCTCTGCCATTCCGGGGAAACCCCGGGTGCAGATTGTGGTGGGGGACGGGCTCAGTTCCGCCGCCATTACAGCCAACGCCATGGACTGCCTGGAGGCCATCCGGGAGGGACTGAAGATCCGGGGCATTGATCCGGGAACGCCCATTTTCGTCCGCTATTGCCGGGTGGGCGCCGGAGACGCCATCGGTGACATCACCGGCTGCGAACTGGTGTGTATGCTGGTGGGCGAGCGTCCGGGACTGGTGACGGACAAGAGTATGTCTGCCTATATCACCTACCGGCCCCACACCGGCGTGTCGGAATCTGCCCGGACGGTGGTGTCCAACATCCACGCCCAGGGCACCCCGGCGGTGGAGGCGGGGGCACACATTGCCGGCCTGATTGAGACGATTCTGCAAAAGCAGGTTTCCGGCGTGGGGCTGCATCTGGAGGGCGCGGTATGAGCGGTGTCAAGGTGCTCGCTGTGCGGTATCTGGCCAACGCCAGCCCCTCTTTATGCCAGGCCCTTGGGGCGCCCAAAGGGTACCCCTCCCTGGGCCTGCTCACCACAGACTGCGATGATGCCACCTATATTGCACTGGACGAGGCCACCAAGGCCTCCGAGGTGACGGTTGCCTATGGCCGCAGCTTTTACGCCGGAGCATCCAACGCCTCTACCCCCAATGCAGGAGAGGTTATCGGCATTCTGGCGGGGCAGACCCCCGGCGCAGTGCGCAGCGGTATGGAGGCGGCCTTGGCTGCCCTGGAACGGCTGGGCTTTCAGGAAGTGAATAACGTGCCATATCTTGCGCACACTGTAAGCAGTGTCGGGGATTTCTTGGCAAAGGAGGCAGGGGTCCCAGTGGGATCGGCTCTGGCCTACCTGATCGCCCCGCCGCTGGAAGGAATGTATGCCATGGATGCGGCGCTGAAAGCGGCGGATGTGAAACTGTGCAAACTCTATTCGCCGCCCAGTGAGACAAACTTCGGGGGCGGACTGCTGTCCGGCACCCAAAGCGCCTGCGATGCCGCCTGTGCTGCTTTTGCCGCGGCGGTGGCGGAGGTGGCAGCCCGGCCCATTGAGAGGTAACCGGGCTTGGCAGGAAGAAAACCAACAGGTAATTTTCAACGAAAAGGATGGAATACGATGGACACAAATTCTCTGGGTATGATTGAAACGAAGGGCCTGATCGGCGCCATTGAAGCAGCGGATGCCATGGTAAAATCCGCCAACGTGCAGCTGGTAGGCAAAGAGCAGGTAGGCGGCGGACTGGTCACCGTGATGGTTCGCGGAGACGTTGGCGCCGTCAAGGCGGCTACCGATGCCGGTGCGGCAGCCGCGGAGAAGGTGGGGGAGCTGATTTCCGTCCACGTCATCGCACGGCCCCACATGGAGGTGGACGCCATCTTGCCCAAAGGGCGCAATAACCCTTCCGCTCCCGCCGGTAAGTAATGCTCTACAACGAGCAGGCGGTGCGGGCAAACATCCGCAACCGAGAAGGAAAACGGGTGTATTACCTGGGCAAAAGGGACCAGCTCACCAGCGGCGCCCGGGACTTTCTGACCCGGGAGCGGATCGAGATTCTTCCGGCGGACCAGGCCCGGCCGGAGCGCTACCGGCTGCTGGGGGGCGGGTATGTGGAGGAAAAACCGGAACACATGACCCATCTGAACGGGGAATTTCTGGTGCCCAAGGACCATCCCCGGATTCTCTTCCGGGGGAAAATGGATACCCTGGAGTCGGAGCTGATTCTCTGCCAGCTGGCGGACAAGAGTCTGGAAGCGCCGGTGGGGGAGATTCTGGAACTGGCCCGGCAGATCATCCGCCGGGAGGTGCTGGATGAACCCATGGAAACCGGGAAACTCTGCGGCCTGACGGAGGAGGAACAGCGCAAGCGCAGCCACTTCCCCCAGGATTACTACGGACAGCCCCACTTTATGCCCCAGGCCTCGGATGGCCTTGCCATCGCCAGGCTGAACCGGGCACGGTGCGCCGCCCGGGAAGCGGAACTGGCGGCGGTAACGGCGCTGCGGGACCGGGAGGGCAATCCCACCCGGCCGGATATTCTCCGGGCCCTGAACCGGATGAGCAGTATGCTCTATATTTTGATGGTGCAGAAGAAGGCGGCGGGCACGGCTTGACCGTGCTCCCGCCGGGACGCTGCACAAAAGGATGAAGACGATGAAGCTGAAAACCACCCTGTTGGGGAAAACTTACACATTTCAGACAATCAAAGAAGTGTTGGCAAAAGCCAACGAGGAGAAAACCGGTGACAAGCTGGCGGGGCTGGCAGCAGAATCTGCCCAGGAGCGGGTGGCAGCCAAGGTGGTACTGTCCGCCCTGACCTTGGGAGACCTGCGGGAAAGTCCGGCGGTGCCCTACGAGGAAGATGAGGTTACCCGGATCATCCAGGACGACGTGAACGAGGCTGCCTATGCCAAAATCCGGAATTGGACGGTGTCGGAGCTGCGGGAGTGGATTCTCTCAGAGACCACCACCGGCGACGACATCCGCAAGCTCAGCCGGGGGCTGACAGCGGAGATGATTGCCGCCGTGTGCAAGCTGATGAGCAACCTGGATCTGATCTACGCCGCTCAGAAGATCACCATTACCGCCCACTGCAATACCACCATCGGTCTGCCCGGCACCCTGAGCTGCCGGCTCCAGCCCAACCATACCACCGATGACCCGGAGGGCATCACCGCCTCCACCCTGGAAGGCCTGAGCTTCGGCGCAGGAGATGCGGTGATCGGTCTGAACCCGGTGACGGACAGCCCGGAGCAGGTGGGCAAGGTGCTGCGCCGGTTCCAGGAGATCAAGGAACACTGGCAGATTCCCACCCAGATCTGCGTGCTGGCCCACGTCACCGCTCAGATGAAAGCGGTGCGCTCGGGTGCTCCCTGCGACCTGATCTTCCAGTCCATTGCCGGCAGCCAGAAGGGCAACGAGGCCTTCGGCTTCTCGGCGGCTACGCTGGAGGAAGCCCGGCAGCTGCTGCTGAAAGAGGGAACGGCAGAAGGGCCCAATGTGATGTACTTTGAAACCGGGCAGGGCTCCGAGCTTAGTTCCAACGCCCACCACGGCACCGACCAGGTGACCATGGAGGCCCGGTGCTACGGTTTTGCCAAGCGGTTCCAGCCCTTCCTGGTGAACACCGTTGTAGGCTTTATCGGGCCGGAATATCTGTATGACGCCCGACAGGTAACCCGGGCGGGGCTGGAAGACCACTTCATGGGTAAGCTTACCGGCATTTCCATGGGCTGCGACTGCTGCTATACCAACCACATGAAAGCAGACCAGAACGACATTGAAAATCTGGCCAGTCTGCTGACCCTGGCGGGGTGCAACTACTTCATGGGCATTCCCCACGGAGATGACATCATGCTCAACTACCAGACCACCGGATTCCGGGAGACGGCAACCCTACGGGAGCTGACGGGGAAAACGGCGATTCCCGAATTCCAGGGCTGGCTGGAGAAAATGGGC
Source organism: Candidatus Faecousia intestinavium (assembly GCA_018715835.1). GTDB lineage: Bacteria > Bacillota > Clostridia > Oscillospirales > Oscillospiraceae > Faecousia > Faecousia intestinavium. The sequence goes on along the minus strand of DVKV01000119.1, from coordinate 6,240 downwards.
TTTGTGGAAAACGGAAAGCTGACAAAAAAAGCGGGAGACGGCTCCAGCCTGCTGTTCTAGGAGGAAACAATGGAACTGGATAAAGATTTGGCTGCCCGCCAGGAGGCCCGAACCCTGGCGGCGGCAGCTCAGACGGCCCAGCAAAGCCTGGCACAGATGCCCCAGGAGAAGCTGGATGCCATTGTGGAGGCCATCGCCAAAGCATTTGAAGCAGAGTCGGTGATGCTGGCGGACTTGGCAGTGCGGGAAACGGGCTTCGGCAACGTGGATGACAAGGTGACGAAAAACCGCTTTGCCTCCCGGACATTGGCCCAGGCCATCCGGGGGATGAAGACGGTTGGCTTGCTCAGTGAGAATCCCCGGGACAAGCTCTGGGAAATCGGTGTGCCGGTGGGGGTGATTGCGGCCATTGTGCCCAGCACCAATCCCACTTCCACGGTGTGCTATAAGGCTATGATTGCCCTGAAGGCGGGAAACAGCATTGTCTTTTCTCCCCATCCCAAGGCCCTGTCCTGTACCCGGAAGGCAGCGGAGATTGTAGCCCGGGCGGCGGAACAGGCCGGAGCCCCCAAAGGCAGCGTGGCTTGCCTGAGCATTCCCTTCTTGCAGGGGTGTCAGGAACTGATGCAGGCGAAGCAGGTAAATCTGATTCTGGCCACCGGCGGTCCTGCCATGGTGAAGTCCGCCTATTCTTCCGGCAAACCCGCCATCGGCGTGGGAGCGGGCAACGGCCCGGCCTATATCCACCACAGTGCGGATGTGACCAAGGCTCTGGCCTGTATTGCCCGGTCGAAAACCTTCGACAACGGCACGGTTTGCGCCTCGGAGCAGAGCATCATTGTGGAAAAAACTATGGAAGACAAAGTCCGCAGGGAGGGGGAGAAGCAGGGCTTCTTCTTCATGGACGGGGAGCAGGCGGGAAAACTTGGAAGACTGCTGTTCCGGCCCAATGGAACCCTGAACCCGGATATTGTGGGCAGATCTGCCGGAAAACTGGCGGAAATGGCGGGTTTCTCCGTGCCCCAGGGAACCAAAGTGCTGGTTGCCCGGGAGGAAGAAGCAGGCCCGTCCCGTCCCTACTCCATGGAAAAGCTGTGCCCGGTGCTGGCCTTCTATGTGATGGAAAATGAGGATGCGGTGCTGAATATGTGCATCAAAATCCTGGTGCACGAGGGCAGCGGTCATACCTTCGCCATGCATGCGGAGGACCGGGAAGTGATCCGGCGGTTTGCTGAGAAGATTCCCGTTTCCCGGTTCCTGGTGAATACCCCGGCGGCCCTGGGAGGCATCGGCGCCACCACCGGGCTGTTCCCGGCACTGACTCTGGGTTGCGGTGCGGTGGGAGGCAGCAGTTCCTCCAATAACATTTCCCCCATGGATCTGATCAATATTCGCCGGGTGGCCTGGAACACGGAGGAAACACCGGCGAAGTCTGCCCCGGAGATCGCCCGGGTCAGCCCGGAGCTGGTGGAGCTTTTGACCCAGAAGATTCTGGAACAGCTGGGATAAGGAGGGGGAGCATGGAGCAGATTCAGATGCTCACCGAGCAGCTGGTTCACCGGCTGTTCGTAGAGCTGGAAGCCTCCGGACGTCATGTCCATGTGACCCGGGAGCAGGCTCAGACCCTGTTCGGCCACGGCCTGACCCCCAAGCGCCCCCTGTCCCAGCCGGGGCAATACCTGGCCAATGAGCGGGTGACGGTGGTGGGCCCCAAGGGAACATTTGAAAACGTGGCGGTGCTGGGGCCGGAACGGAAGGAAGCCCAGGTGGAAATTTCCCTGACAGACGGCCGTACCCTGGGGCTGGAAGCACCGGTCCGGTTGTCCGGGGACGTTTCCGGAACCCCGGGGGTCACGCTGATTGGCCCTGCGGGTACCGTAACCCTGAATCAGGGGGTCATTGCCGCCCAGCGGCACATCCATCTGACCCCGGAGGATGCCCGGAATTTCGGCGTAAAGGACAAGCAGGTGGTAAAGCTGCAAACTTTCACCGCCCGGCCGGTGATTTTTCAGGATGTGGCGGTGCGGGTTAGCCCGGAGTTTGCCTCCTATGTCCATCTGGACTATGACGAGGCCAACGCCTGTGGCTTTGCCAAGGGAGACCTGGGGAGGATTCTTCCATGACCCGGGCCCTGCTCATCGGCAAGGAACCGGGGTTGGAACTGGGCTATACCTATGTCATGGAGCCTCCTTATGAGGCGGTAGTCATCGGCTCCCTTAGTCTTTCCCAGCTGCTGCGGTTTCAGGAGGAACCGGTGCTTCAGGCGCTGGCCGAGGGGAAGCCGGTGTACCTGTATACCCCCGGACTGCCGGAAGCGGCCAAAAACCGGGCACTGTCCGCCAGTCTGACAGCGGCTCAGCGGGAACTGAAAAACTGGGGTGTGCTGTTTACCGATGGCGGGCGCAAAAGACTGATTACGGCAGAAGAAGCCCGGATCCTGCGGACAACCGGCCGGCAGCCCAGCCCCGGCGCGGTACTCACCCCCCTGGCCAGGGAGATTTTGGAGGGAACGAAATGAAGGTAGGAAATGTTGTGGGCGCCATCTGGGCAACCCGGAAAGCGCCTTGTTTACAGGGGCAGACCTTTCTGGTGGTCCAGACCGATGGGGAAACCCTGGTGGCAGCGGACCAGGTGGGAGCCGGAACCGGCGACCGGGTACTGCTGGCCACGGGAACGGTGGCCTCGAGATACTGCATGGATGCTCCGGTGGATGCCGCTGTGGTAGCCATTGTGGACGAAAAATAAAGACGGCGGCTGCAATCCGCCGGAGATGAGGTGACGGAGGGTGTCTTTTCACGAAATCTTGATCTGGGTGATGGCGTTTTTTGCCCTGCTGGGCGCGGCGGACCGGATCTTCGGCAACCGATGGGGGCTGGGTCAGGAGTTTGAAAACGGAATTCTGGCCATGGGCTCTCTGGCGCTGGCCATGGTGGGAATCGTGACCCTGGCTCCGGTATTGGCGGCGGTGCTGAAACCGGTGGTGGTGCCGTTCTACCGGCTGCTGGGGGCAGATCCGGCCATGTTCGCCGGCTCCATTCTGGCCTGCGACATGGGCGGCGGTGCGCTGGCTCTGGAAATGACGGAGGACGAAAGGGCGGCCATGCTGGGCGGTGTGATTACCGGCTCCATGCTGGGCGCAACCATCGTTTTTACCATCCCCGTGGCAATGGGCATTCTGGAGGAAAAGGACCGGGGTGTGCTGGCCAAGGGCATTCTCTGCGGCATTGTGACGATCCCTCTGGGGGTACTGTTCGGGGGGCTGGCGGCGGGATTTCCCTTTGGCATGGTTCTGCGCAACGTGGTGCCCATTGTTCTGCTGGCGGCCCTGATCGCTCTGGGACTGTGGCGGGCGGAAAACGCCATGATCCGGGGCTTTGAACTGTTCGGCAAGATTGTAGTGGGAATCGTGACCATCGGTCTGGCGGCGGCCATTGTGGAAGCCCTGACCGGGTACGCTGTGATTCCCGGCATGGCGCCCATCTCGGAAGGGTTTGCCACAGTGGGAACCATTGCCATTGTGCTGGCGGGAGCCTTCCCGCTGGTATTCGTGCTGACCAAGGTTTTGCGCAGACCCCTGATGGCTGTGGGACGGCTGCTGGGCATCAACGATGCAGCGGCGGCGGGACTGATTGCCAGCCTTGCAAACTCCATTGCCACATTTGGCCTGGTGAAGGAGATGAACCAGCGTGGAAAGGTGATCAACATTGCCTTTGCCGTGTCCGCCGCCTTCGTGTTCGGAGATCATCTGGGCTTTACGGCGGGATTTGCACCGGAGATGATCGGTCCCATGATTGTGGGTAAGCTGGTGGGCGGAGCAAGCGCCGTTGGGGTTGCCATGTGGCTGACCCGCAGGGATGAGTAGGCTTTTTCCGATTGGGTGTTGACAAATCCGGTGGATTCGGGCTATAATGTCCAAGATAGGAAAAGGCTGGGAAGAGAAGAGTACGCTTTTTGCCCCGTTCAGAGAGCCCCGGAAGGTGTGAGGGGGTGCGGCGGCGGAAGCGGAACATGGTCTTGGAGCCGGAGCGGCGATCGTTAGCCGTTCCCGGGGTCGCCCGTTACAGCGTGTGTTGAGGCGGAAAGTGATTTCCGTAAAACAAGGTGGTACCGCGTCAAGTTTGTCGCCCTTGGTCTGTCCAAGGGCGGTTTTGTATTTTAGGAGGATCTGCTATGTGCGAAAAATGCAAGGGTAAGTTCTACATTACCACACCCATCTACTATCCCTCGGCCAAGCTCCACATTGGCCACGCCTACTGCACCGTTGCCACGGACACCATGGCCCGGTACAAGCGGCTTCAGGGCTATGACGTGATGTTCCTTACCGGAACCGATGAACACGGCCAGAAAATTGAGGACAAGGCCAAGGAGGCCGGCGTCACCCCCAAGCAGTTTGTGGACAACATTGTCACCGGTGAAAAGGGTGTCCTGGATCTGTGGAAGCTGATGAATATTTCTTACGACCGGTTCATCCGCACCACAGACGACTACGACGTGGCGGCCATCCAGAAAATCTTCAAGAAGATGTACGACAACGGGGATATCTACAAGGGCAAGTATGTGGGCAAGTACTGCAAGCCCTGCGAATCTTTCTGGACCGAGAGCCAGCTGGTGGACGGCAAATGCCCCGACTGCGGCCGGGAGGTTCAGGATGCGGAGGAAGAGGCCTATTTCTTTCGGCTGAGCAAATACGCCAACCGGGTGCAGGACCTGCTGGAGAACACCGATTTCCTGGAGCCCCGGAGCCGGGTCAGCGAAATGGTAAACAACTTCATCAAGCCCGGCCTGGAAGACCTGTGTGTCTCCCGGACCAGCTTCACCTGGGGCGTGCCGGTAGACTTTGATCCGGGCCATGTGGTGTATGTCTGGATTGACGCGTTGTTCAACTACATGACCGCCCTGGGCTTTGAAAACGACAAGTACGATGATCTGGAAAAGTTCTGGCCTGCCGACGTCCACTTCATCGGCAAGGAGATTGTCCGGTTCCACTCCATCATCTGGCCTGCCATGCTGATGAGCCTGAACCTGCCCCTGCCCAAGAAGGTATTCGGCCACGGCTGGCTGCTGCTGGACGGCGGTAAGATGAGCAAGTCCAAGGGTAACGTGGTGGACCCCTATGTGCTCTCCGAGCGGTTCGGCGTGGATGCTCTGCGGTTCTTCCTGCTGCGGACCTTCCCCTTCGGCTCCGACGGCAACTTCTCCAACGAACTGCTGATCAACACCATCAATGTGGATCTGGCCAATGACCTGGGCAATCTGGTGTCCCGTACTGTTGCCATGGCGCAGAAGTACTTCGGCGCATCCCTGCCCCTGAACCAGCAGGTGGATGAGGAAAAGGATGCCGAGCTGCTGGCAATGGCCGGCGGCCTGCGGGATAAGTACGAAGCGCAGATGGAGAAATATGCCTTCCAGAATGCACTGGCGGAAGTGTTCAAGGTCATCTCCCGGGCCAATAAGTATATCGATGAAAACGCCCCCTGGGTGCTGGCCAAGAGTGAGGAGAACTACCCCCGTCTGGCCCGGGTGCTGTATAACCTGCTGGAAACCGTCCGGATCTGCGGCGGCCTGCTGAGCCCCTTCATGCCCCAGACGGCGGAAGAGATTGCCAAGCGGCTGGGCGGCGCAGCGATGGATTGGGACAGCCTGGCGGTGTTCGGGAAGCTGCCTGCCGATGTGGCAACGGTGGCCGGTCCTGCCCTGTTCCCCCGGATTGATGTGGAGAAGGAACTGGCGGAGCTGGAAAAGCTGCATCAGGAAGCCCTGAAGGAAGCCCAGCCTGCCCTGGAGATCGAGCCCCTGACCCAGGAAAATGTGGATTTCGACACCTTCTGCAAGAGCGATTTCCGTGCGGTGAAGGTGAAAGCCTGCGTCCCGGTAAAGAAGAGCGACAAGCTGCTCCAGTTTACCCTGGATGACGGCACCGGCACCGACCGGCAGATTCTCTCCGGCATTGCCAAGTACTACAAGCCCGAGGATCTGGTGGGCAAGACACTGGTGGCCATTGTGAACCTGCCGCCCCGGAAGATGATGGGCAAGGAAAGCTGCGGTATGCTCCTCAGCGCCGTTCACACGGAAAAGGGCGAGGAAAAGCTGAATCTGATCATGCTGGACGATGCCATTCCCGCGGGGGCGAAACTGTGCTGAGAACTTCGAGGGGGAGCAAGCTGACACCGTTGCGGCATTGCGATTCCCGGCCCTGCTTGGGCCGCCAATCGCGCCGCTGCCTCGGAAGCGGTTCGCTTC
>DVKV01000118.1 GCA_018715835.1 Candidatus Faecousia intestinavium | reverse complement strand
GGAAAAACGCCCTGTGGTAGGAGCCTATACCGCCACGGCCACCGCACAGGTGCGCCGGGATGTGGAGCGGATTTTGAACCTGCACAATCCGGTCAGAAGAGTTACCGGCTTTGACCGGCCGAACCTGTATTTTCAGGTGCTGCATCCTCAGAGCAAGGACGAGGAACTAAAGCGGCTGATTGCGCCCCGGAATGGGAAGAGCGGTATCGTCTACTGTGCCACAAGACGGAAGGTAGAGTACGTCTGCCGGATGCTTCAGGATCTGGGGTATCCGGCTACCCAGTACCATGCCGGCCTGCCGGAGGAAGAACGGCGTAACAATCAGGAGGACTTTCTCCATGACCGCAAAACCATCATGGTTGCAACCAATGCCTTTGGAATGGGCATCGACAAGTCCAATGTCCGATATGTGATTCACTACAATATGCCCAAAAGTCTGGAAGCCTACTACCAGGAAGCGGGCCGTGCAGGACGGGATGGCACAGACGGGGCATGCATTCTGCTGTACAGCGGTGCGGATGTGCATATGGCGCAATACTTAATCAATAACGGCTCGGAGAATGAGGAATTGGACGAAGCCCAGAGACAGCGGGTCCGGCATCAGGATTTGCAGCGTCTGGAATCCATGATCGGATACTGCACAACCTCTGGCTGCCTGAGAGGGTACATTCTGGAGTATTTCGGGCAAAAGCATCTGCAGCTGTGCGGCAACTGCGGCAATTGTCAGGGGAAATACCACGACGAGGAAATGACCCGGCAGGCTCAGATGATTCTTTCCTGCGTCCGGAGGATTCACAGCAGAACCGGAGCCTGGGCAGACCGGCAGCAATTAATCAATGTGCTCCGGGGAGAGCCGGAGAAAACAAAAACGGACCGGGATCTGCAAAACCTGCCAACCTTCGGACTGATGAAAGAGTCGTCAGCCGGTGAAGTCGGTGCCCTGCTGGATCAGCTGGAAATGCAGGGGTACCTGTATACAGACCAGACTACCCCGGGGGTAGAGCCAACTCCGCTGGCATCCCAGGTTCTCTTTCAGGGGAAAGCGGTGTATCGCAAAGTCCCGGGCAGTCTTCCGGGAATGCGATCGGTACGGAAGCAGCTTTCTCCGAAAGAGACAACTTTGCTGGATGCCCTGCGGGTTCTTCGCAGCGATCTTGCCCGGGAAGGGAACATTCCGCCCCATGCCATATTTTCCGATGCTACCCTGGAAGACATGGCAAGAAAAAAACCCAAAACCTTTCTTGAACTCAGAAAAGTTTCCGGTGTGGGAGAGCTGAAGGCAAACTGGTATGGTGCATCCTTTCTGGAGCAGATCCGGGCCTTCGACGAAGACGGAGAATAAAACAGGACGGAAGATTTTCTGATCTTCCGTCCTGTTTTGCATATGTAAATCGGAATTATTTGCTCAGTTCCTCTGCCAGAGCGGCAATCTGAGCCTTGCTGTTATCGCTGAGGGCGGAGAGAATCTTCACCGTGGTATTTGCAAAGGTAAGATTCTTGCTGCCTTCCAGCATTTTGGCCATGCACTTGGCTGCGGTGGGCGCCCAGGTGCCGTTTTCCACAAAGGCAACGGTGCGGTTCTGGAAGCTGCGTTCGGTCAGGTGATGGATAAATTCTTTCATGAAGGGGAAAATATCTGCGTTGTAGGTGGTGGTTGCCAGAACCAGCTTGCTGTAGCGGAACGCATCGGCCACAGCCTGGGCCATGTCACAGCGGGCCAGATCATACACCACTACCTTGGAGCAGCCGGCATCGGACAGGGATTTGGCAAGCAGTTCGGCGGCAGCCTTGGTGTTGCCGTAAACCGAGGTGTAGGCCACCACGACGCCCTCCTCCTCGGGCTGGTAAGAGGACCACAGGTTGTAAAGATTCAGATAATGTCCCAGATTTTCTGTCAGCACCGGACCATGGAGGGGGCAGATCTTGCTGATTTCCAGGCCGGCGGCCTTCTTCAGCAGGGCCTGAACCTGGGGACCATACTTGCCCACAATGCCGATGTAGTAGCGGCGGGCCTCATCGTCCCAATCCTGCTCAACATCCAGTGCGCCGAACTTTCCGAAACCGTCGGCGGAGAAGAGAACCTTATCCAAAGCATCATAGGTCACAATAACTTCGGGCCAGTGAACCATGGGGGCGGTGACAAAGGTCAGGGTATGAGCGCCCAGGCAAAGGGTGCTGCCTTCGCCTACCACCAGACGATTGGGGGCGCAGTCGGCGCCGAAGAAATTGCCCATCATGGTAAAGGCCTTGGCAGAGGAAACCACGGTGGTATCCGGATATTCCTTCAGGAAGTTGGCGATATTGGCGGAGTGGTCCGGCTCCATGTGCTGAATGATCAGGTAATCCGGCTTCCGGCCGTCCAGAACGGTGCGGATGTTGTCCAGCCACTGGGCGGTGAAGTTACGGTCAACGGTGTCGAAAATGGCAACCTTTTCGTCCATAATGGCGTAGGAGTTATAGGACATGCCGCTGGGCACCACATACTGTCCTTCGAACAGGTCTACCTGATGATCATTTACGCCGATATAGCGAATATCCTTTGTAATTGTCATATATCTTTCTCCTTCTGTA
>DVKV01000117.1 GCA_018715835.1 Candidatus Faecousia intestinavium | reverse complement strand
CCGTTTTCCTGTTAATGCCCCCTCTGGAATTGGGAAATTCCGGTATTCTATCATCGACGGAGGTTTCATCAAAATATGAGAGGTATCCCATCCCTGATTACCGACATCCGCAAAAATGTGTTCACCGAAGTGGCCAGAATGGCCTACGCCGGCGGCGACTACACCAGCGCGGAGGACCTGCCCTTCAAAATTGTCCCCGGCGACCAGCCCCTGCACCGGGAGTCTGTGTTCCTGGAACGTGCCATCGCCGGGGAGCGGGTTCGTCTGGCCATGGGCCTGAGCATCCGCCCCATCCAGACCCGTACCCTGATGACCGAGGGCATGGACGCTGCCGCCGTGGCGGAGCAGTACTATGAGCCCCCGCTGATCAACATCATTCCCTATGCCTGCCACGCCTGCCCCACCAACCAGTATAAGGTCACCGAGAGCTGCCAGAACTGTCTGGCTGCCTCCTGCCAGCGGGTCTGCCCCAAGGGCGCCATCTCCTTTGTCAACGGGCGCAGCTATATTGACCAGAGCAAGTGCATCAAGTGCGGCAAGTGCGCCAAAGCCTGTCCCTATCACGCCATTCTCCACCTTGAGCGGCCCTGCCAGGTCTCCTGCGGCATGGACGCCATCGGCGTGGACGAGCACGGCAAGGCCGTGATCAACCAGGACAAGTGCGTGGCCTGCGGCCAGTGCCTGGTGAACTGCCCCTTCGGCGCCATCGTGGACAAGGGCCAGATCTTCCAGGTGATCCAGTCCATCCTGAAGGGGGACAAGGTCATCGCCATTGTGGCTCCCGCTTTCGTGGGGCAGTTCAGCGGCAAGGTTTCCCCGGAGAAGCTGGTCAGCGCCATGAAGGCTCTGGGCTTCGACAGCGTGGTGGAAGTAGCCATCGGCGCAGATATGTGCACCATTGAAGAGGCAAAGGACTTCCTGGAGAAGGTTCCCAAGGAGCAGGACTATATGACCACCTCCTGCTGTCCCGCCTGGCACTCCATGGTCTACAAGCTCTTCCCCACCGAAACCAAAAAAGTCTCCATGACCCTGACGCCCATGGTCTTCACCGCCCGGCTGATGAAGAAGCAGAACCCCGGCTGCAAGGTGGTCTTCGTCGGCCCCTGCGCCGCGAAAAAACTGGAGGCCATCCGGGAGGACATCCGCTCCGATGTGGACTTCGTGCTGACCTTTGAGGAACTGATGGGAATGTTCGAGGCCAAGGAAGTGGACTTCGATGCCCTGCCGGAAAGCGAAGGACTGAACGAGGGCACCAGCGCCGGCCGTGGCTTTGCCGTTTCCGGCGGCGTAGCCAAAGCCGTGGCAGATCTGGCCCAGGAGCAGAACCCCGGTCTGGAAATCAAGACTGCCCGGGCGGAAGGTCTGCGGGAGTGCCGCAAGATGATGATGGCAGCCAAGGCCGGCAAGTACAAGGGCTACCTGCTGGAAGGCATGGCCTGTCCCGGCGGCTGTGTGGCCGGTGCCGGCACCATTTTGTCCGTGGAGCAGGCCACCAAGTGCGTGGAAAAATACGCCAAGGAAGCAGCCACCGCCTCTCCCATGAACAGCCCCTACCGGGACACCGGAGAGCACCTGGATTAACCGTAAAATTGCCCCGACTCTCCACAAGAGAATCGGGGCAAAAAATTTGCGCCCCAGGAAATTCCTGGGGCGCAGCTCAATTGTTTAGCAGTAGAAGTCCCGGATTTTCTTGGCCCGGCTGGGATGGCGCAGCTTCCGGATGGCCTTGTTCTCGATCTGGCGAATCCGCTCCCGGGTGACGCCGAAGATCTGGCCCACCTCTTCCAGGGTGTGGGTCCGGCCGTCGTACATTCCGAAGCGCATCCGCAGCACGTCTGCTTCCCGCTCGGTCAGCGTGTCCAGAATTTCCTTCAGGGCCTCGGCAAGCAATGCGTTGGAAGTGGCGTCCGCGGGACCAGGGGTCCGCTCGTCCTCCACGAAAGAACCGATGGAGGTATCCTCTTCATCACCCACAGGGGTGTCCAGGCTCAGGGTATCGGCGGCGGTGCGGTTGGCCTCGATGATCTTCTCCACCGGCAGGTTCAGCTCGGCGGCGATCTCCTCCACAGTGGGCTCCCGGCCCAGCTCCTGCACCAGCTTCCGGTTGCACCGGGTGGCCTTGTTGATGACCTCCACCATATGCACCGGCACCCGGATGGTCCGGGCCTGGTCGGCAATGGCACGGGTGATGGCCTGCCGGATCCACCAGGTGGCATATGTAGAGAATTTGTTTCCCTTTGTCCAGTCAAACTTGTCCACCGCACGGATCAAACCGGTGTTGCCCTCCTGAATCAGGTCCAGGATATGCAGTCCCCGTCCGGAATACTTTTTGGCGATGGACACCACCAACCGGAGGTTGGCCTCGGTCAGCTTGTTCTTGGCGGCCTGGTCTCCGGCGGCAATCCGCTTGGCCAGCTCCACCTCTTCCTCGGCGGACAGCAGCTTCACCTGTCCGATTTCCTTCAGGTACATCCGCACCGGATCATCCAGGCTGTACTCCGCCGCCAGATCCACCGGGTCTACCAGGTCCTCTTCTTCCAGGCTGGACAGGTCAATATCCCCGTCATCCATGCCCAGGTCATCATCCCCCAGATCCAGTTCCAGATCTGCGGTGACAATCTGAATATTCATGGACTCAAAGCGGTCATAAACTTCTTCAATTTTCTCCGGCGTCAGCTGCATCTTTTCCAGCTGAGCGTTCAGGTCCGCCGCACGGATCATACCGTCCTTTTTGCCCTGGGCAATCAATGCCTGCAGCGCGGCGTAAACATCTTCCAGATTTCCCTTCGGCGTCTTCTTGGTCGTGCTCATAGAAATCCCCTCTTCTGTCTATGTAACAGCATCTTGGTGTCATGCTGTTAAACTATACCCCATTTTTTTCGGATTGACAAGGGTATTTTTCAGATTAATTTGTGAATTTTCTGTGTTTTCGGAATGCTTTTCTTGTTACGCGGACAGTTTTCCCCTATTTTTTCAAAAACATACGGTTTACTTTTCATGTAAATTTCGCTATAATTGAGAAAATGTGTACGTTTGCCCTTCCGTCGGAGGGCTTTTTGAGAGTCCGGCGGCAGAACCATTTCCCCAACGAGGTGCAACCCATATGACAGATTTGCAGCACATCCGCAAT
>DVKV01000116.1 GCA_018715835.1 Candidatus Faecousia intestinavium | reverse complement strand
GAGATGTATTTGTCCATGTCAAAGCCGCCGGTGAAGGTGACCGTCAGGGTCAGCAGAACCACCGCCAGAGACAATGACAAAATGGTAATCACCGTTTTGCTCCGGCTGCGGCCCAGATTGGCCCAGGCCATGGACAGCAAAGAAACGCCTTTGATGCTCCGTTTTGCTTTCCTTTTGGATACCTTCCCCTCCGTGTAGCGCACCGCCTCCACTGGGGAGACTTTTCCCGCCATCCGGCCGGGCCGGCGGCAGGAAATCAGCACGGTGAACAGTGCGAACACCGCCGCTCCGGCAAAAAGAACCGGACTCACCGACACCACCGTGGTGATGCCATTGAGCTGAGCTGTGATCACCGGCGTCAGTACGCCGCCCAGAAGCCATCCGACAATCAAACCCAGAGGGATTCCCGCCGCAGAAAGCACCAGCGCCTGAATGCGGATGATCCGTCGGATTTGTCGGGGCGTGGTGCCGATGGTCTTCAGCAGGCCGTAGAAATGGACGTCCCCTGCCACGGAAATCTGAAACACATTGTAGATAATCAGATACCCGGTCAGCAGAATGAGCAGCAGCACTCCCACAAGAATCACCACCGTGACCGGGTCCAGATTCTCCGACAGCTGCGCCCCGGTGTAACCCCAGTTGACCCCGGTGGCAATGTAATTCTCTCCCCGGGTTTCGCCCTGATAACCATGATTGGTCAGAATTTTCTCAATGTCCGCAGAAATGGAACGGGCGCCGTTTTTCAGCATCACATCCAGATTCCAGGAGCCGGTCATCTCATCGCTGCCGGGGGGCGTTACCCCGACCTCCTCCAGTATGGCATTAACCCGGCTTTCCGGGATGAGAATGTGGTTGGCAACCACCGCTTCATCATATTCCCACCAGCCGCAAAGGGTAAAGGTCTGGGTGGTTTCGTGACCGTCTACATAAAAGGTAACGGTAAATTCCGCCCCCAGTTCCGGGTCGATGCCCAGCAAATCCAGCACATGGGTGTCGGTTGCGGCTTCGTTGGTTCCTTCCTGGGGCAGGCGGCCCTCCACCGGGTCGCAGTACGTCCAGTGGGCCTGGTTGGCGTCAGAGTAGCCGATTTCCACATGATCTTTGTTGAAGGGAATTTCTGTGGGCATTCCCAGGAAACGCCGCAGGCCCCATTGGGCGATCAGAGGATCGTCTTTCAATGTTTCAAACTGCTCTTCCGTCAGGTACTTAAAGGTACCATGGCTCCAGCCCCCGGCCTGGCGAAAGTTGTTTTGCTGGATGCCCTCGTTAATCGACATGGCAATGGTAAACAGAGAGGTAAACAAGCTGGCGGTCAGGGCAATGGCCAGAACGGCCACCAGATTCCGGGTGCGGTTTGCAAGCAGTGACCGCAGGCTTAGACGGCGGATACACCCACGATTGGAGACGTTCATCGTTTTTTCCTCCTTATCGTGTCACAATCCGACCATCCTCAATACGGACAATCCGATCGGCCATTTGGGCAATTTCTTCATTGTGGGTAATCATCACCATGGTCTGGGAGAATTTCTGCCCGGTAACTTTCATCAGGCTCAGCACATCCTGGCTGGTCCGGCTGTCCAGGTTGCCGGTGGGTTCGTCGGCCAGGAGAATGGCGGGCTTGGTGGCCAAAGCTCTGGCAATGGCCACCCGCTGCTGCTGGCCGCCGGAAAGCTGGTTTGGAAGGTTCTGCAGCTTTTTCTCCAGGCCCAGGGTGGCGATTACCTTTTGGACATAGGCCGTATCCACCTTGTTTCCATCCAGCTGGATGGGCAGAATGATGTTCTCCCACACGCTGAGCACCGGAACCAGGTTATAGGACTGGAACACAAATCCGATTTTTCTCCGGCGGAAAATCGTCAGTGCTTCATCCTTCAGAGAAAAAATATCCTTGCCGTCTACCATGACGCTGCCGGAAGTGGGCCGGTCCAGGCCGCCCAGCATATGCAGCAGGGTGGATTTCCCGGAGCCTGAGGTGCCCACAATGGCCACAAACTCCCCCTGCTCCACGCTCAGATTCACCCCATCCAGGGCTTTCACCTGGGTATCCCCGGAGCCGTAATATTTTTTCAGGTCTCTGGTCTGTAAAATTGCCATATTGTCCTCCTCAGATAGAAAAGTCTGTACTGTCTCTCGACACTACAGACTTTACCACCGGAATCTTTCCTGATCCTTTCCAGAATGTGACGGTTCTGAAAGAACCTCATGGAATTCTATTTTTTTGTTTCTTTCCTGGCCCGGACCAGGAGCATCATGGGGCGGCGCATTTCATCCCGCATTCCGGGAATATCCATCATCTTTGCAGGCGGCATTGCTTCCTCCACCGCTTCCAGAACAAAACCTGCGTTTAATACCCCCATCAGAATTTGGGTCAGCGTGTGATGCTGCTTCCGGACCTGACATCCCAGGAAATTCGTGATCCGTTCCCCAGGGTAAAAGTATTGATCAACGGGCCAGTGCTTTGGCGTGCCGTCGGGGGCATATTCCCAGTCCTGATGAACCCCGGCGGTAAAAGTCGGGTGCTCCATGTTAAATAAAAAAGTGCCTTCCGGTTTCAGCGTCCGCCAGACCTTTTGAAAAACTGCATCCAGATTCTCGATATAGTGAAGAGCCAGGTTGGAAACCACAACGTCCCATCTTTCCGAAGGAAACGCATATTCTTCAATTCCGCATACACGGTAGAAAAGGCCGTCCGGAACGCCTCTCTCCTGTGCCTGTGCAATCATTTTGGGACTCAGGTCAATTCCCAGAACTTCTTTCGCCCCCTGCTCGTGAGCAAACCGGCAGTGCCAGCCATACCCGCATCCCAAATCCAGCACTGCTTTTCCTTCCAAAGGAGGGAAAAGCTCACGCAGCTGATGCCATTCCCCCGCTGCATCCAGTCCTTCCCGGCTGCGGGGCATTTGGGAATAGGCCTGAAAAAATTGATCGTTCTCATATTCGTTGGTCATCACAATGTCCTCCCGTCTTTTTTCGTCTCGCCGCTTCGCTCCCGGGAAAGATAAAGCGAAAAAATACTTCCCTTCCCCGGTTGGCTCTCCACCTTTACATAGCCGCCCTGCTTCTGAGCAATCTGGCGGGTCAGGTACAACCCGATGCCCACCCCTTCTTCCTGGTAAGCATCAGATGCGCGATAGAACCGGCTGAAAATTTTCGCCTGATCTTCCTCCGGAATGCCGGGGCCGGTATCGGCAACCCGGATTGCGGAAAACAGCTCATAATTTTTCACATCCACCGTCACCGCCCCTCCGGCTGGGGTGTATTTCACCGCGTTATCCAGCAGGTTGCACAGCGCCTCCTCCGTCCACTTGGGATCAAAGCAGGCATCCCCCTCCGTCTGTCCCAGGGTCAGGGTAATTCCCTTTGCCTCCGCCTTCGGGATATACTGGGCTGCCGCCCGCTTCACCATCGGTGAAAGCATTCCCTGTTCCGGATGCAGCACAAGAATGCCGGTTTCCAGCCGGGAGGTTTTCACCAGCGCTTCAATCAGCGCCTGCAGTTTCTCTGCCTGGGCGGCAATGGCCTGGGCACAGCTTCGCTCCTGCTTTGTCAAAGGCTGCTCTTCCAGCAGCTGGGCATACAGCAGCAGATTGGCCACCGGAGTCCTGGTCTGATGGGAAATATCCGAGATCAGGGTGCTGAGCTGGTCTTTCTGCTCCTGAATGCTCTGGGCAGACAGTGCGCTGGCGGTGAGGTACCGCCGCACCCGGCTTTCCAAAGCGGACAGCCGACTTTCATCAAAATTTGTTTCCAGAAAGGTTCCGTCGGTGGCGGCTGTGAACATGGTGTCCAGCCGCTTCATGGTGCGCATCGTTCGCCGCCGAGTGCCGAGAATCACCATGAGCACAAACAGCAGGGCAATTCCCGCCACAATGTATTCTCTCATGCTTTCACCACCCAGGTGTAGCCGATGCCATAGACCGTTTTCAGGTACTCCGGATGGGCAGGGTCCGCCTCCAACTTACTGCGCAGCCGTTTCACCGTGACGGACAGGGCGTTTTCTTCCACGTACTCCGCCCCATCTGTCCAGACTCTATCCAGCAGTTGGCTGCGGCTCAGCGTCTGTCCCCGGTTTTCCACCAGCAGACGCAGCAGCTTCTGCTCGGTTTTGGACAGCTCCACGGCGGCGCCGTCCCGGCGAAAATCCATCCGGTCAAAATCAAAGGAAAATGGTCCCAGGGTCATGACCCCGGTGCGCTGCTCCGGCTCCCGTCGCAGCTGGACCGAAACCCTGGCCCGGAGGACAGCCAGGGAAAAGGGCTTTGTGATATAGTCATCTGCGCCGGATTCCAGCCCCGTCACCTCGTCCAGTTCCAGATCATTTGCAGTGAGCAGAATCACCGGCGTATGGTCATCCCGGCTGCGAAGGCTGCGCAGGAGATTCAGCCCGCTTCCGTCGGGGAGATTGACGTCCAGAATCAGCAGATCAAACCGTTGATTTTTCAAAACCGCATTTCCCTGTGCAAGGGACGCACAGCGGGTAACCGTTCGTTCCGCCGATTCCAGCGCCATGGCAATTCCCCGGCCCAATGCTTCATCATCTTCCAAAAGGAGAATGTGTTTCATACGGTTTCCTCATCTGCAAATAAGATAAAACCATTATAGTGGCATCTTTCCCGGAAATCAATACGCACAGC
>DVKV01000115.1 GCA_018715835.1 Candidatus Faecousia intestinavium | reverse complement strand
AAAAACCCGGATTTCAGGAAAACCATTTGGATATTTTTTCACGGGAAAGACAAAGCCGGATCAGGAAAATCCCCGGCGGGGGAAATGGTCTTTACTTTCCCGGCTTAATCCTGTAAAATAGCGGAAAAAGGAGGGGTCTGAATGTTTGACGATCCGAAAAAGGAACTGCGGCGGCTGGAAGAAGCCCTGCTGGAAGAGGAAGAGGAAGAGCGGCGGGAAGCGGAACATACCTCTGAGGAAGAGGAAAGATATCTGGATCAGAAGGTAATTGACGAGGCCCTGTATGGAGCGGATCAGAAGTGGCTGGACGACCTGAACCAGATTCTGGAAGAATCGGAACCGGAACCGGAGGAAGAAGAGGAAGAAGAACCCAGGCCGGTACGGCGGCGGAAGAATCCGGCGGTGGATTACGGCAAAGCGGTATATGAAGACGAGGGAGAACTGGACGAAGATCAGGCGGTGTTCGATGATGAGTCCAAGCCCAAGGGCATCGGCTGCCTGCTGTTTGTGGCCATTCTGGAGCTGCTGGGCATTCTGGCCATTGCGGGATGGTGGGTGAAATGGCTGATGGGCTGAAGCCGGTGGGGCGGTTCGCCCCCACCCCCTCCGGACGGATGCACCTGGGAAACGTGTTTTCCGCCATGCTGGCCTGGCTCAGCGTCCGCAGCCGGGACGGAGAAATGGTGCTGCGGATGGAGGATCTGGACACCCAGCGTACCAGCGCCGAGTTTGCCCAGGTTCTCCGGGAGGATCTGCTGTGGCTGGGGCTGACTTGGGACCGGGAGACCCCGGCCCAGAGCACACGCAGCCGGGTGTATGATGTGTATTTTCAAAAATTGGATGATCTGGGGCTGCTCTATCCCTGCTACTGCACCCGCAGCCAGCTGCACAGCGCCGACGCCCCCCATTTGTCTGACGGGACTTATGTCTACCCCGGCACCTGCCGGCATCTGACCAGGGAGCAGCGGGAAAGCTTTCACCGGGAACCTGCCTGGCGGGTGATGGTGCCGGACCGGGAATGGGTGGTTTCCGACCGGGTTCAGGGGGAATCCCGGTGGAATCTGGCAACGGACTGCGGAGATATGGTGATGCGCCGGGCGGACGGCGTCTATGTGTACCAGCTGGCGGTGACCGTGGACGACGGGGAAAGCGGCGTGACCGAAGTGGTCCGTGGGATGGACCTGCTGAGCTCTGCTCCCCGGCAGATGTATCTGCAGGAGCTGTTCGGCTTTCCTCACCCGGCCTATGCCCACGTTCCCCTGCTGCTGGCTCCGGACGGGCGGCGGCTGAGCAAGCGGGATCAGGATCTGGATCTGGGAAAGCTCCGGCAGCGGATGTCCCCGGAGGATCTTCTGGGAATGCTGGCTTACTGCGCCGGAATTGTAGACCGGACCGGGCCGGTTTCTTTGCAGGAACTGGTCTGCGAATTCTCCTGGGACAAGGTTCGCCGGGATGAAATCTGTCTGGGAGCGGAGATGAATTGTTTTCGAATGATCTGAAGAAAATACGGTTTCTCTTGCGTTTTTCCCGATATCAGGGTATAATATGGCTATGGTTTTCCTGACAAATACATAGAAGGAGACATTACCATGGAGAAAAAACCAGTGCTGGTGGTTCTGGCGGCGGGAATGGGCAGCCGGTATGGCGGCCTGAAGCAGATCGACCCCGTGGGCAGCCAGGGCGAAGCCATTTTGGATTATTCCATTTATGATGCCCACCGTGCAGGATTTGATACGGTGGTTATCGTCATCAAGAAGGCAATTGAAAAAGATTTTATGGAAACCGTGGGCAAACGGCTGGAGAAGGCGCCGGTGGAAATCCGGTATGCCTTCCAGGAGCTGGAGGATCTGCCGGAGGGATTTTCCGTTCCCGAAGATCGGACCAAGCCCTGGGGCACCAGTCATGCGGTGCTGTGTGCGGCCAAGGCCATTGACGGGGCGCCCTTTGCGGTGATCAACGCCGATGATTTTTACGGGGCCTCGGCCTATCAGGTGGTGTATGACTACCTCACCTCCTGCCAGGATCCCAACGCCCACTGTGTGGTGGGCTATGAACTGGGCAAGACGGTTACCGATCACGGCAGTGTGTCCCGGGGCATCTGCGAGGCGGACGAGCAGGGCCTGCTTACCCGGATCAACGAGCGGAAAGTGATTGAAAAGTACGAAAATGGCATCCATTTCACGGAAGACGGCGGAAAAAGCTGGACGGATGTTCCGGCGGACACCCTGGTGTCCATGAATCTGTGGGGCTATATGCCGGGATTTCTGGAGGATCTGGAAGTCCGGTTTGCGGATTTCCTGCGGACGTCTCTGGAAAACAATCCTTTGAAATGTGAGTTTTTCCTGCCCATTCCCGTGGCCGGAATGATTGCCGAAAAGAAGGCTACCTTCCGGGTTCTTTCCTCCCCTGACCAGTGGTTCGGGGTGACCTATGCGGCGGACAAGCCGCTGGTGGTGGCTTCCCTGAAGGCCCTGACGGAACAGGGAGAATATCCCGACGGACTCTGGAAGTAAATAAAAATCCCCGGAAAGCATCGCTTTCCGGGGATTTAGACTGTCGAAAACCCCCTTCGGGGCTTTCCGACAGGTTTTTGCAGTCTGCTGCGCGCATAATTTGTCCCCCCACGGAGGACAAATTCCACACATGCAGCCTGTAAAGTATGTTCCGCCAGGTACGCGCCCCGGCGGATCATGGTTTTTGAATTACTTTACTCCCAACACTGGTATAAGAAGCTGTACTTTTTTGACACGTTTAATCCCCGGAAAGCATCGCTTTCCGGGGATTTTTTCTTGTTTCAGGCAGTTGGAAAGGTTTGAATTTCCGTTTGCGTTTCCGGCAGATTTTCCAGAATAGAGAGGGCTTCCTCCCGGGAATCGGCGGGGAATACCGCCAGTACGGTTTCCCCCTCCAGGGTGGTGAGAAGCACCAGGGTTTTCAGTTCCCGGTAAATCACATAATCTACCGTTTCTGATTGATCGTCCTGAGCGGAGCCCTGAATCCAGTCTTTTTCGTCATCGGGAAATCCCACGTGCATCAGGGAAAGTTTCTTCCCATCCAGCCAAAATCCTCCGTCATACCCCGGGGAGAAGGTGTCTTTTTCCGGTGAAAACCGATGACTTGTGTAGCTGCCTTTGATTTCCAGGGTGCTGGGCCGGTTCTCCCCCTCCGGGGAAAACCGGTATCCGGTGAGGGTGGTGTCCACCACTTCTTGTCGTGGAAGACTCAGCAGAAACCAGGTTCCCAAAAGAACTGCGCCCAGGCACAGCAGCAAAAGAATGGGTTTCTTCAAGATCATTCCTCCCTTCCCGGAGAAATCAGCCTGCCCCCATCAAAATCCGGGCCAGCTCCGAGTTGGCGTCCAGAATCACGGTCTTTTCGTCCCCGGTGAGGCTGGATTTCAGGGCATCCAGGGCCAGGGTGAATTCATAGAACTCCTTCTTGTCCTGGGTGTCGTAAGCCTCCGCCAGCAGGCGCATATATTCCGCTTCGCCTTCGGCCTCCAGCTTGGCGGCCTCGGCCTCTGCGTCGGAGACAATGATGTTCACCTGCTTGTCCACATCATTCCGGATGATGGAGGCTTCATAGTTGCCGTCGGCGGTGTATTTCTCCGCCATCTGGTTCCGTTCAGAAATCATCCGGCTGTACACCGCGTTCAGGTTGCTCTCCGGCAGGTCAAACTGCTTGATTTTCACATCCTCCACCCGGATGCCGTAGGTTTTGGCCAGGGAATCCACGTCGGCGGCGATGTTGTCATAGATTTCATTCCGCTTTGCCCCGTCCTCCATGTTGATGATGTCCGACTGGGCCAGGGTGCCCATGACGGTTTTCAACTCGTTGTAGGTCAGGGCGTCCAGCCGCTGCTCCGCTACGGCGGTGGAGCCCAGGGTCTGGTAGAACAGCTTGGGGTCGGCGATGCTCCAGAGAATGTAGCAGTCCACGGTCATGTTCTGCTTGTCCGAGGTCAGCACTTCCGAAGGCGGGATATCATACAGCTGGGTTGCTTTGCTGAAATAGCGGATGTTGTCCAGGAAGGGCACCTTGAAGTGCAGACCCGGCTGGTCCACGGTTTCAATGATCTTGGAGAACCGGACGGTGCAGGCATACTGGTCCTCCCGGACGGTATAGGTGGCGTTCAATCCGGCAAAAATCAGGATCAGAACGAGAATAATCACAATTCCGCTTTTTTTCATTGCTGGTCACCTCCATTGCCGCTGACCAGGGATTCCAGAGGCAGAAGCATCTGCACATCGGAACCGCTGCCGGAGCTGGTGTTGATATACAGCTTTACATCGGGCAGCACCTGGGAAATGGTTTCATAGTACATCCGGGTCCGGGTAATGGCCGGATTCTGGGCGTATTCGGCATACATGGCCTGGAACATGGCCACCTGCTCGTGGGCCTCGTTGATTCGCTTCTGGCGCAGGTATTCGGCGTTCTGAATCAGTTTGTCCGCCTGGGCCTGGGCGTCGGGAAGCTGGGCATTCTGGTAGGCTTTGGCGTCGTTGATCACGGTCTCTGCCTGCTGCTTGGCGGTTTCCACCGCTTTGAAAGCCTCGATGACCTCCTGGGTGGGCGGCTCTGCGTCCTGAATCTTCACATCCACCAGGGTCAGGCCAATCTCATATTCCTCCAGAATCTGGGATACCAGATCCTTTACCTGCATCTGAATGTTTTCCTTGCCGTCGGTGAGCACTGCATCCACGGTGGAGGAGCCTACCACGTTGCGGATCTGGCTCTGAATCAGGTTCCGCAGAATCAGTTCCGGGTCATTGGAGGAATACAGGTAAGCCACCGGGTCGGAAATCTTGTATTCCACGAAGAAATCCACGTTGACGATGTTGTAATCACCGGTGATCATGGCGCTTTCCGAGGGATTGAACTGGGCGCCGGAGCTGTCCTGAATATAGCCCAGCTCAATCTTCTGGTAGACGTTTACGTCCACCTTTTCCACGTTCTGAATGCCCAGGGGCAGCTTGAAGTGGACGCCGGCGTCCACAATGTCCGTCACCTGGCCGAAGGTGGTGACCACCGCCTGCTGCTTGTCGTTGACGGTGTAGAAGCAGGTGCCTGCCAGTCCCAGCACCACCAGGGCCAGCAGAATCAGAACCACCTTTTTTCCGGTACTTTTCACTTTGCCGGTAAAGTCTGAGAATTTCTTTGGCTTTTTGGGCTGGTTTCCGGGCCAGCTGTAGGTTCCGTCTTCATTCATGTTTTGTTCTCCTTTGCATGGGGGGCGTTTTGTCCTTCTTTTTTGTATTTGGAAACAAGGGCGGGAATGTCCCCCTTGTCAATCCACTCTTCGCTGTAGCCGCAGCCGCAGCACAGATACCGGTTTACCTTCACTGCGGAAAGGTAGGTCCACCCTACGGGAATATTGTTGCCGGAGCCGGAGGCTTCCACCCATCCGGGAATCATCAGGATGTCCTTTCCGGCGCATTTGGGGCAGATGCCGGATTGCTTCATAGGTTCCTCCTTTATAATTGGGCCAGCAGGCTTTCCGCCCGGGCCTTCAGCTGGTTTGCGCACCAGACGGTGAGCATGATTTCCAGTACGGCGATGAGCTTTTTCCGGACGCCGGGAACGGTCTCCCGGTAATGTTCCGTCACTTTCTCCAGGGCCTGCTGCCAGGCATCCGCTCCGGTTACATCTCCTACTCGGGCGGCCAGACGGACAAAGCAGAAATACAGCTGGGTGTCATCCACCTGGTCGTCGCTCTCGTCTGCCAGATTGCCGTTGAGATACTGCATGAGCTTCACAATCTGGTCCAGATTCATGTTGCCTTTGAGAATGTGCATATTGAGAATCCGGCACAGCTGTTCCATGGAGTACCGCTTGCCCTGGGGCGGCGGCAGAAATCCCCGCTTCACCCAATTCTGAATGGTGTGGGGCTCCAGCCCGGTGAGACTGGCCACCTGGGACAAGGTCAACCCTCCCGCCAGAAACAGGGAATGAAACACCTGATCCACCTGCTGCGCCTGTTCCCGCTGGGCGGAAAGGGTGGTTCCCGGTATGATCCACTGCAAACAGATC
>DVKV01000114.1 GCA_018715835.1 Candidatus Faecousia intestinavium | reverse complement strand
TGAAGCATTTACCATGACAATATAGCACATATTACAAAAAATGTAAACCGAAAATAGAAAAAATTATTGCCTGGAAAATTTTTTTCATTCTCCAGGCAATAGGGTTAAATTCAATTATTTTCCACCATTTCTTCCTGCAATTCACTGCGGCGGATCAGGAAGCGGCGGATGGCGAACAGCCCTGCAATGCAGGCGATGCAGGCCAGATTGCTCCAGGGATCGTCGTGGCTGAGAATCACATGGCGGGTAATGGCCACGGTGAGCACTTCCAGAATGTTGGCAGGAGTGGTATCCAGCAGCATCCTGACAAATTCCAGGCCCACCACAATGGTCAGCAGGTTGTGGAGCATATAACTGGTGTCGGAGAAATAGCCGGAACTGCTGAACATATGGTACAGTTCCACCCCCAAGGCGATCAGCAGGGCCAGCACGGTGATGGCGGCAATGGCCAGCTCCATCATCCGCAGCAGACGGCGGAAAAAGGATTCAATCCGGCGGTTCTGTTTGGCAAACCGCTCATTCTTTTTTTGCAGCTGGGGATCGTTGGATACAGGCAGATGATTCACGGCGATTTCCTCCCGGCAGTTAAGATTGTTTCATTATACACGATGCTCCGGGAAATAGGAAGGAAAAATTTCCGGTTTTTCCAGATTTTTTACTTGGAGAAATGGGCTTTCATGTCCTTGCGGGCCTGGTTCACCTCCTGCTCCAGTTCCCGGGCAGACATCCGCAGCACACCGCTGCCCAGGCTGGACAGCTGAACCAGGCCGTCGGAGGTGGCCACCCGGACGGCGTAGCTGCCCCCCGTCTCCCGGGCCAGGGCTTCCAGATAAGCGTCCGCCGTCTCCCCTTCTCCGGTGTAGACCACCTGGATGTTGTGAAACTGCGTTTTTTCCCCGGGACTGCCCTTCTGCTTGTAGCCGTCGAAGACCACCACCAGCCGGCACTTGGTAAATCCGGCGTAACTGCTGAGCAGATCGCAGAGTCTGCGCCGGGCAGCGTCCAGATCGTCTTTGGCCAGGGACTTCAGTTCCTCCCAGGCGAAAATCATGTTGTACCCGTCCACCAGAATGTATTTCTGCTTGGGGGGCTTGATGGGAATTTCCTCGGTGGCAGGCCGGTTTTTCGCCGGGCTGCGGTAGAGCCGGGTGGTCTGATCCCCGAACTCCCGCCGGAGAATCGCCTCCAGTTCCTTGTCCTCCACCGCCAGATTCCGGGTGAGAATCTCCGGGGGCTTCTCCGTTTTCAGGCCGCTTTCCAGGTGCATATAGTCTTTGACCTGGTTCCACTTCACGGTAAATCCCGCCCCGTGGGCGCAGAACACCGAGTCCGGGGTGTTTTCCAGATCCGCCTCCGGATCGTAGCCCAGTTCCGCCACCACCTGGTCGGTGTTGTGGCAGGGAGCATAACCATGGAGGGTCACCTGGAGCCGTCCCCGGCCCTGGGTGTAGGCCGCCAGGGTGTCGGCGTAGTCCTTCACTTCCCCCGCCGGCACCTGCCCCCGGAGGGTGGACAGCTCCCCCTGGGTGTCCGGGGCGTCAAATTCTCCCCCCATGGCCCGGATGTCGGTGATGGCCCGGCCCACCTGAGGCGCCGGGAGGGTCAGTTCAAAATCATACCAGGGTTCCAGCAGAATGGATTTGGCCTGCATCAGGCCCTGGCGCACCGCCCGGTAGGTGGCCTGGCGGAAATCCCCGCCCTCCGTGTGCTTCAAATGGGCCTTGCCCACCAGCAGGGTAATTTTCATATCCGTAATGGGAGACCCGGTGAGGACGCCCAGGTGGGGCTTTTCTTCCAGGTGGGTGAGAATCAGCCGCTGGTAGTTGATATCCAGCACATCCGTGGAGCAGGCGGTGTCAAACACCAGCCCGGAGCCCCGGGGCAGAGGTTCCAGCAGCAGGTGGGTCTCGGCGTAGTGGCGCAGGGGTTCATAGTGCCCCACCCCTTCCACCGTGTCGGCAATGGTTTCCTTATAGAAAATCCGCCGGTCTTCCAGGGTGATGTCCAATCCGAATCGCTGGGCCACCAGACTGCGGAACACCTCCTGCTGTACCCGGCCCATGAGCTGGACGTGAATCTGTCCCCCGGCCATCACCAGGTGAAGCTGGGGGTCTTCCTCCTCCAGCTGCCGCAGCTTGGGCAGCACCGCCACCGGGTCCGCCCCTTTGGGCAGGGCCACCCGGTAGGTCATCACCGGCTCCAGCACCGGAGCCAGGGAATCCGGTTCCGCTCCCAGGGCCTGTCCGGCCCAGGTCTGGGTCAGGCCCGTCACCGCCGCCAGGCATCCGGCGTGGATTTCCTCCGGGGCAGTGAACTTCTCTGCGGAGTAGCAACGCAGCTGCTGGATTTTTTCCTCCTGGGTTTCTCCAGATCGGTTTACATAACTTATGCTTTCCCGGACTTTCAGACTGCCTCCGGTGACCTTCAACCAGGTGAGCCTGCCCCCCTGGGGATCCCGGGAGATTTTATACACCCGGGCGGCAAATTCCGCCGGGTATTCCGGCTCCGGGGCGTAGGCGTCCAGGATTTCCAGCAGCTGTGCCACCCCTTGAAGCTTCAGGGCCGAGCCGAAGCAGCAGGGAAACAGCTTCCGCCGGGCAATCAGCTCCCGCAGGTTCCCCTGTGTCACCGTGCCGGTTTCCAGGTAATTTTCCAGCAGGGCCTCGTCGCACAAGGCGGCATTCTCGGCAATTTCCTCCGCCGTCGCCCCAAAATCCACGCATCCGGGACTCAGCTGCCGGCGCAGCTCCGACAGCAGTTCCTCCCGGCTTTTTCCCGGCAGGTCCATTTTGTTGATAAACAGGAAGGTTGGCACCTGGTACCGCTCCAGCAGCCGCCACAAGGTCATGGTGTGGGCCTGAAGGCCGTCGGTGCCGCTGATCACCAGCACGGCGCAGTCCAGAATGGGCATGGTCCGCTCCGCCTCGGCGGCGAAGTCCACGTGACCCGGGGTGTCCACCAGGGTGACCTCCCGGTGAGGGGTGGTGAGTCTGGCCTGCTTGGAGAAAATGGTAATGCCTCTGGCCCGTTCCAGCGCGTGGGTGTCCAGCATGGCATCCCCATGATCCACCCGGCCCAGGGTCCGCCGGGCGCCGCTGACATAGAGCAGCCCCTCGCTGAGGGTGGTCTTTCCCGCGTCCACATGAGCCAGCAGCCCCACAGACAGAGGGGTCCCCATTGTTTGCGCCATTGTTCCAACTTCCTTTCAGCGGCTAGATTTTATTATTGTATCACAGTTTTCCCCGGGAGTCGATCTTTTCTTTCCCCAGGGGCAGAAAACGGGACGCCTGGCGTCCCGTTCAGACTGTCGAAAGACCCCTTTGGGGCTTTCCGACAGGTTTTTTGCAGTCTGCTGCGCGTATCATTTGTCCCCCGCAGGTGGACAAATTCCACACTTGCAGCCTGTAAAGTATGTTCCGCCAGGTACCTGCCCCGGCGGAACATGGATTTCACAACTTGCTCCCAGTGGAGACAGTCCAAGTCATACTTTTTGACGCACTTAAACGGGACGCCTGGCTGGCGTCCCGTTGTTTTTTGTTATCCCAGACAGTTGCCGCAGGGGCTGTAGCCCTGGGCCACCGCTTCTTCATAGGTGGAAAACTCCACCCGGTTCTGCTGCGCCGGCAGGTTGGGGCAGTCCGGGGTGTGGAACTTGCGGGAGTTCACATTTCCAATGTAGTACGCCTCCTCCGGCGTCTGCTGGGTTTCCGGCTGGGCAGACTGGTTTTCCCAGGTCAACGTAACCGTTTCTCCGTCGCTGACTGCCTGGATGGTGCCCAGTTCATCGGTGCGCAGCACCATGGCCCCGGCCTGATTCAGCCGGGACAGGGGCGCTTCATTGGGATGACCGTAGGAGTTGCCCGCTCTCACGGAAACCACGGCATATTCCGGCTCCACCTGGTACACAAACCGGTAGCCGGTGGAGGTATCCGAGCCGTGGTGGCCTACCTTCAGCACGTCCGCTTTCAGCAGCTCCGGCTCATCTTCCCAATAATCCAGCAGATCGTCTTCCGCCGTCACCTCCATGTCCCCGGTGAACAGGAACGCCGTGTCTCCCAGCTCCACCCGGAGCACCAGGGAGGTATCGTTGGTCTCGGCGTAGGACTGCACCGGCCCCAGCACGGTAATCTCCGCGATGCCCAGCATCCAGCTGTCCCCGGGGGCGGGGATCGTGATGTCCAGCCCCTGCTGGTCGGCATAGTATGCAAAATCGTCGAATACCTGAGAGGCATAGGTCCGGGTGGGGGCGTATACCGCCGCCGTGGGGTACACCGCCAGCACAGCGGGCAGCCCGCCCACATGGTCCTCATGGGCGTGGGTACACACCACCGCCGCCAGTTCCTCCACACCCTGCTGCTCCAGGAAGGACACCACCAGATCGCTGTCCCCCCGGTTGCCGCCGTCAATCAGCAGATATTCTCCCCCGGATTCCAGCAAAGCGCAGTCCGCCTGCCCCACGTCCAGGAAGTGGACAATCAGCCCTTCTTCCGAAGGGACGCCGGTGATCTCCGGTTCCGGCCCACCGCTGCAGCCGCTGAGCAGCAGGACAAGCACCAGAATCCAGGCCAAAATTCGTTTTTTCATTTTTGTTTCTCCTTTGCCGCCAGAAGCAGCGCCTGCCGGTCATTGGGAAGAGTTTCTTCCAGCACTTGTTCCAGCAGCCAGTGAAGGCGCTCTCCAATCTGCCGGCCCTGATACCCCAGGGCCATCAGGTCCTCCCCGTTCACCGCCAGATCCGTAACCTTCAGGCAGCTGTCCTCCCGGCGGATTTCCTCCAGCATCCGGCGAATCTCCGGGAAAATCTCCAGATTTCCCGGCTCGGCGGTGCCTTTGCTGCTCATGTCCGCCTGCTGCAGTTCCAGCTCCCGCTCCAGCTGTTCCCAGCCCAGACGGCTGAGCTGGCGGCGCAGCAGCTTTTTCTCCGGCTGAAGCCGGGTCATGTGGGCGCCGATCAGCTCCACCACCTGGCAGCGAAGCCGGGTGGGGGCCTTCAGCCCCAGCAGCACCTGCTCCGCCAGTTCCGCCCCGGCGGGAGCGTGGCCGTAAAAGTGCCCCCGTCCGGTTTCATCCCGGGTGAACGTGGACACCTTCCCGACGTCGTGCAGCAGGGCCGCCCAGCGAACCGTCAATTCTCCGGGAACTGCTCCGGTGACATAGGCCACATGGGTATACAGGTCATAGGCGTGGTGGGGGCTGTGCTGGTCAAACCCGATCGTCGGAGCCAGCTCCGGAATGGCTGCCCCCATAATGGAGGCAAACTCCAGCAAATCCGCCCCGGTGACCAGGGGCAGCAGCTTGCTCAGCTCCTCAAATACCCGCTCCCGGGACAGGCTGTCCAGCCCCCCGGCCTGATTGTCCATGGCCCGCCGGGTTTCCGGCTCCACGGTCAGACCGTAACGAACGGCAAAGCGGACGCCCCGGAGAATCCGCAGGGCATCCTCCCGGAACCGTTTTTCCGGTGCTCCCACCGCCCGGAGGATTTTATTTTCCAGATCCTGCCGTCCGCCGAAGGGGTCGGCAAAGCCCCGTGTGGGGGAATAGGCCATGGCATTGACGGTAAAATCCCGCCGGGCCAGATCCTGCTCCACATCCCCCACGAAGCGTACCCAGTCCGGATGCCGGCTGTCCCGGTAATCCCCCTCGGTGCGGAAGGTGGTGATCTCCACCACGCCCGTGTCGGTGCAGACGCCCACGGTGCCGTGCTTCTCCCCTGCCAGCACCAGCCTCTGCCCGGCAAACACCTGCTCCATCTGCTCCGGCAGGGCGGAGGTGCAAAGGTCAAAGTCCGCCGGGGTCAGTCCCAGCAGGGAATCCCGGACGCAGCCCCCCACCACATAGGCGGCAAACCCATGGTTTTCCAGGGTGTCCAGGATGGTTACAATGGTTTGGGGTAATTTCATGAATTGGTTCCCTCTTTTTTTGCCGGCCGGGGCGCGCCGGGCCGGGGCAGATCCCACAGGGCCCAGAGGGCACCCGTCAGGTACAGCTGGGGATAGGGGGTTTCCCCGACGCACAGCAGGCACACACTGACGCTGAACAGTCCGGTGGCCAAGTGCATCCCCAGATTTTCCGTTCCAGCATTCCGGGCGGCGATGTAAAAGCTGTACAGCATCAGCCCCATGCACCCCAGCATGTCCGGCACATAGGCGGTCAGCTGAGGGGCGGCGCTCCAGGTCTGGTATTGATTGATCAGATGTACCAGGAAGAACAGGCATCCCGGCAGCTGCAGGAGAAAGGGCGGTTTCTTCCCCCGGGCCCGGAACACCCCTGTCACCGCCAGGCAGACCGGGGCCGTCCAGCCCAGCACCCGCCAGGCTCCGCCCAAAAGCCCCGGCATGGGGGCAGCCTGGGTCAGCATCATGGTTTCCACACCCGCCGCCAGCACCAGATTTCCGGCCAGGGCCCACACCGACGGCGCATCCGCCTGGGACTGATAATTCCGCGCCCGGAAAAACGCCGCCCCGGCCAGCACTGCCGCCGCCAGCATGACCAACCACAGCGCCGGGATCAGCGGACTTTCATCCAGCAGATCGGTGACCGGATCATAAGCGCCCGCATAGAGCATCCGCCGGATCACCAGGCCCAGAACGCCCAGAGCCGCTGCTGCGCCCTTCCAGGCAATCGCATTTTTAACCTTCATAAACCATACTCCTGAAATTCAGGCTTTCACCCGATGATAATGGACTATTATACCAGTTTTTTGTTCCAATTTCCACCCTTTCGTCAAAAAACTCTTTGGTGAGATTTTGGCCTTGTTTCTCCGGGAAAATGGGAGTATAATACCCCTATCTCAGAATTTTGGAGGCATTGTATGGAATGGGAGTCTATCCTCTGTCCGGCCCTGATGGTGCTGGCAGTTGTTTTGTTTGCCCTGCGCCGCTCCCTGCTGCGCTTCATCACCTGTGCGTCGGTGATCATCGCCGCCGGAACCGTGCTGGCCGGTCTGGAGGCGTGGCAAGGAATCCTGGTATTTCTGGGCAGCTATGCAGCGCTGTTTCTGCTGGCCCTGGCCTTTCTTGCCATCATCTGCGCCCTGGTGGATCTGAACAAGCCCCAGGAACATGACAGCAAGTTCTACCGGACAGTCATGGATCTGTACATCGAAGCCCTGATTTCCCTGGTGTGGGTCCGGCTGGACGCCAGAGGTTTGGAAAACATCCCCAAAGAGGGCCGGTTTCTGGTGGTGTGCAACCACCTGTTCATCGCCGACCCGGGGATTGTGCTCCACTGCTTCCGGCACAGCCAGCTGGCGTTTCTGACCAAGAAGGAAAACTACCAGCTGCCCATCATCGCCAAATTCCAGCACAAAATTCTCTGCCAGCCCATCGACCGGGAGAACGACCGGCAGGCCCTGAAGTCCATCATTCAGTGCATCCGGCTGCTGCAGAATGACGAAGTGTCGGTGTGCGCCTTCCCCGAGGGCTATACCAGCAAAGATGGGCTTCTCCATCCCTTCCGCTCCGGTGTGTTCAAAATCGCCCAGAAGGCCAAGGTGCCCATTGTGGTGTGCACCATTCAGAACACCCGCCAGATTTTCAAAAACCTTCGGAAGCTCCGCCCCACCCACGTTCCCTTCCACCTGGTAAAGGTCTACGCCCCGGAGGAACTGGAGGGCCTGACCACCACCCAGATCGGGGATATGGTGTATGAGACCATGATTTCCGATCTGGGGGAGAATTTCCGGCCCCAGACCCATTAATCCGGGGAACTGCCCCTTGATTTCTTCGGAAAACCTTTGTATAATCCCAACAGGAATATGCCGAATCATTTGGAGGAAATACCATGAAAAACAGCGAAAAAACACTGGATATGATCGTGACCCTCTGCAAAAACCGGGGCTTTGTCTACGCCGGCTCCGAGATCTACGGAGGCCTGGCCAACTCCTGGGACTATGGCCCTCTGGGCGTGGAGTTCAAGAACAACGTGAAGAAGGCCTGGATGAAGAAGTTTGTCCAGGAGTCTGATTATAATGTGGGCCTGGACGCCGCCATTCTCATGAACCCCCAGACCTGGGTCACCACCGGCCATGTGGGCTCCTTCTCCGACCCCCTGGTGGACTGCAAGGGCTGCGGCTCCCGGGAGCGGGCGGACAAGCTGATCGAGGCCTCCGAGTCCGGCAAGGGCGTGAATGTGGACGCCATGAGCTTCGAGGAAATGGACGCCTTCATCGCCTCCCACGAGGATGTGGTGTGCCCCCAGTGCGGCAAGCACAACTTCACCTCCATCCGGAAGTTCAACCTGATGTTCAAGACCTTCCAGGGCGTTACCGAGGACGCCAAGAACACGGTATATCTCCGTCCCGAGACTGC
>DVKV01000113.1 GCA_018715835.1 Candidatus Faecousia intestinavium | reverse complement strand
GCTCATGGTGTCATTCCTTTTTGTGATATCAGATATAGATAATATGTATTTGCATTATATCGGCAGCTTCATTATAATGACGCTGGAATTTCTTGTCAAGTTATGTATAATCAATAGGAGATGGTTCATTTGAATAAGGATCTGACGGTAGGCAAACCCAGTACCGTGCTGTGGCAGTTCTGCCTGCCTCTGTTCGGCAGCATTGTGTTCCAGCAGCTTTACAACATCGCCGACAGCTTTGTGGCCGGACGGTTTATCGGTGAAAACGCCCTGGCCGCAGTGGGCAACAGCTACGAAATCACCCTGATTTTCATTGCCTTTGCTTTCGGCTGCAACATCGGCTGCTCAGTGGTGGTGTCCTCCCTGTTCGGCGGGCGGCAGTACGGCGAGATGAAGACCGCCGTTTCCACCGCTATGATTTCCAGCGCTGTGGTCTGCCTGACCCTGATGGCCGGGGGACTGATCTTCTGCGACCCCTTGCTCGCCGCGATTCAAACGCCGGCGGAGCTGCTGGCTGACTCCAAGCTGTACCTGGACATCTATATCTGGGGCCTGCCCTTCGTTTTCTTCTATAACATCAGCACCGGCATTTTCTCTGCCCTGGGAGACTCCAAGACTCCTTTCCTGTTCCTGGCGGCCTCCTCCCTTTCCAACATTGCCGTGGACATTCTCTTCGTCACCGCCTTCAAAATGGGCGTGGCCGGCGTGGCCTGGGCCACTTTCCTGTGCCAGGGGGTCAGCTGTGTGCTGGCAGTGCTGGTCATTGCCCTGCGGCTGAAGAAAATCCACACCACCCAGCCTGTGCGGCCCTTCTCCCTGCCCATTCTCAAGCGGCTGGCCATCATCGCCATTCCCAGCATCGCCCAGCAGAGCTTTATCTCCGTGGGCAATATTCTGATTCAGGGCGTGATCAACGGCTTTGGCCCGGCAGTGATGGCAGGTTATTCCGCCTCCATCAAGCTGAACAATCTGGTCATCACCTCTTTTACTACCCTGGCCAACGGCATTTCCAACTACACCGCCCAGAATCTGGGAGCAGAAAAGCCCCAGCGAATCCGGGAGGGCTTCCGGGCCGGACTGAAGCTGGTGTGGTCGCTGTGTGTGCCCCTGGTGGCTCTGTACCTGCTGGCAGGGAATCTGCTGCTCAGAGCCTTCATGGATCATCCTTCCCAGGGAGCACTGGACAGCGGCATTGCATTCCTGTGGGTTGTGGCACCCTTCTACTTCGTGGTGTCCACCAAGCTGGTTGCCGACGGCATCCTCCGGGGAGCCGGTCTCATGCGTCAGTTCGTCATCGCCACCTTTACCGACCTGATTCTCCGGGTGGTGCTGGCCTTCATCCTGTCCGCCACCGCCCTGGGCTCCACCGGCATCTGGTGCGCCTGGCCCATCGGCTGGGGTGTGGCCACTGCTCTGTCCGTACTTTTCTACCGGGCCAGCGCCGCCCGGGAATTCGCTCCCAAGCTTTCCTAAGACACAGCCGCCCCGCAGTATAAAAACTGCGGGGCGGCTTTCTTTATTTCAGGTAGTTCTGAATTTCCGGCAGCTGCCGCTGAGCGTCTGCCCTCCCCAGGTCGTAGACCGCCTGAAGCTTTTCCGGGTCCTTCTCCGTCCGGCCGATCTGAATGGGCTGGGAGGGCCGCAGAACCAACGCCTTTCCCGTTTTTTCCCACTCCTTCAGCTCTTCCAGGGCCTGGTTGTATTCGACGTGCCGCCGGAGCATCCGCTGGGCCAGCCGAGGATGGCGCCGGTAGGCCAGCTTCACCGCCGCCGGGGGCATGGGGCCTTTGCGGTAGTTTTCGTCCCGGGTGAGAATCACCAGCTGCCTCTCACAGCCCTGGGATTCCATCCACCGGAAGGGGATGCTGTCGGAAATTCCCCCGTCCAGGTACTGCTTTTCCCCGATGGTAACCGGTCGGGAGACAAAAGGCAGCGATCCAGAGGCCCGGAGCACGTCCATCTGGGCAAAGACACTGCGGACTCGGATATACGCCGGCTCTCCCGTCTCCACCTCTGTCACCACGGCGTAGAAGGGCACCCCCGAGGCCCGGAACCGGGCATCGTCAAAGGGGTCCAGAGTATAGGGCACCGCCTGATAAGCGTAGAGGGTGCTGACAATGTTTCCCTCCCGGAGCAGGGGGCGAAGGCCCATATAGTTGGGATCGGCGTTGAAGCGCTTGTTATAGCGGATCACCCGCCCGGACTGCCGGGACAGAAAATTCACCCCGAACAGCGCCCCCGCCGACACGCCCACCATGGCATCCACCGTAATTCCCGCCTCCAGGAAGGTGTCCAGAGCACCGGCGGTGTACATTCCCCGCATTCCTCCCCCTTCCAGGGTCATTCCCACTTTCATCTGAAAAACCTGCCTTTCCGGGAGATTTCCCCAAATAGAATGTTCTTAGCATACACCTTTGCCTTGGAAAAAGCAAGGGCCGAAAAATCTGCCGGAAACCCTTCGGTTTTGTTTGCCAAATCTGTTGCTTTCGCCGAATTTCCAGAACCGATACTTTTTTATCGAATAATCCCTTGACTTTTCTCTGGCTTGTGCTATGATATCGATAGTAATTTATCGGTACTTAATTACCGAAATAATCTTCAGAAAGGCTGAGATTTATGGAATATACCTATCCCGTCGTCACCACCTCTCAGGAACTGACCGAAGTGCTGAACCGCTGCCGCAAGGCCCAGGCCATTTACGCCACCTATACCCAGGAGCAGGTGGATAAAATCTTCCTGGCCGCCGCCACCGCCGCCAACAAAATGCGCATTCCCCTGGCCAAGCAGGCCGTAGCCGAAACCGGCATGGGCGTGGTGGAGGACAAAGTCATCAAGAACCACTATGCAGCCGAATATATCTACAACGCCTACAAGGATACCAAGACCTGCGGCGTCATCGAAGAGGACACCGCCTTCGGCATCCAGAAGATCGCCGAACCCATTGGCGTGGTTGCCGCGGTGATTCCCACCACCAACCCCACCTCCACCGCCATCTTCAAGTCCCTGATCTGCCTGAAAACCCGCAACGCCATGATCATCAGCCCCCATCCCCGGGCCAAGGGCTGCACCATCGCCGCCGCCAAGGTGGTGCTGGAGGCGGCTGTTGCTGCCGGCGCTCCTGAGGGCATCCTGGCCTGGATTGACCAGCCCTCCCTGGAGCTGACCAACCAGGTCATGCGGGAAGCAGATCTGATTCTGGCCACCGGCGGCCCCGGCATGGTAAAGGCTGCCTACTCCTCCGGCAAGCCCGCCCTGGGCGTTGGCCCCGGCAACACCCCCGCCGTCATCGACGATTCCGCCGACATTCTGCTGGCGGTGTCCTCCATCATCCACTCCAAGACCTTCGACAACGGCATGATCTGCGCTTCTGAGCAGAGCGTGGTGGTGCTGGATTCCATTTACGATCAGGTGAAAGCCGAGTTCCAGGCCAGAGGCTGCTATATTCTGAACGAGGAAGAACTGCAGAAGGTCCGGGACACCATCCTGATCAACGGCGCTCTGAACTCCAAAATCGTAGGCCAGTCCGCCCACACCATCGCCGCTCTGGCTGGGGTGGAAGTACCTGTTACTGCCAAAGTCCTCATCGGTGAGGTTACCTCCACCGATCTCAGCGAAGCCTTCGCCCATGAGAAGCTGTCCCCGGTTCTGGCCATGTACCGGGCTGCGGACTTCGCCGATGCCCTGGAAAAGGCCGACACCCTGGTCAAGGACGGCGGCTACGGCCACACCGCTTCCGTCTACCTGGACACTGTCACCGCCAAGGACAAACTGGACGCCTTCGCCGCCCGGATGAAAGCATGCCGGATTCTGGTGAATACCCCCTCCGCACAGGGCGGTATCGGCGACCTGTACAACTTCAAGCTGGCTCCCTCCCTGACCCTGGGCTGCGGCTCCTGGGGCGGCAACTCCGTGTCGGAGAACGTGGGCGTCAAGCATTTGCTGAACATTAAGACCGTGGCCATGAGGAGGGAGAATATGCTGTGGTTCCGTGCCCCGGAAAAGGTTTACTTCAAGAAGGGCTGCCTGCCGGTTGCTCTGGCGGAGCTGAAGGAGCATAAGAAGGCCTTCATTGTCACCGACCAGTTCCTGTACCAGAACGGCTACACCAAGCCGGTGGAAAACCAGCTGGATGCCATGGGCATTATTCACACCACCTTCTTCGATGTGGCCCCCGATCCCACCCTGGCCTGCGCCAAAGAAGGCGCCGCCCGGATGCGGGAATTCCAGCCCGACCTGATCATCGCCATCGGCGGCGGCTCCGCCATGGACGCCGGCAAGATCATGTGGGTTCTCTATGAGCATCCCGAAGCTGACTTCCAGGATATGGCCATGCGTTTCGTGGACATCCGCAAGCGGGTGTACACCTTCCCCAAGATGGGCGAGAAAGCCTACTTCGTGGCCGTGCCCACCACTGCCGGCACCGGCTCCGAAGTCACCCCCTTCGCCGTCATCACCGATGAAGTCTCCGGCGTGAAGTACCCCCTGGCCGACTATGAGCTGCTGCCCAAGATGGCCATTATCGACGCAGACATGATGATGAATGCCCCCCGGGGTCTGACTGCCGCCTCCGGCATCGACGCCGTGACCCACGCCCTGGAAGCCTACGCCTCCATGATGGCCACGGATTACACCGACGGCCTGGCCCTGCGGAGCCTGAAGCTGATCTTCGACAACCTGCCCTCCGCCTATGAAAACGGTGCCAAGGACCCCAGAGCCCGGGAGAATATGGCCCACGCCGCCTGCATGGCCGGCATGGCCTTCGCCAACGCCTTCCTGGGTGTGTGCCACTCCATGGCTCACAAGCTGGGCGCCTTCCATCACCTGCCCCACGGCGTGGCCAACGCCCTGCTGATTGACGAGGTGCTGCGCTTCAACGCTGCCGAGGTTCCCCCCAAGATGGGCACCTTCTCCCAGTACGACCATCCCCACACCCTGGCCCGGTATGCCGAGGTTGCCGACTACCTGAAGCTGGGCGGCAGCACCGACCAGGAAAAGCTGGAGAACCTGATCGCCGCCGTTGACAGCCTGAAGGCAAAAGTCGGCATCAAGCCCACCATCCGGGACTACGGCATCGACGAAACCGACTTCCTGAACCGGCTGGACGACATGGTAGAGCAGGCCTTTGACGACCAGTGCACCGGCGCCAATCCCCGGTATCCCCTGATGAGCGAAATCAAGCAGATGTATCTGAACGCATACTACGGCGACAGCCGCAATGGTTAAGGAGGGGAACTGTATGAACACCGAAAACATCATCGCCACCCGCCCCCACAAGGTGATCTACCGGGATGGTGATCGCTGCATCAAAGCCTTCGATCAGGAATTTTCCAAGGCGGACATTCTGAACGAAGCCCTGAATCAGGCCCGGATTGAGCTGTCCGGTCTGCCCATCCCCAAGCTGCTGGGGGTCACCGAGGTGGACGGCAAATGGGCCATCATCTCCGAGTTCATTGAGGGCAAGACCCTGGCCCAGCTGATGGAGGAGCATCCGGAGAAGAAGGACGAATACCTGGAATATCTGGTGGATCTGCAGCTGAAGATGCACGCCGCCACCTGTCCCATGCTGAACAAGCTGAAAGACAAGATGCACGGCAAGATCAGCGCCTCCGGCCTGGACGCCACCACCCGGTATGACCTGCACATTCAGCTGGAGAGCATGCCCAAGCACAACAAGATCTGCCACGGGGACTTCAACCCCTCCAACATCATCGTGCGGGAAGACGGCACTGCCTGCATCCTGGACTGGTCCCACGCCACCCAGGGCAACGCCTCCGCCGACGCGGCCCGGACCTACCTGCTGTTCTGCCTGAACGGCGACAAGGAAGGGGCAAAGAAGTACCTGGAGCTGTTCTGCCGCAAGAGCGACACCGCATTGCAGTACGTCCAGAAGTGGATGCCCATTGTGGCCGCCTCTCAGCTGGTGAAGAGCAACGAATCCGAGCGGGATTTCCTCCTGTCCTGGGTCAGTGTGGTGGACTATCAGTAATCGAACCCCTTTACAGCAAACCAGCGCACCCAATTTCGGGTGCGCTGGTTTTTTGTATTTGGTTCAGGCCACGAAGGCAGTCCAGGCTGCGGAGAAGAAAAACGCCAGAATCAGCCCGGGCAGCAGATTCAGCACGGGAATGTCCCGCTTGATGCCCCCCAGCCGCATTCCCGCCACCAGGGTGATAATGCCTCCCACGGCGGAAAAATCGGCGATCATGGTGTCGGTGATGAAGGGGGACACCAGCCCCGAGGCGAAAAACAGCACCAGATACACGCCCAGCTGCGGCAAGGCCAGACAGGGAATGATTTTTCCCAGCAGGGCGGCGAAAATGCAGGCGGTGACCCCATCCAGAATGGCCTTGGTGACCAGAATGCTGCCGTCTCCGGTGAGACCTTCGTTCAGCGCCCCGAACCATCCGGTGCCTCCGCAGCAGAACAGCACCAGAGCGGCGCTGATCTGGGCCAGCTGGCCTTCATCCGCCTGGCT
The DNA here is from genome assembly GCA_018715835.1 of Candidatus Faecousia intestinavium. Lineage (GTDB taxonomy): Bacteria > Bacillota > Clostridia > Oscillospirales > Oscillospiraceae > Faecousia > Faecousia intestinavium. The sequence goes on along the minus strand of DVKV01000113.1, from coordinate 3,674 downwards.
GCTTCCCAGGAGCTTTCCCATCACGGCATTGGCCCCGGCGTTCACCCGCTGCTCCAGATTCAGCGCCTGTCCCACGCAGGCCCCTGCCAGCAGGGCCAGCACCGCGGCGGACAGGTTCGCCACCCGGAGAATCAGCACAATGCCCATGACCATGGCCGCCACCCCCAGCAGGTTGTTCAGCAGAGCTTTCCATCTGGCAGACAGCTTGCTTCCCAGAAGGCACCCCAGGATTCCCCCCAGGACGGTGACTCCCACATCGGTGATAATTCCAACCGGCATACCACTGTCCCTCCTCTTAAATGTCCAGGGCAGCGTGGTAGCCCTGATACACCGCGTTGGTGATGTTGCTCACCCGGGCGCAGTCGCCGATCTCCCGGACGAAGGGGGCGCAGCCCCGGAGCTCGTTTACGGTGTCCCGGTTGGACCGCTGGCCCACGGCGCAGATCACGGTCTTGCCGGGAATCAGCACTTCCTTCCCTTCCCCGTCCTTGCAGACCAGGCCCTCTTCCGTTACCCGCAATCCCTGCAGGCCGGTGTGAACCGTGGTGTACTTGTCCACCTGCTGCATGAGAATGGGCCGGTGCCGGATGTTGCAGTCCACTGCCAGGGAGTCCCGCATCTCCACCAGATGGACCTGCTTTCCCTCCATGCCCAGATGGACGGCGCATTCGCAGCCTGCCAGACCGCCGCCCAGCACCACCACGGTGTCCGCCACCTTCTCCTTTTCCAGGTAGTAGTTGTTGACCACCACCACATTGTCTCCATCAATTCCCGGCAGAGGCGGCACAATGGGGGAAGAGCCCACCGCCAGAATCAGGGCGTCGGGGGCCAGCTGCTCCAGCAGCTCCGGCGTGGCCGGCGTGTTCAGGCGAACTTCCACCCCCTCCTTCTCCATCTGCCGGGCGAAGGTCAGACCCAGCTGATACATCTCGTACTTAAAGGGCAGGGCCTGCTCGGACTTGAGAATGCCTCCCAGCTCCCCGGTTTTCTCCAGCAGAATCACCTGGTGTCCCCGCTGGGCTGCGGTAATGGCCGCCTTCATGCCGCTCACACCGCCGCCGGCAACCACCACTTTTTTCTTCCGGGCGGCAGGCAGTACATCGGTGCCCTCGCACTCCCGTCCGATCAGGGGGTTGACGGTACACCGCCGGGTGCCGGTGGTGGGCCGCTCCGCCATGCAGGTAAAGCAGCGCAGGCAGCGGACAATCTCGTCCTCCTGTCCCGCCATGACCTTGTTGGGCAGGAAGGGGTCGGCCAGCAGGGCCCGGGCCATCTCCACCACGTCCGCCTTGCCGGAGGCGATGATTTCCTCCATCTGGGCCGGGTCATTCAGGGCGCCGATGGTAGCCACCGGCTTGTGAACGTGCTTCTTGATCTCCGCCGCCAGGTACACGTTGTTCCCATGGGGGGCGAACATGGGCAGGTGGGTGGTGAAAAAGCCGAACTGGTAGCTGCCCGCCGAAACGTGAATCAGATCCACCAGGTCCTCCACTCCCTGGGCAATTTTCACTCCGTCTTCCAGGGTATAGCCCCCGTCAAACAGCTCCGCGCCGCTCATCCGGAACTCAATGGGAAATCCCGAGCCAACAGCCTTTCGGACCTCCGTCAGCACCTCCCGGGCAAACCGGAGCCGATTTTCAAAGCTGCCGCCGTATTCATCGGTGCGGTGGTTGAAAGCCGGAGACAGGAACTGGTTCACCAGCCAGCCGTGGCCGCCGTGAACCATGACCATCTGGAACCCTACCCGCTTGGCCAGGGTAGCTGCCTCGCCGTAGGATTTCACAATGTCGGCAATCTGTTCTTTGGTCAGGGCCTTCACCGGGATGCCGTCAGGCCGCACCCAGTCGCTGGGCCCGAACTGGGTCAGGCTTTTCTTCTTGTCCTTGTCCACCAGATAGGTACCGGCATACTGGCCGGAGTGGCTCAGTTCCACGCTGGGCACCGCCCCGTGCCGGGCCACCGCGTCGGCCAGGAAGGTCCAGCCCGCCAGATTTCCCGGGGTGGTCAGGTTGATGTGGAACATATGGCTGGCGTCGGTCTGGGGATGCACCACCAGCTCGCTGGCGGTGACGGCGGCGGCGCCGCCCTTGGCCCGCAGCTCATAGAAACCCGGGGTCCGGGGACCGACGGAACAGTCGGCGGTGATGTCCGTACCGCCCATAGGGGCAGAGAACATCCGGTTGCGGAAGGCCACCCGTCCCAGGGTGATGGGCTGGCACAGGTGGGGAAATTTGGTTTTCATGGCGCAATCCTCCGATTATTCTTGATTTCTTTTTTATTCTAGCAACTTCCTCCGGCCCCCCGCAATACAAATATTTGGATGTTAACAAAGATTTTTTACAAAAAACCCCGGAGCCGGAATCCGGCCCCGGAGAACAAGGGTTCATGCTTTGCGTTTTACCAGCTTTTGCAGGGCGGGAACCACCCCCTCCGCCGCCGGGAACATCTCGATGCACAGCCCGTCAGGCAGACGAATCCAGTGGTACTTTTCCATGGGGGTGCATCCCAGAGAAAGTCCCTTCTCCCGGGCCTGTTCCAGATCCTCCACAATCAGGCACAGATGGGCGCACCGGCCATCCTCCAGGGCAGGGGCTGTGGTTTCACACAGCTGTACGCCTCCTTCCAGCCACACCTCCCGCAGGCCGTCAGCGCCCTGGCGCTGTTTCTGCACCGGCATCTGAAAAACCTGCTGGAAAAAATTCAGGTACCAATCCATCTGATTTACATAATATGCTGCATGTTCCACATATGCTGCCATCGGGTTAAGTCTCCTTTTCTTCATTTTCTTGCCCGGTCTCCGGGAAATACAGGTACCGGGTAATTTTCTCACGGACCAGGGGGTCATCGGCGGAGATGTACAGCCGGGTCTCCTGGCGCTGGCGCACCGGCTCCAGCCCCAGCTGAAGCCGGTACTCCGCCGGGGTGCGGTTCAGCGTGGCCTTGCAGTGCTTGTTCAGGCTTTTCAGGTCGGAAAAGCCGTTGTCCATGGCAATCTGGGTCAGATTCTTGTCGGTGGTGGCCAGATCGGTCAAGGCGTGCTGGAAGCGGATGCGGGTCAGATGCTCGTGGAAGTTGATCCCCATGGTGTTCTTGAACAGGGTGGAAATGTAGGTCCGGTTGTACTGGGCCACCTGGGCCAGATCCTCCAGGGTCAGCTTTTCCGTATAGTGCTGCTCCATGTGGGAGGTGAGCCGCCGGATAACCTCCTGCTGCTCGTCCTGGCCGGTGGTCGCCTCCACCTGCCGGGTAGAAAACCGGGTGCACAGGGTCACCAGCAGCAGCTCCATGGCCGCCTTGGCCCGCAGCTGGGCATAGGGACCTCCAGTGACCGCCGCGTCCAGAATCTGGGCCGCATAGAACCGGATCAGCCGGAACCGCTCCTCGTTCCGGGTATCTGCGGTAGAACGGCAATCTTCAATCTCCATCCGGAAGCCCTTTTTCACAAATGGCTTGAACGCCGCCGCAGAGAACTGGATCACCAGGGCCCGGGTGTTGGGAGTCTGGCCGAAGGAGGCGTGGCCTGTGCCGGGAGACACCAGAAGCACATCGTCCTGCTCCAGTACCCCGGTTCCGCTGCCGTAGCAGAAGTCCTGCCGTCCGCACAGCAGGATATTCAGCTCATATTCCTCCGGGTGCCAGTGATAGCGGTAGTATACCAGCTCGTGGATAAAGCA
>DVKV01000112.1 GCA_018715835.1 Candidatus Faecousia intestinavium | reverse complement strand
CATTTTGTGTCTGGGTGACTCCAACACCCACGGCTACTGCGCAGACCCTGCCGACTGTGCCGACGGGGGTATCCGCTTCAATGAGGACGAGCGCTGGACAAAGCTGCTGCAGAAATATCTGGGAGAAGACTACCTGGTCATTGAAGAAGGACTCAGCGGCAGAACCACCTGCTTTTCCGACCCGCTTTTTGAAGGGCTCAGTGCGCTGGAGTACATCCATCCCTGTCTAAAAAGTCACGAGCCCATCGACCTTCTGATTATCATGCTGGGTACCAACGACACCAAGGACCGTTTCTGCGCCAGCGGCGCCTGCATCGGCCTGGGCATGGGCAGACTGGTGAAGAAGGCAATGGACACCCCCTGCTGGGGAGATCACGCCCCCAACATTCTGGTGATCGCCCCGCCTCCCATTGAAGAAGGCATGCTCACCAGCCCGGTGGCTCCTACCATGGGCAGCGGCTGTGTCCAGCGTTCCCGGGAACTGGCCCGGTATTACGAAGAGCAGTGCGCTCTGCTGGGCGTTCACTTCCTGGATGCCGGCACCCTGGGCTGCGAATTTAACAAGATTGATTACATGCACCTGACCCGCAAGGGCCACGCCGCTCTAGCACAGGCGCTTTCCCGGTGGGTTCAGACCCATTAAAAAAGCGCCGCCTTAACAGGCAGCGCTCTTATCCGGAGAATCCATATAAGGCCGGAACATAGGTTCGATCAGAAAGCTTCCGATCAGGGCAGACAGGGCCGGCACAAAAAACAGAGGGAACACAAACCGGACGCACACATATCCGCATCCTGCGTTCAGCATCCCCAGGGCCAGGGTCCGGGGCAGGTTTGCCAGGGACAGAAGCAGGGTGTTCTTCAGCAGCATGGAAAACGAGTTTTCAAACCGGGACAGCATGGGAAACAGCACGCTCAGGATTCCCAGCAGCAAAATTCCCACCATTGCGCCGGCGGAAAACAGCATCCAGGAAAGCTGCCCCAGCACTGCGCCGTTCCACAGGAAAATCATTCCCCGGGCAGCGGCCCAGAACACCCCGGCAAATACCACCGACGGCAGCAGCCCCGGCTTGAGATTGCGCCGGAATACCCGGTAAAACCGATGCCAGGTGTGCTTCTCCCCCTGGCGGTAGCCCCGGAAGGCGGCATCGTACAGGGCGGCGCCGGCGGCTCCCGTGGTAACCACCGGCACACAGCCCAGCAGCCAGAACAGGCTCAGAAAAATACAGTCTGTAATCTGGGTCATGGTGATCATCAGCGGATTTTCCGGGTTGAACAGTTTCTGAAACATATGGGCCGCCTCCGGGTGTGATTTTCGTCATTGTATCACAAATTTTTTCTCCTGTCAGCAGGAAGAAAAAAGTTTTCCATTTTCATTGCAATCAGCGCGCAGCCGTGCTATCCTTTTCTCAGGAGGTTTTCCGTCTCGCCGGCGGAGCCGTCCCGGAAGATTTCGATAGAGTGGGATACCATTTTATACCATAATCATTTAGGAGGAATTACCATGGATCGTGAAAAGTTTCTCGCCGAGCGGGAATGGGTCCGCAGCCAGCTGGCCAATGTCGCGGATTTCTGGCTGAAAAACGGCATGGACCATGTCCACGGGGGCATCTATACCTGCCTGGACCGGAAGGGCAAAATCTTCTCCACCGACAAGAGCGTCTGGATGCAGGGCCGCTGCGGCTGGACCTATGCCTATCTGTGCCGGATCTACGGGGTAAAGCAGGAGTGGCTGGATGCCTCCAAGAGCTGTCTGGACTTCCTGGAGAAGTACTGCATCAACCATGAGGCCGGCGGACGGCTGTACTTCACCGTCACCGGGGATGGCAAGCCTCTGCGCCAGCGCCGTTACTGCTACTCCGAGGCCTTCTACTGCATCGCAAACGCCGAATATTACGGCGTCACCGGCCAGCGGGAGCACCTGGAGCGTGCCCGCCGGGCCTATGATATGTACTGGAATCTGAATCACGGCATGCCCGACCCCACCGGCCTCGGCCCCAAGACCATCCCCGAAACCCGCAGCGGCCGCACCCTGGGCATCCCCATGATTATCCTGAATGTCACCGGCGTGATGAAGCGGGTGGACCCGGAGATGAAGGATCTCTATGACGCCCGGGCCAAGGAATGCGTCCACGACATTTTCCAGTACCATGTAAAGCCTGATCTGCACTGCACCCTGGAGAATGTGGCCCCCGACGGCTCCACCCGTCTGGACATCACCGAGGGCCGGATGGTCAACCCCGGTCACGACATCGAGTGCAGCTGGTTCCTGATGGACTACGCCAACGACATCGGCGATCCGGAACTGCACGCCAAAGCCATCAACGTCTTCGACATGGCCTTCAACATGGGCTGGGACAAGGAGTACGGCGGCATTCTCTACTTCATGGACTGCCTGGGCAACCCGCCGGAAGCCTACGAGCATGACATGAAGCTGTGGTGGCCCCACAACGAGGCCCTGATCGCCTCCATGATGATCTACCGGGACACCAAGGACGAAAAATACCTGGATATCTTCTACAAGGTTCTGGACTACTGCAAGACCTACTTTGCCGACGAGTACGGCGAATGGTATGGTTATCTGCGCCGGGACGGCAAGCCCACCCAGCCCGCCTGCAAGGGTTCCACCTTCAAAGGGCCCTTCCATGTGCCCCGCTGCCTGATCCTGGTGGATCAGATGATGGGCCAGATTCTGGGCGAATAATCCCCCTGGGGACATACCGTCCCCCAACACGGAAAGGAGTTACCCCATGGACAACCAACCGCATTTGGACATTCTGGAGCGCATTCACGCCAGCTATTACCAGCTGACAGCGGCGGAGCGGAAGGTGGCGGACTATGTCCTGGCCAACCATGCCCAGGTGCAGTTCATGTCCATTACCCAGCTGGCGGACGAGTGCGGCGCCGCCGAAGCCACCATCTCCCGGTTCTGCCGGAGTCTGAAGCTCAAGGGCTTCAACGCCTTCAAAATTGAGCTGGCCCGGCACAGCGCCGCCGTCAACTCCAGAGAAAAGGATGATGCCGGCAGCGTCAGCGGCTACTCTCTGGAGGTAGGCCGGATGGCCAACGACGCTGTGGCCCAGACCATCCGGCTGGTGGAACCGGAGCAGGTGCTCCGGGCAGTGGAGCTGCTGGAGAGCGCTCCCATGGTTGTGTGCATCGGCTCCGGCGGGTCCATGATTATGGCCCAGGAGTTCGCCCATATGTTCTCCATCGTCAGCAGCAAGTTCCGGGCTGTCTCCGACTCTCATCTGCAGATGTCCACCACAGCCACCATGGCCCCCGGCTCTGCCGTGGTGCTGTTCTCCTACTCCGGCGCCACCACCAGCGGCCTGCAGGTGCTGGAGCTGGCCAAAAGCCGGGGCATTTCCACCATTCTGGTTACCCGGTTCCCCAAGTCTCCGGCGGCCACCCTGGCGGATGTGGTACTGCGCTGCGGCTCCAACGAAGGGCCCTTCCAGTTCGGTTCCGTACCGGCCCGAATTGCCCAGCTGGTGGTGATTGACGTCCTGTTCCAGGAATATTATCACCGCAACCAAAAAAGCTGCGAGAAAAACATCCAAAGCATCGCCTCGGCCCTGTCCGGGATGCATGTGTAAAAAATACCGTGCCGGTCCATTCTGGACCGGCACGATTTTTGCTCCGATGTACTTTGGGCCGCCCAAAAGGGCGGCCCTTATTTGTTATGCCAGTTCTGTCCGGGGATATCCCGCTGCCTGGTACAGTACCAGGGCTGCTACTTCCCGGGTTACCACTGTGCCCGCCTCCAGAACAAACCCGCTGCTCTGGGCGGCGTTCCAGGCGCTCTCCGCCCAGGCCGGGACGGTCTCTCCCTCCGCAGCTGCGGTGGGGGTTCCGGTCAGATCCAGGGCGTTCTGCAGCAGTACCGACACCTCTTCCCCGGTGATGGGCTCCGCCGCTCCGAAGACCTCCTGGTTGGGCAGGCCCACCGTCAGGCCGGAGCGTACCGCCGCCGCCAGATAGGGTGCAAGCCAGTCGGGCACCTCATCGGTGTAGCCGGTGAGGGACACCTCTTCATCCGTGGGCAGATCCAGGGCCTTGACCAGCATGGTCACAAACTCGCCCCGGGTCACCGGCTTATCCGGTCCGAAGCAGGTCTCCTGGGCGATGGTTTCCCCGGCAAAGATTCCCGTGTGCCGCATCCACTCCGCAGCGAAGCGGCAGTCCCGGCCCAGGGTATCGGTATACTGGGTGGTATCCGAGGGCTTCAGAATGGTTACGGTGACGGTGGCCTCCCGGGACACATTCCCCGCCGGATCAGCGGCGGTATAGGTGAAGGAGTCCACGCCTACCTTGTTCTTCTTGGGGGTGTAGGTGAAGCTGCCGTCCTCAGAAATGGTTACGGTGCCCCGTTTGGGCTGACGCACCAGGGTATAGGTCAGCTGCTCCCCCTCCGGATCGCTGGCTTTCAGCTTACCGGTGTTTTCCAGGTTCTTGTAGGTCTCCAGAGCGGAATCCTCCGCTGTGGGGGCCTTGTTCTCCTTGCCCCGGATGCCGATGGTCATGGATGTCTCCGGGGCAACCTCAGACTCATAGATGGGCAGGTAGCTCACCTGGGCCACATCATCGCTTTCCGTCCACAGGGGCTGGAACGTCATCTGGGCCACCTGATCGGCGGTGAGAATGTCGCCGGGGCGGAGCACCCGGGTACCCAGGTACACCCCGCCGTTATCCGGCACCTCGGTCAGGCAGATGCCGGTGAGGGCATCCTGGGAAAAGTCCTCCGCGGAGAAGCAGTACACGCTGCCGCTTTCCACCTCCGCCGCGGATGCGGCCATAATTCCGCTCCCGACACAGCACAGCGCCAGAAGCAGGCTGATCAAACGCTTTGGGAACATATGCAATACCTCCAAATAAGATGTTCGGTGGTATTGTTTGCCAGAGCTGTCAGATTTATTCAGAGAATTTACCCGATTCCATACAGCCGTTTTCCGTTTTCCAGGGCAATCCCGGCGGCTTCCTCCGCAGGAATGCCCCGGAGCTGTCCCAGAACCTGGGCCATCCGGTAGAGTTTGCCCGGGTCGTTCCGTTTTCCCCGGAAAGGTTCCGGGGACATATAGGGGCAGTCGGTTTCCAGGACAATCCGGCTCAGGTCAATGGACTGGGCCACTTCCAGGGCCTTGCGGGCATTTTTGAAAGTCAGCACCCCGGTAAATCCGATGTACCAGCCCAACTTTACCAGCTGCCGGGCCATCTCCGCCGAGCCGGAGTAGCAGTGGAACACGCCGGTGACCTCCGGGAATTCCCGGACCACCGCCATGCCGTCCTCATGGGCCTCCCGCTCATGGACGATCACCGGCAGGTTCAGTTCCCGGGCCAGGGCCATCTGATCCCGGAAGGCCCGGAGCTGAATCTCCCGGGGGATATCCTCGTAGTGGTAGTCCAGGCCGATCTCCCCGATGGCCTTCACCTTGGGATTCTGTTTACATAACATTCTATAAGCTTCTAGGGTTTCCTGGTTTACCTCGTCGGCGGCATCGGGATGGGAGCCAACGGCGGCGTAGATGTAGTCGTACTTTTCCGCCAGGTCGCAGGCCGCCCGGGAGGAGGCAAGAGAGCATCCCGGGTTCATCAGCAGGGCAATCCCCTGCTCCGGCAGCGCCCGGAGCAGTTCCTCCCGATCGGCGTCAAAGGCTTTATCGTCCATATGGGCGTGGGTGTCAAATAAGTTCATAGGGTTTCTCCTTCTGTTTCTTCCTGCAAGACAGCAATCAGGCAGCCGTCTATCTCCCGGACCCGGGAATCCTCCGGGGAAAAGTCGGTCTGGTTGGGGTAGCCCCGCAGCCCCTCCCCGGTGAGTTTTGCCGCCGCCTCTTTCAGCACCCACAGCCGCAGCAGAGCCAGCCGGGGATCATCAGACCGTTCCACCCGCTCCCGCTCCGGGGCGGAGAGAATCTTCCCGGCCAGTCCGGGGTGGACCCGTCGGTCGGCTTCTTCCGCATCCACCCCTACCTTCCGGTCCGACAGCACACACACGGCGTGCCGGGGGGTGTGGGACAGGGAAAAATAGTAGGGGCTGTCCGGAAAATAGGGCTTTCCCCGTTCGCTTCTGACCACCGGCGGCAGATCTTCTCCGGTTTCCTCCCGGTACAATTCTTCCAGCAGCTTCCAGGCCCCCTGGTGTCCGGTCTCCCCCGCCAGACGGCGGCAGGCCAGCCGGATCACAGGGCGTCGATGATGTCCGGAGGATTCTTCGGGCCGTCGGAATCCCGGAGCCGCTCCACCAGCATCACCGCTCCCACAATCAGCACGCCCAGGCCGCACAGGCTGAACACCACCCGGGAAGCGGTCATAGGCAGCACCACCAGGAGAATTCCCAGAACCACGGAAATTGCGGCCAGCAGGCGCCCCCTGGACAAGCGGGAGTCAAACCACTCCTGAGCGCCCCGGATGATCAGCAGGATGCCCGCAATCCGGCCAATCCCCGCCGCCAGCACCAGGGGGTGCCGCAGCAGCCATCCCCCCAGGGAAAAGCAGACCAGTCCTCCCACCACGGAGCTCAAAGTACCGAACCGATTCAGCACCGCCGCCGCCAGAAATCCCGCCCCGGCCAGCAGCAGTGCCCAGCCCAGGACCGTGGAAATCAAGGCGCTGAGGGAATCCGGATTCAGCAGCAGAATCAGTCCCATGATCATCAGGGCCGCCGGTCCGGCGATCCGATATAAAAACGAAGAAAGATTCCATCGATTCATAAGATTGCATCCTTTCCCGCCGGAAAACCGGCGTATCCGGGTTCAGTATAGCTGGTTTTTTCCCGCCTGTCAACGTCCGGCATTCCCGGCGGATTCCGGCAGATTTTCCTTGCTTTCCTGTCAATCATTTGGTAGAATAGCCGTGGTAAGCGAACCCTAGCCAAAGATCACAACAGGAGGACGTTATTATGGCAAATCCTTATTCCGGCACCCAGACCGAAAAAAATCTGATGGCCGCCTTCTCGGGGGAATCCGAGGCCCGCAACAAGTATACCTACTTTGCCTCCAAGGCGAAGAAAGACGGTTACGAGCAGATTGCCGCTCTGTTCCTGAAGACCGCCGACAATGAGAAAGAGCACGCCAAAATGTGGTTCAAAGAGCTCAACGGCGGCATCGGCTCCACCGCTGAGAATCTGCTCGCCGCTGCCCAGGGTGAAAACTACGAGTGGACGGATATGTACGATGGCTTCGCCAAGACCGCCGAGGAAGAGGGCTTCCACGATCTGGCCCGGAAGTTCCGTCTGGTTGCCGCCATTGAAAAGCACCACGAGGAGCGCTACCGCGCATTGCTTCACAATGTGGAGACGGCCCAGGTCTTCGCCAAGAGCGAGGTTAAGGTCTGGGAGTGCCGCAACTGCGGTCACATTGTGGTGGGCACCAAGGCTCCGGAAGTCTGCCCCACCTGCGACCATCCCCAGTCCTATTTTGAAATCCACGCCGAAAATTACTAATCAAAATAGCGAAGCTGCCCCGGGCCGGAAAATTTCCGGCCCGGGACTTTCGCGTGTGTCAAAAAAGTCTCACAGAGTTTGCCGCCCATGGCGGCAAATAAAGTCCAAAAAGTTTTCTGCCGGGGCGCGTACCTGGCAGAAAACACTTCTCAGGCTGCAAGTGTGGAATTTGTCCCCCGGTGGGGGGCAAATTATGCGCGCGGCAGACTGCGAAAACTTGTCGGAAAACCCCAAAGGGGTTTTCCGACAGCTTGAAGAACCCCGGTGCCTTGTGGGCACCGGGGTTCTCGCAAAAGGGTTTGGAAAGAAGAGAGGTAGAAAAGAGGATCTACGGAGTTCGAAAGGAGCGGCTCACGGCTTCCGCAACCTTTCTGTTATTAAGGTACCCGACGGTTTTGAACGTCCAATAACGGAATTGAAAACAAAAAGCGACAAAATTGTGAACAAGATCCCCTTCTTTTTTGTCCAGGTTTTACCAGGTCCCCGGGCAGCCAGCTTTTTCTCCCTCCGCTCTGGCCTTCAGCCCCAGTTTCCGGCAGGTATGGAAATAATAGGGCACTTCAAACAGCAGCATGGCGCTCCAGCCCACGGCGCAGGCAAAGGCAATTCCGGAAATCCCCATCCGGGGCGCAAGCAGGTAGGTGAACACCGTTCGGATGGATGCCTGAAGGAAGGTGCCCACAATGGTGGTGTACAGCTTCCCCATTCCCCGGAAAAAGCCCTGGAATCCATTGGTCATGGCAGGCCACAGATAGAACAGAACCATATACCCCAGATACCGGCTCCCCAGGGCAATCACTTCTTCCGTTCCCTCGCCGGTGACGAACATCCCCACCAGAGGTCTTCGCAGCAGTGCCACCACGGCGGCAATGAGCACCCAGTACCCTGCCTCCAGGCCAATGCCCGCCCGGAACCCGGAGCGGATGCGCTCGGGCTTCTCTGCCCCCCGGTTCTGGGCAATGTAGGTGGAGATGGCGGAGGAGATGCTCTGCTCAGGAATGCAGGCAAAATCATCCGCCCGGGAAACGGCGTTAAAGGCGGCTATGGAATTGATGCCCAGGGCGTTCACCTGGCCCTGAATCAGCACCTTGCACACCGGCTGAATGGCCTGCTGGAAGGCGCTTGGCCCGCCGTAAGCCAGTATTTTTCCCATCACATGCCACTCTGGATGCCAATGGTCCCGGCGGGGGCACAGCTCCGGTACCCGGCGCACCAGATACCACACCGCCATTGCCGCGCACAGGGCCTCGGCAAACACCGTGGTCAGGGCGCTGCACACAATGCCCATGCCCATCACCCCCAGGAACCACAGGTCCAGCAAGGCGTTGACCACGGCGGAGAACGCCAGAAATTTCAGGGGCGTCTTGGAGTCTCCGGCGCTTTTCAGTCCCGCCGCCAGGGCGTTGTAGCAGAAGGTGAACGGGGCCCCCACAAAGGTGATGCGCAGGTATGTGCCGGTGATGTCCCGGATTTGGGCCGGAACCGACAGCACCTTCATGATCCAGGGGGCCAGCACAACCCCCGCCGCCGCAGCGGCCACGCACATCCCGATGCCCAGGATCAGGGTGTTGCCCAGCACCCGGCGCAGCCGGTCATGGTCCTTTGCCCCGAACGCTTCGCTCATCAGGATTCCCGCCCCGATGCACAGTCCGGTAATGGCCAGAATCACCAGATTCATCACCGGCCCGGCAATGCCCTCCGCCGCCAGGGCGTCCCGGCCGATGAACCGCCCGGCGATCATGGCATCCGCCGCATTGTAGCTCAGCTGGAGCCAGTTTCCCAGCAGCAATGGCAGGGCATAGCGCCACAGGTGGGTTCTGGGTCGGCCCACGGTCATATCCGTCATGGAATCTCCTCTTTTCTTCCGGTATCGCCTTACTCTAGCACGTTTCCCGGGACACGTCAATTCCTGCCGCCCCGCAAAAACCCCGCATCCGGAACCCAAAAGGTCCGGAGGCGGGGTTTTGAATCAGAGAATCAGGCTTCTTCCGCTCTGGCCATGGCCAGCTGGAAGTCCCGGGTGTCGGTGAAAATTTCGTTCTTGTAGGGATTCTTTTTCTGCTCCACAGACCGTTTGACGATCAGGGCCAGGGCCAGGGCGTTGATGCCCAGAGACAAAATGGAGATAACGCCCTGGGGCACCGGGTTCACCAGCTCCGGCCGGACGGCGGCATTCATCACCCCATCGGCATACACCGAGGAAATGGTGGTGAACACGCTGGCATCCTGGAACAGGGGGAACACCTGGGCGAACATACACCACAGTGCCAGGGTGTTGGCCCGGTTCTGAATCCAGCCGCCCTTGTTCCACAGGGCGTTGGCCACCGTGGGAGCCAGCAGCAGGGCCACACCGCAGAACCAGGCATGGGTGGGCAGATTCAGGTAGGTGTACTGGAAGTTCCATACATCATAGGCCAGGATGTATAGCCAGATCATATCCGGCCAGGGCATATCCTTCTTGTCCTTGGAGGCGTAGATGCCCCACCAGCCGGTCATGCAGAAAATGTTGAGGATACCGGCGATGCCGTTGAGCCAGTTCCACCAGCCGCCGTAGAGCCACACGTTCTCACTGGACAGCCACCACCGGTCCCCGTACTGGGCCATGGCGGCGGCGCCCCGGATGGCGGACTCAAAGTCGCTGGCCACAGCAATCAGGATGTTTGCGGCCACAATGGCAAAGGGGAAGACCTTGAACCACTGCTGTTTTCCCACGCCCCACTTATACTTGAGCATCATAAAGCCGATGCAGCCGGCGGTGGCGGCATAGAGCTTGGCATAGTGGAACCAGCTGTTCATGTACAGGTAGGTGGGATTGTTCAATGCCCACTCCGCCCCCATGGCCGCTCCCACATAGATGGACACAAAGTAAACGGTGAGCACCCCCGGCAGAACCAGGAAGCACAGAATTCCTCCCAGCTTGCTGCGGCGGGCAAATTCATTGGCAGCAATCAGGCCCAGGAAGACCAGCAGTCAGCCCAGCAGCTGATAACCGGCAGTTTCTCCATAGATCTGGAACAACATCTGGCATTTCCTCCTTTTTCTTTCCGCCCACCTGATTGATTCCGTCAGGTGATGGCAATTTCTTTGATGTTCACTTCGTTTCCCGTGAGCAGATAGGTCTTCCGGCTGCCGCAGCTGGGACAGGTGATTCCCTGGGGTACCGTAGGATAGTCGGTGCCGCAGTCCGGGCAATGGGTCAGAGCCGGAATTTGCTCCACCTTCAGTTCGCACCCCTCCAGCAGTGGCACCCGGCGGCTGTGCCAGTTCCACACCTCCACCAGATAGTGGGGAATCACCGTGGACACTTCCCCGATTTCCAGGGTGACACAGTGTACCTTTTCCGCCCCGTTTTCCCGGGCAACCTTTTCTACGCTGTCTGCAATATGGAAGACCACGCCCAATTCATGCATGGCTTACTCCTTCTTTCCACGGATGGTCTCTCCCAGGCGCTTCACCGCCATGGAGGCAATGCCTTTGAGCTTGTCCTCTGCCCGGACCATGGTGGAGCACTCCGGGTGATCCCGCTTCAAATGGATGGCGTCGAAAGCACACTTGGTGGTGCAGATGCCGCAGCCGATGCACTTGTTGGGATCTACCCAGCTGGCACCGCAGCCCAGGCACCGGGCGGTCTCCTTCTTTACCTGTTCCTCGGTCAGGGTGCCGTGAGCGTCCCGGAAGGAGTGGTGGTAATCCACCGTCTCGTCCATGCCCGCCTCCTGCCGGCCTGCCGTATCGTAGCTGTCCACCACAATGTCGTCCTTGTCCAGCATGATGAAATCCCGGCGGTTCCGGCCGATTTTCAGATCCGCACCCATGTGGACATACCGGTGGAGGGACTCGGCGGCGCACTTGCCGTCCTCAATGGCGTCGATGACAAACTTGGGACCGTGGTATACGTCGCCGCCCACGAAAATGTCCGGTTCGGCGGTCTGGTAGGTCAGCGGGTCTGCCTTGGGATAGTTCCCCCGCCAGAATTCCACCTTGGTTCCTTCCAGCAGACTGCCCCACTGGATGGACTGGCCGATGGCAAAGATCACCAGGTCTGCCTCCATAGTCGTGGTCTGGGATTCGTCATAGACCGGGGCGAATTTTCCGCTCTCCGGGTCGATGGTCCGCAGGCACTTCTTGAACACCACCCCGGTGACGCGGCCGGTTTCGTCCTTGAGAATCTCTTTGGGACCCCATTCGTTGCAGATGTCGATGTTTTCTTCCAGGGTCTCCCGGATTTCCTCCCGGGAGGCGGGCATGGTTTCCCGGCTCTCCAGGCAGACCATACGGACTTGCTCCGCTCCGAACCGGGCGGCAGTCCGGGCGCAGTCCACCGCCACGTTGCCGCCGCCGATGACCAGCACCTTGCCGGAAATCTTCCGGGACTGGTCCTCCGTGGCCTTGCGCAGGAAGTCCACTGCCAGCTCCGTTCCCTGGGCATCCTCCCCGGGCACGCCGGGCAGGCGACCGCCCTGGCAGCCGATGGCGATGTAGAACGCCTGGAAGCCCTGCTCCCGGAGCTGCTGGATGGTCACATCCTTGCCAACCTCCACACCGCAGCGGATCTCCACCCCCAGTTCCCGGAGGACCTGGATTTCTCCGTCAATCACATCTTTTTCCAGCTTGTAGGAGGGGATGCCGTAGGTCATCATGCCGCCGGGCCGGGGATTCTTTTCAAACACCGTGGGCAGATAGCCCCGGGTGGCCAGGTAGTAGGCAGCAGACAGGCCCGCCGGGCCTGCGCCGATGATGGCGATTTTCTGCTCCCAGTGGGTCTTTTCATTGGAGGCGATGACCACCGGGGGGATGTAGCGGGTCTCGGCGTGAAGATCCTGCTGGGCAATAAATTTCTTTACCGCGTCAATGGACACAGGATCGTCGATGGTGCCCCGGGTGCAGGCATCCTCGCAGCGCTTGTTGCACACCCGTCCGCAGATCGCCGGGAAGGGATTGTCCTTTTTGATCAGGGCCAGCGCCTCCTGATACCGGCCCTGGGAAGCCAGGTTCAGGTAGCCCTGGACGGCGATATGGGCCGGGCAGGCGGTTTTGCAGGGGGCGGTGCCCTTGTCGTAGCAGTTTTTCCGGTTGTTGTCCCGGTAATCCGGGTCCCAGTGCTCCGGCCCCCAGACAATGCCGTGGGGCAGCTCATGTTTCGGGTACTCCACTTCCCCGGACTTGGTGCAAAGCTTCTGCCCCAGCTTCACCGCCCCGGCGGGGCAGTATTCCACGCACTTGCCGCAGGCCACGCAGTTGGCCTTGTCCACCTCGGCGGTGTAGGCGCTGCGGGACAGGTTGGGGGTGTTGAACAGCTGAGAGGTCCGCAGGGCGTTGCAGATGTTCACATTGCAGTTGCAGATGCCGAAAATCTTGTTTTCTCCGTCGATGTTGGTGATCTGGTGGACGAAGCCATTCTCCTCAGCGTTTTTCAGAATCCGCATGGCTTCTTCATATGTAATATCGTGGCCCTTTCCGGTCTCCCGGATGTAGTCGGCGAAGTCGCCCACGGCGATGCACCAGCACATCTCGTCGTCCGCCACGCCCTCGCCCATCACCGCTTTGCTGGCCCGGCAGGAGCACTGGCCCACGCCGATTTTATCCTCATACTTTTTCAGCCAGTAGGACAGATGTTCAATGTCCAATGTCTGATTTTCCATGGAGATGGCTTTTTCCACGGGAATGACGTGCATGCCCACGCCGCCCCCTCCCGGGGGAAGCAGGTGGGTTTTCCCCGCCAGGGGGATGTAGGTCATCCGCTCGAAGAAGTAGCCCACATGGGGATGCTCCCGCAGCCGCTTGTTGCCCTCCGGGGTCTCCTCCATGTTGAACATCTCCGCGCTGCCCGGAACATACAGGGGCAGGCAGTAGCGCCGCTCCGAGGACGGCGCCGTCCGGCCGTTGTGGTCGTAGTGGTTGCCGTAGTCGTATTCCAGCAGGCCGATGTAGCTCATCTCGTCCAGCAGTTCCTGAAAGTGGGCCTTGTCCGCCTCTTTCACCTTGCACAGCTTCCACAGCTGCTCCACGGTGTAATGCTCACGCACCTTCATGGCCAGAGCAATGTCCGCCATCTCATCGGTGACCAGATCCGCCATGCCCCAGTATTCCGGGTCGTCGGCGGTCACCCCCTTGAGCTTGTGGGGCACCACGTCGGTGATTTTCTTGCCCAGTTTCAGAATTTTTTCCCGGGGCGCCGGGTCACCCTTGCTGGGGGGATTGAATGCCCGCTGTCTCAGTTTTTCATCAATCATTTTCCTGCCTCCTTGCTCCGCTTTCTTTCCAGTGTTGAATCTTCTGCTTCAGCCAGTCCGCCAGGGCCGGAACACCCTCTCCGGTTTTGGCAGAAACCGGCACAATGGTCAGCTCCGGGTTACGCATCCGGGCGAATTGGGTTACCTGCTCCATGTCAAAATCAAAGTAGGGCAGCACATCGATTTTGTTGACCACCATACCCTGGCACACCTGGAATATCAGAGGATATTTCAGGGGCTTGTCATGGCCTTCGGGTACGGACAGAATCATCATATTCAGGCAGGCGCCGGTATCGAACTCCGCCGGGCACACCAGATTGCCCACATTTTCCAGAATCACCAGATCCAGCCCCTCCGGCTCCAGCTGTTTGAGGCCCTGCCAGGTCATATCCGCATCCAGGTGACACATCCCCCCGGTGTGCAGCTGGATGACCTTGGCGCCGGTCCGGGCGATGGTTCCGGCGTCCACATCCGAGTCGATATCCGCCTCCATGACCCCGATTTTCAAATCTCGGCCCAGAATCTCAATCAGCCGGGTAAGCAGCGTGGTCTTCCCCGCCCCGGGAGAAGACATGAGATTCACCAGGAAAATCCCCTTTTCTTTCAATTCCCGGCGCAGCTGATCTGCCCGGGCGTTGTTGTCCGCAAAGACGCTTTGTTTGACCTGTATGACCCGATATGCTTCCATTGACATAACTCCTTTGTCCCCAGCCGGCAGAGAATTCATTCACATTGACCGAAAGTTAGTTGTATTTCCCGTCAGATTTTGGCTATTCATACCATACCATATGGAATTCCCAG
>DVKV01000008.1 GCA_018715835.1 Candidatus Faecousia intestinavium | reverse complement strand
ACGTTGACCACGGCAAGACCACTCTGACCGCCGCTATCACCAAGTACCTGTCCCTGAAGGGCCAGGCTTCCTTCGAGGACTACGCTTCCATCGATAAGGCTCCCGAAGAGAAGGCTCGTGGTATCACGATCAACACCGCTCACGTTGAGTACGAGACCGACAAGCGTCACTACGCTCACGTTGACTGCCCGGGCCACGCCGACTATATCAAGAACATGATCACTGGCGCTGCTCAGATGGACGGTGCTATCCTGGTTATCGCTGCTACCGACGGCCCCATGGCTCAGACCAAGGAGCACCTGCTGCTGGCCCGTCAGGTTGGCGTGCCCTCCATCGTTGTGTTCATGAACAAGGCTGACCTGGTTGACGACGAGGAACTGCTGGAGCTGGTTGAGATGGAGATCCGTGAGACTCTGTCCTTCTACGAGTTCCCCGGCGACGATGTGCCCATCATCAAGGGTTCCGCTCTGAACGCCCTGATCTCCGAGTCCAAGGACGTGAACGCTCCCGAGTATGCTTGCATCAAGGAGCTGATGGACGCTGTTGACGACTATATCCCCACTCCTGACCGTAAGGCTGACCAGCCCTTCCTGATGCCCGTTGAGGACGTCTTCACCATCTCCGGCCGTGGTACCGTTGCTACCGGTCGTGTGGAGCGTGGCGTCATCAAGAAGAACGAGCCTGTGGAAATCGTTGGCCTGCGTGAGGACAAGCAGAACACCGTCGTCACCGACATCGAAATGTTCCACAAGCTGCTGGACTACGCAGAAGCCGGCGACAACATCGGCGCTCTGCTGCGTGGTATCGACAAGAAGAACATCGAGCGCGGCCAGGTTCTGTGCAAGCCCGGTTCCATCCATCCCTACACCAAGTTCGCTGGCCAGGTTTACGTCCTGTCCAAGGAAGAAGGCGGCCGTCATACCCCCTTCTTCAACAACTATCGTCCCCAGTTCTACTTCCGTACCACCGACGTGACCGGCATCATCTCCCTGCCCGAAGGCGTTGAGATGTGCATGCCCGGCGACAACGTCGTGATGAACGTGGAACTGATCACCCCCATCGCTATCGAGAAGGGCCTGCGTTTCGCTATCCGTGAAGGCGGCCGTACCGTCGGTTCCGGTGTTGTCACCGAGGTTCACGACTAATTCTCGAATCCGACTGATTCAAAAATTCCCCAGCCAATGGCTGGGGAATTTTTTTACCATCGGGGATGAAAAAAGCACCGCTTTTCAGCGGTGCTTGCGGCAACACGGATCTATAAGCCGGGTTCTGTCTTGACAGCCATCTATCTAGCCCGTCAGTTGCCTGACGGGTCCAGCCGCCTCCTCGGAACGGTCGGGCCGACCATGCGTTCCTCCACGGCGTTGCTCCGGAATAGAGTTTACAGCGTAAAACCCATGTTGCCATGGGCCGGGTGCGCTCTTACCGCACCTTTTCACCCTTACCGAAGGGAAAAACCCTTCGGCGGAATCTCTCTGTTGCACTTGTCCTGAGGTCACCCTCGGCGGGCGTTACCCGTTATTCCTGCCCTGTGGAGCCCGGACTTTCCTCATCTGGGGCCTTTCGGCCTCCATCCGCGGCTGTCCGATCCGGTTGCGCCGGAATATTGTACCGCAAATTCCGTCAAAAGTCAAATGTCTTGCAAAATCTCCCGGGGGTGTATATACTATAGAGGAGCTGACCGGGATGGCCCGGCGTATTTTCTTCTGAGAAATGAGGAATAAGATGCGTTCTACATTTGATAGTTATTTTGAGAACCTTCGGAACAAGCGAATTGCAGTGCTGGGACTGGGCGTGAGCAACCGGCCTCTGGTTCGTCTGCTGCTGGAATTTGGCTGCCAGGTTCTGGGCTGCGACAAGACGCCTCGGGAGCAGCTGGACGAGGAAGTACTGGAGCTGGAGAAGATGGGCTGCAAGCTTCACGTAGGGGAAGGGTATCTGGACGGTGTGGAGGCAGATGTGGTGTTCCGCACCCCGGGAATGCACCCGGCAAATCCTGCCATTGAGGCTCTCCGGGCCCGTGGGGCCCAGGTGACCTCGGAGATGGAGGTTTTCTTTGAAGTATGTCCCTGCACTCTGCTGGGTGTGACCGGGTCCGATGGAAAAACCACTACCACAACCCTGGTTTCTGAAATGCTGAAGGCAGCGGGAAAAACCGTCTGGCTGGGTGGCAACATCGGCACCCCTCTGCTGCCCCTGGTGCGGCAGATGAAGGCTGAGGATTACGCCGTGGTGGAGCTGAGCTCCTTCCAGCTGATGGACATGACCCACAGCCCTGCCCGGGCGGTGATTACCAATCTGGCTCCCAACCATCTGGACATTCACAAGGATATGGAGGAGTACATCCAGGCAAAAACCAACATTTTCCGTTACCAGGACGAAAGCGGACTTCTGATTCTCAACGCCGACAACCCCATCACGTCTCAGTTCCGGGGCAACGGCACCACCCGGTTCTTCTCCCGGCAGGGAAAGGCGGACGTGTGCCTGGATAATGGGGTTATCTGCCGCAACGGAACGCCCGTTCTGCCGGTGGAGGACATTCTCATCCCCGGTGTCCACAACGTGGAAAATTACATGGCCGCCATCGCCATGGTGGAGGGCTTGGTGGAGGATGATGTGATCCGATATGTGGCCAAGACTTTTGGCGGCGTCGAGCATCGGATTGAACTGGTTCGGGTGAAGGACGGGGTGAAGTTCTACAACGACTCCATCGCTTCCTCACCCAGCCGGACCATTGCCGGACTGCGCAGTTTCCGGGAGAAGGTGATTCTCATCGCCGGGGGTTACGACAAGCACATTCCCTATGATGTTTTGGGGCCGGAGATCTGCGCCCATGTAAAGAAGCTGTTCCTGGGAGGCGCCACCGGGCCGAAGATCCGTCAGGCGGTGGAGTCCTGTTCGGACTATAATCCGGCGGAGCTGGAAATCGTGGACTGCGGTACCTTCGCTCCGGCGGTGAAGGCGGCAGCGGCGTCGGCAGAACCCGGGGATGTGGTGCTGATGAGCCCCGCCAGCGCCGCTTTTGACCAGTTCAAGAATTTCATGGTCCGGGGCAACTACTTCAAGGAATTGGTAAAGGAGCTGTAAGGCTATGGACATTACCAAAATCACCCGCCCGGCCCGGAAGCTGCTGCCCCTGAAATATTGCGGGGCAGTGATTGTAGCGGCGGGTTCCGCCTCACGGATGGGAGGCATCGACAAGGTGATGGCCCAGCTGGGCGGAAAGCCTATGATCCAGCGGACGGTGGAGCGGTTTCAGAACTGCGACGCAGTTTCCGAGATTGTGGTGGTCACCCGGGAGGATTTGATCCAGTCCATCACCGGATTGTGCCGGGGGATGTCTAAGGTTCAGGCGGTGGTGGCCGGAGGGGCCAGCCGTCAGGAATCGGTGCATTTGGGGCTGAATGCCCTGTCCGAGAAGGTAAAGCTGGCGGCCATCCATGACGGCGCCCGGCCTCTGGTTACCTGGCAGGTTATTGACCGTGTCATTCGGGCAGCCAACACTTATGGCGCTGCCGCCCCCGCTGTTCCAGTGAAGGACACCATCAAGGTGGTCACCGGGGGCGTGGTGAAGGAGACGCCGGACCGGGCCAGCCTGTTTGCGGTCCAGACTCCCCAGGTTTTTGACTATGACCTGCTTCGGGGGGCATTGGCAAAAGCGAAGCAGGAGGGGCTGCAGGTCACCGACGACTGCTCCGCTGTGGAGCAGATGGGCATGAAGGTGAAAATTGTAGAGGGGGACGAGCGGAACCTAAAGGTCACCACCCCCATGGATCTGAAAATTGCGCAGATGCTGCTGGAGGAAATGGAATGAGAATCGGACATGGATATGATGTTCACCGGCTGGTGCCGGGCCGGGACCTGATTCTGGGCGGGGTGAAGATTCCCTATGAACTGGGTTTGGACGGTCACAGCGACGCAGATGTGCTGCTCCACGCGGTATCCGACGCACTGCTGGGAGCGGCGGGACTGGGAGACATCGGCCGGCATTTTCCGGACACCGACCCCAAGTATAAGGGGGCGGATTCTCTGGTGCTGCTGAACATCGTGGGACAGAAGGTGGCGCAGAAGGGCTACCGGGTGAGCAACATCGACGTGACCATGATTGCCCAGAAGCCCAAGCTGAAGGATTACATCAGTAGGATGGAAGAAAACATTGCTTCCGCCCTGGGTCTGGACCCGGAGCGGGTGAATGTGAAGGCCACCACCGAGGAAAAGCTGGGTTTCACCGGCACGGGGGAAGGCATGGCCTGCCATGCGGTGTGCCTGCTGGAAGAATAACAATAAGCCCCGACGGACAGATTCCTGTCCGTCGGGGCTTTGCTGTGGGCCGTCAGCGTTTGATGTCAAACTTCATGTTCATGATTTCCTTAATGGCACCGGCGTCGTCTGTGATATTGGCGTCACCGTGGATGGTGTGCTTGATCACGGAGCTGGCCACCGCAAAGTTCACCATATCCATGGGTTTGTAGCCGTTCATCATGGCGTAGATCAGACCGCTGGCGAAGGCGTCGCCGCCGCCTACCCGGTCCAGGATGTTGAAAGTGAAGAGTTTGCTCTCAAAGGTATGTCCCTGGTACCACATGAAGGCTTTCAGACTGTTCTGGGAGCCGGAGTGGGCGTAACGCACATGACGGCCGATGCACTGGATATTGGGGTAGCGTTCAATGAAGTGCTGGAACACCTCATCCTGCTGTTCATAGCTGGGCTGGAGAGGTACGCCGTCTTTCCAGTCGCCCTTGCTGTGGTCATTTTCGTCCTTCCACAGGTGGTACGGCTCAATGCCCAGCAGCATATCCACATAGGGCAGGCACTGGGTGCAATAGTCCCGGGCCTCCTCCCAGGTCCACAGCTTGGAGCGGAAATTGCCGTCGAAGCTGGTAACCAGCCCCAGTTCCTTGGCGGTTTTCAGGCAATTGAGAATAAAGTCGGCACAGCTGGGACCAAGGGCGGGCGTAATGCCGGACACATGGAGCCAGGTAAAGCCGGTAAGCAGCTTGGGAATGTCCACCTTGCTCAGGTCGTACTCGGTGATGGCAGAGTGCTTCCGGTCATAGGTCACCTTGCTGGCCCGGATGCCGTAGCCGGTTTCCAGGTAGTAGGTGCCCAGCCGATGGGTGGGGGTTTCCTCCGGGGTGGACAAGATCACCGGGGTGCAGTGAACGTCATTGGAGCGGAGCATCCGGATGGCGCTCTTGCCGATGGAGTTGTTGGGAACCACGGAGAAGAAGGTGGAGTCAATGCCCAGGTTGGCCAGGGCAAGGGCGATGTTGGCTTCACTGCCGCCGTAGGTGGCCTCAAATTCATTGGCCATGCGGATTTTCTGATAATTGGGGGGCGTAAGACGGAGCATGATTTCGCCGATGGTAATGAACTTATGTTGACAGCCGGGAT
>DVKV01000111.1 GCA_018715835.1 Candidatus Faecousia intestinavium | reverse complement strand
ACTCCGGCGACCTGGAACGGGAGCGGGGCATTACCATCCTGGCCAAGAACACGGCAGTACACTATAAAGATTACAAGATCAACATCGTGGACACCCCGGGCCACGCGGATTTCGGCGGCGAGGTGGAGCGGATCCTGAAAATGGTCAACGGCGTCATCCTGCTGGTGGACGCTGCCGAAGGTCCCATGCCCCAGACCCGGTTTGTGCTGCAGAAGGCCCTGGAGCTGGGCCACAAGGTCATCGTGGCGGTGAACAAGATTGACAAGCCCGATGCCCGGATTCATGAAGTGATGGACGAAGTGCTGGAGCTGCTGCTGGAGCTGGACGCCACCGATGAGCAGTTCAACTCTCCCACCATCTTCTGTTCCGGCCGTCAGGGCACCGCTTCCTACGGTCCTGATGAGGCCGGCACCGACCTGACCCCCCTGTTTGAGACCATCATCAACTATATTCCCGCCCCGGAGGGAGATGCGGATGCACCGCTGCAGCTGCTGGTATCCTCCATCGATTATAACGAGTATGTGGGCCGGATTGCGGTGGGCCGTGTAGAGCGGGGCACCATCAAGGTCAACCAGGAGGTCACCATCTGCGACTATCACGACCCCGAAATCAAGCAGAAGGGCAAAGTTGTGGCCCTGTATGCCTTTGACGGCCTGGCCAAGACCCCCATTCAGGAGGCCAGCGCCGGCGAAATCGTGGCCCTGAGCGGCATGGCGGACATCACCATCGGCCGTACCCTGTGCGCCCCCGAGTGCGTGGAGCCCCTGCCCTTCGTGAAAATTTCCGATCCCACCATTGAAATGACTTTTGCGGTCAACGATTCTCCCTTTGCCGGTAAGGAGGGCAAGTTCGTCACCTCCCGGAACCTGCGGGACCGGTTGGAGAAGGAGCTGCTGAAGGACGTGTCCCTCCATGTCACCGAGCAGGGCACCGACGCCTTCAACGTGGCGGGCCGCGGCGAGATGCACCTGTCTATCCTGATGGAGACCATGCGCCGGGAAGGTTATGAGTTCTCCGTGTCTACGCCCCGTGTGCTGACCAAGGTTATCGACGGGAAGGTCTGCGAGCCCATCGAGCGGATGGTGGCGGACGTGCCGGAATCCTGCATGGGCGCCGTCATTGAAAAGATGGGCCGCCGGAAGGGCGATCTGCTGGGCATGACCCCCATGGGCAGCCGGTACCGTCTGGAGTTCCTGGTTCCCTCCCGGGGCCTGTTCGGCTACCGGAATGAATTCCTGACCGATACCCGGGGCGAGGGCATTATGTCCTCCGTGCTGGAAACCTACGCCCCCATGAAGGGTGATATTGAGCGCCGTCTCACCGGCTCTCTGATTGCCTTTGAAACCGGCGAAGCTGTAACTTACGGCCTGGCCGCCGCTCAGGAGCGAGGCGCGCTGTTCATCGGCCCGGGCACCCCGGTGTACGCCGGCATGGTGGTGGGTATCTGCAGCCGGAATGAGGATATGACCGTCAACGTCTGCAAGCGCAAGCAGCTGACCAATATGCGGGCTGCCGGTTCTGACGAAGCCCTGCGGCTGACGCCCCCCAAGGTGCTTTCCCTGGAGCAGTGCCTGGAATTCCTGGCGGACGACGAGCTGCTGGAGTGCACGCCCAAGAGCCTGCGAATCCGCAAACGGGAACTGGATCACAGTCTGCGGATGCGGAATCTGATGAAGCGCCGGGCGCAGGAGAATGGGTAAGCACCTGACCTGTGGAGCACTGGCGGTTTGCCTGATGCTGAGTCTGGTGCTCCCATCGGCCGCCCAGGCAGCCCAACTGCCTCCGGAAACCGCCGACGGTACCGAGAACCAGGAAAGCTTCCTGCTGACCTTCGCCGGGGACTGTACGCTGGGCAGTACGCCCTCCACGGAAAATGCCCAGCTGGGATTTGTGAAAACCGTGGGTGAGGATTACGGCTATCCCTTCCGGAATGTGCTGGAGTATGTAACCCAGGATGACTTCACCTTCATCAACCTGGAAGGGCCTCTGTGTGACGGTGGTTATCCGGCAGAGAAACGGTTTGTTTTCCGGGGACCCACTGTCTTTACCCGGATTCTCACCCAGAACAGCATAGAAGCGGTGTCCCTGGCCAATAATCATACCATGGATTATGGTCAGACCGGTTACGATTCCACCCGGGAAGCGCTGGATGCCGCTGGGGTTCCCTATGTGGAGCGGGACAGCTCCCTCCTGATTACCCTGGACGAGGGACTGACCATTGGAATCTATGGCGCGGTGTATTATTCGCTGGATAAAGCCCGGATTTGTGCGGGAATTGCCGAGCTGCGGGAGCAGGGGGCGGATCTTGTGATATTTGCCCCTCACTGGGGCTCCGAAGGGGGCTACCGTCCCACGCCGGAGCAGCAGGAAGTGGGCCGGGCCGCCATCGATGCGGGAGCAGACCTGGTAGTTGGAAGCCACCCCCATGTGCTTCAGCCCATTGAGGCATACGGCGAGGGAATGATCTTTTATTCCCTAGGAAATTTCGCCTTCGGCGGAAACGGCGCTCCGAAAGATATGGACACGGCTCTGATTCAGCAGGAGGTGCTGCGGAATGCGGATGGCAGCATCAGCCTGGGACAGACCCGGATCATTCCTGCCAGTGTCAGTTCCGTTCCCTTCTACAATAATTTTCAGCCCACGCCCTACGAACCGGAGAGCAGCGAATATGAGCGGGTTTTGTCCAAGCTGGACGGAACCTATACCGGGCCCAATCTCCGGATTTCCGGTTCCTGAACCGAAAATTTCCGGGAAGCCCAGAAAAACCATAAAAAATTGTTGACCTGATTGCCTTTTTCGGTTATAATGGTCAAGCATGACTGTTATGGTCATTTACTATGTGTTGCTGCGGCCAATTTTGGCTGTCGAGCATATTGACATTTGACAGGAGGTGTATCCGAAGATGAAGCGTACCTATCAGCCCAGCCGCCGTCACCGTTCCAAGGTTCACGGTTTCCGCCAGAGAATGGCTACTTCCAACGGCCGCAAGGTTTTGGCTCGCCGCCGTGCTAAGGGCCGCAAGGTTCTGTCCGCCTGATGCGCTTGAAGTGGGTCACACGAGAAGAATAAGCGCGAAAAGCGAAACGGGAGCTACAGCGGGGTGAATGACGCATTCGCCCCGCTCCCTTTTTAGGAGGAAACAAAGAACGCCATGAAATATTCCAGTGCCCTGAAGCTGAATCATGTTTTCCGCCGGCTGTATCACACCTCCGGCTTTGCAGACGGCTATCTGGTGCTCTACGCCCGGAAAAACCGGACCCACACCAATCGGGTGGGGATTACTGTGAGCAAGAAGCTGGGCAAGGCCCACATCCGCAACCGGATTCGCCGGCGCCTGCGGGAAATCTACCGGCTCCATGAGGAACTGTTTCAGCCAGGATGGGATATTGTGGTGGTTGCCCGCTCCCGGGCCATTGAAGCGGAGTTTTCCAAACTCACGGGAAGCTATCTGGGACTGGCGGAAAAGGCTGGAATTCTGCGCAATTCCCCCTCTGCCGCTGGAGAGAAGGAGCTTCCATGAAACCTTTGCTGCTGGCGTTTATCCGCTTCTATCAGCGCCGGATTTCTCCGGCCTTTCCATCCCAATGTCGGTTCCGACCCACTTGCAGCGTGTACGCCTTTCAGGCCATCAGCAAATACGGGGCGATCAAGGGCGGCTGGCTGGCATTTCGCCGGCTCCTGCGCTGCCACCCATTTTATAAGGGCGACTTTTACGACCCCGTACCCTGACTTCCAGTATTTTGAGGAGGAAAGTCAATGTTTCTTGCATTCCAGCTATCCGACATCATCACCGTTCCCTTTGGCTATCTGCTGAGCTTCCTGTATCAGCTGACCGGCAACTACGGCGTTGCCATGATCCTGTTTGCCGTTCTGGTTCAGGTGGTGCTTCTGCCCATTAATGCCAAGAGCAAGAAGAGCATGATGAAGATGTCCCGCCTGACCCCCCGGGTTCAGGAAATTCAGTCCCGGTATGCTAATGATCCCCAGAAGCAGAACGAACTGATTCAGAAGCTCTACCGGGATGAGGGCGCTTCCATGGGCGGCGGCTGCCTGTGGAGCCTGATTCCCCTGCTGATCCTGTGGCCCCTGCTGGCTGTGGTACGTCAGCCCATCACCTATATTCTGATGGAGTCTGCCGATGTGGCTCAGCAGATTGTGTCCGTTATCAAGGATGCCGCTCCTTCCATGTTCTCCAGCAACAGCTATTATGACCAGGTTATCGCGGCCCAGGCCATTCCGCAGTTTGTAGAAGAACTGAAAGCCGCCATCCCCGGCATCAGCGAGACCACCCTGGCGGGTATCAATTTCAACTTCCTGGGCATCAACCTGGGAACCATTCCCCAGTTCAACATCTTCTCCGAGAGCTGGGTGTGGAACTGGGCCCATATCGGTGCGTTCCTGATTCCGGTGATTTCCGCCGCCTCTCAGGTGCTGCAGATGTGGATTTCTCAGAAGACCAACAACTCTGTGGTTACCAACGAGAAGGGCATCCAGGACGAGGAAACCGCCAAGAAGTCCCAGCAGAATCAGTCCATGCAGACCATGATGTGGATGATGCCCCTGATGAGCCTGTGGATCGGTTTCAGCGTGTCCGCAGGACTGTCCCTGTACTGGTTCATGGGCGGCGTGGTCCGGATGATTACCGACCCCATCATGACCAACCATTACCGGAAGATCTATGACGCCGAGGATGCCATCCGGCTCCAGAGAGCCATGGAAGAGGACCGGATTGAGGCCGAGAAGGAGCGCATCCGGGCCGAGCGCCGGGCTGCCAACCCCGACGGCATTACCACCAATACCAGCAAAAAGAAACTGCAAAAGCAGCAGCGGGATCAGGAGCAGGCCGCCAAGGCTGCCGCCGCCAGGGAATACGCTGCCCGGAAGGGCATCCTGGAGGAGGACGAGGAAGAGGCCTCTTGTATGTCCGGCATTCCCAGCCGCCCCTACTGCAAGGGCCGCAACTACGACCCCAACCGCTACGCTTCCCAGCCTACGGAGGAATAAGCCATGGAAAAGACCATTGTTACCAGCGGCAAGACCATTGACCTTGCCATTGAAGCTGCCCTGGCGCAGCTGGGGCTGGATCGGGACAGCGTGTCCGTTACGGTACTGCAGAAGGAAAAGGCGGGCTTCCTGGGTTTTGGCGCCCAGCCTGCCAAGGTGCAGGTAACTTATGAAGCGCCGGACCCGGTGCCGGAAGCTCCCAAGGTTGCCCTGAGTTCCGCCTCCCGCACCAAACCCAAGGCTGCAGCCCCGGTGAAGAAGCCGGAGCAGCCCAAACAGCCGGAGGCTCCCAAGGCCGAGCCGGTGAAGGAAGAGCCTGTGAAAGCGCCGGAGATGCCCAAACCGGAAAAGCCCCGGCAGGAGAAGCCCCGTCCTCCCAAGCAGGAGAAGAAGCCCGAGGCACCCAAGGAGCCCAAGCCTCCCAAGGAACCCAAGGCAAAGCCCGAACCCAAGGTTTATGAGCCGGCCAAGCCCGGTTCCACCGAGGAGAAGATTGAGGTCTTCCTGAAGGGCCTGCTGGAGCATATGGACTCCCAGGCCGTGCCCCACTGCTATCAGACAGAGGGCAATACATACAAGGTGGATCTGGTGGGTGACGATCTGGGTTACCTGATCGGCCGCCGGGGGGATACCCTGGACGCCATCCAGCATCTGGCCAACTACACCATCAACCGGGACGTGGAAGGCCGCATCCGGATCAATGTGGATGCGGAAAGCTACCGGGAAAAGCGGGAAGAGAGCCTGCGCCGGTACGCCCGGAAGAAGGCCCAGCAGGTTTTGAAGGCCCGCCGCCGCACCACCCTGGAGCCCATGAATGCCTACGAGCGCCATGTGATCCATGCAGCGCTGCAGGACATGGAGAACATCACCACCCACTCCACCGGCGTGGAGCCCAATCGCCGGGTGGTCATCGAATACGTCCGGTAAAACCACAAATCCCCAGACCGTTTGGTCTGGGGATTTCCTGTCAACTCAGCCGCTCAGCCTCTTTACGAGGACTGGGCGACAAGTTCGTTTCATTGTTCATCTAGTAGCTGCACGGA
This sequence comes from Candidatus Faecousia intestinavium, assembly GCA_018715835.1. Lineage (GTDB taxonomy): Bacteria > Bacillota > Clostridia > Oscillospirales > Oscillospiraceae > Faecousia > Faecousia intestinavium. The sequence goes on along the minus strand of DVKV01000111.1, from coordinate 92 downwards.
TTCAATGTCGTCCAGACGCATCATCTTTACCGTTTTCTGGCCTTTTTTGTTCACCAAACGGATTTTCACCCATTCATCATCACAGTCCAGGA
>DVKV01000110.1 GCA_018715835.1 Candidatus Faecousia intestinavium | reverse complement strand
CAAAAACCCAGATGCCCGCGTACCTTGAAAACTAAATAGAGATGTCAAGCGCATTTGTAACTCGGCAACCGCTTGACATTCACTCAGCAATTACGTATAATAATACCCAGTCGTTGGGTACTTGACCGCCCGGCGATTTTTTGCATAGTGCGCTGTCGTTGGGCTTGACTGTCCAACGACTTTTGCATTTCAGAAAGGAGTGAAAAATGCAGATTTGCTGAACGAAGACACACAATCGAACAGAAAGGAGAAGCTATGTCAAAAGCAAAAGAAACGACCACCCGGAACCCATCTGTTGGCGCAGATGGAGGGCAGTCGTCCAAGAGAAACTTATCTCTCCCGTTCTCTTGCTTTGTAAGTTTTTTCCTGCTCCTTCCGGGCGGCTTTCGCTTCCCGGATGCGGGCCTTCATTTCGTTTTCTTCTTGTAGCTTCTGATACCACAGGGATCGGAAATGCTCTGCTTTGGCAAGATATTCCTTGTTGTAAATTCGCCGGTCTGCTGCCTTCTGGCAGTTGTAGGCAATCCGGCTGAGCTTCTTCCGGTTCTCCCGGATATGCCCCAGCTGGTTTCGCAGCTGCTCTTCCCGGGTCAGGTTCCATTCCCGCTGATACCGGAATCGGGCGTCCTGGGCTTGGTCTTTCCACTGGTCTGCCGATTCCACCAGAGCTTCCCGCAGGGAGGCTGCTTCCTGGATCTGTAGGTTTACTACCTCCCGCTCCCATTGGAGTTCCCCGCGTTCTTCCGGCGCATCCGGATCACAGCCGCACCAGCGAAGGTAACTGCCGTGCCGGAATCGCTCCTGGTCGGATGCTTCAGGATCCTGGTAGCTGTCCCACCGCTCTGCCAGCCGGTTCAACTTCTCTTTCTCTGTCTGCAAATCCCGCTCCAGATAGGTAACCTGTTTGACCAGATCGTAAAGTTCTCGGAATCTTTCTTTCTCATATCCGGGACCTGCCTTCCTCTCCAATATAAAACACTAGCCGGAGGCCGTCGGGGATTGGGGGAACACCCAACAGGCCCTGGGTGGGGAAAGAATTTTCCTCACTTAGGGATCCTGTTCTCCCATCTCCCACACAATCCCCCGTTCGGCTCCGGCTCGATTTTTTAATTATTTTCAAATACCTTGAGGAATAAACAAGGATAGGCAAAGGCCTATCCGGAAAGGAGCTGCAATATGAAAGCGACATTTACATCCCTGGAACAGCTGCCCCTGACATTGAACGCCGACCAGCTGGCTCAGGTGCTGGGAATCTCCCGGGCAAACGCCTACTGCCTGATGCACACCCGGGGATTTCCCACTTTGAAAATCGGCAAACGTATGATGGTGCCGAAGGATAAACTGATGGACTGGATGGAAAAAGAGGTGAGTACCCGCTGAAGCCGCCGCCCCGGCGGCTCAGCCCCGGGGCAAACTGCGGTTTTTTCTCACTATTTTTTCCAAATCCCTTTACACAGCGGAAAAGTTATGTTAACCTAAAAGGGCGAAAGCCAAGGTTACCGGAAGAAAGGAGCAATGACGCGTAACATGGCAAAACGATTGAACGGCGAAGGGAGTCTGCGCCGCCGGGCGGATGGCCGGTGGGAATACCGTCTCATGGACGGATACCTGGAAGATGGCCGCCCCAACACCGTATCCTTCTACGGAAGAACCCGGAAGGAAGTCCGGGACAAGCTGGAAAATTACCGCATCCGGCACATCTACGGAATTGACACCCGGGTCAAACACACCTTTGCGACCTGGTCGGAAATCTGGTTTCAGAACCACCAGGACAATATTTCCCCCACCACCCGGGAAAATTATAAGTACATCCTGACCACTCTGAAAGCCCACCTGGGAAGTCGGAAACTGGACGGCATCAAAGCCTTCGACATTGAGCAGCTGCTGAAGGAGCTGAGAAGGGAAGGTCGATCGGATTCTTACCTGGCATCCTGCCGGGGCATGCTGTATCAGATTTTCAACAAGGCGGAGGCCAACGATCTGATTCTCAAGAACCCGGTACGGTTCGCAGACAAAATGCGCTCGAACCGGACGGCTCCGAAACGAAAGGATGCCTTCCACGCCGAGGAAGTCCGGTGGATGATGGAGCAGCTTCCTCACGATCTGCTGGGGGAGAGCATCCGGCTGATGCTGGGCACCGGCATGCGGACTCAGGAGCTGCTGGCCCTGGAGCCAAGGCACATTGCCCCGGACGGTTCCATGATCTCCATTCGGCAGGCGGTGAATCTGGTGAAGGGAACTGTCTCCGTGGGGCCGCCCAAGTCCCGGGACAGCTACCGGGATATTCCGGTGCCGCCGTCGCTCCGGCCCTGCGCCATGGCTATCCGGAACACGGAGAAAAAGTACATCTGGGAAGTGGGGGTCAAAGACCAGCCCTGCAACCCCTCCCACTTCCGGAAAAAATTCCGGGAGGCACTGAAACAAATTGGGGGCGTGCGGCTTCTGACACCCCACTGCTGCCGACACACCTACGTTTCCCAGATGCAGGCTTTGGGTGTGGATCTTCCCACCATTCAGAGCATTGTAGGCCACGCAGACCTGGATATGACACACCATTATTTGCATGTCCAGGATTCCATCCGGCAGGAAGCGGTCAATAAGTTCAGTAAAGCCTTCGGAAACCAGGAAACTGCGTAGTTTTTTGGCAAAAAAGTATTTGGGTCATATTTGGGTCAGTAGGTTGCCACCCCCGCAAC
>DVKV01000109.1 GCA_018715835.1 Candidatus Faecousia intestinavium | reverse complement strand
GCCGGAGGTGGCGATGCACACGCCCACCTTGCCGGTGGCACGGGCGTAGCCGTCGGCGGCATGGGAGGCTCCCTGCTCGTGAGCGGTGAGAACGTGTTTCAGCTCGTCCCGGTATTTGTACAGAGAGTCGTAGATGTTGATGACCTGGCCGCCGGGGTAGCCAAATACCACATCGGTGCCCTGTTCAATCAATGTGCGTACGATGATATCGGAGCCGGAGAGTTTCATGCCATCATCCTTTCCTGAGGTTTTCTATAATCAGACTCCCCATTTCCCGGCAGCCTGCTTTTTTGCAGCCCGCGGCGTCTTTGGGGAGAATGTCTGCGGTTCGGTAGCCGCTGTCCAGCACGGCGGAAACGGCGGCTTCGATGCAGTCTGCCTCCTGGGGCAGGTCAAAGGAATAGCGCAGCATCATGGCAGCGGCCAGGATGGTGCCGATGGGGTTGGCGATGTCCATGCCGGCAATGTCCGGGGCGGAACCGTGAATGGGCTCGTACAGGCCCCGGCTGCCCGCTCCCAGAGAGGAGGAGGGGATCATGCCGATGGAACCGGTAATCATGGAGGCTTCGTCGGAGAGAATGTCTCCGAACATATTCTCCGTCACAATCACGTCAAACTGGCTGGGGTCCTTCACGATCTGCATGGCGCAGTTGTCCACCAGCATATCGGAAAGCTCCACGTCGGGATATTCCTCCGCCAGCTGGTGCATCACCTTTTTCCACAGCCGGGAGGAGTCCAGCACGTTGCTCTTTTCCACACTGCACAGCTTTTTCCGGCGCTTCCGGGCGGACTCAAAGCCGATGCGGCCGATCCGACGGATTTCGCTTTCGCTGTAGCGCAGTTCATCAATGGCAACCGCCTCTGCATTCTGAGAAACGGTTTCGTGTTTTCCAAAGTAAATGCCGCCGATCAGCTCCCGGACAATGAGAAAGTCAATGCCCTTGTCTACAATTTCCTGCTTCAAAGGAGAGGCAGCGGCCAGCTGGGGCCAGATCTTGGCGGGACGGTTGTTGCTGTACACGCCCATCCCGGCCCGGAGCCGGAGCAGGCCCTTTTCCGGACGCATGGGACCGGGGACGTCGTTCCACTTGGGGCCGCCTACGGCGCCCAGCAGCACGCTGTCGCTTTCCAGACATTTGTCCAGCATTTCCCGGGGCAGGGGATCGCCCCACTTGTCAATGGCGTTGCCGCCCATATCCACATCCGTATAGGTGAAGGTGTGGCCGTAAAGCGCCGCCACCCGATCCAAAACCCGGACAGCCTGCTCCACAATCTCCGGCCCGATGCCGTCACCCCGGATTACCGCAATGTTTCTTGTCATTATATCACACCTCCTGCAAAGAGGCAAGTAGTCCGCCCTTGCGAATGATGTTTTGAATGAATTCGGGGAAGGGTTCGGCCTGGTAGGTCTTTCCGGTGGTCAGGTCGGAAATCACGCCGGTGTCAAAGTCGATGCTCACGGTGTCTCCCGCCTGAATTTCCTCGGCGGCCTGCTCACATTCCAGGATGGGCATGCCGATGTTGATGGCGTTGCGGTAGAAAATCCGGGCAAAACTCTTGGCGATGACACACCCGGTGCCGCAGGTCTTGATGGCCAGGGGGGCGTGCTCCCGGGAAGAACCGCAGCCGAAGTTCCAGCCGGCTACCATAATGTCCCCGGGCTGCACTTTGCTGACGAAGGTGGTGTCAATGTCCTCCATGCAGTGTTTGGCCAGATCCTGGGCGTTGGGGGTATTCAGGTATCGGGCGGGGATAATCACATCGGTGTCCACATTGTCGGGGTATTTGAAAACGTGTCCTTGGGTTTTCATAATCAGACCTCCTTGGGAGCGGTAATGCAGCCGGTGAGGGCGGATGCGGCGGCGGTGGCGGGGCTTGCCAGGTAGACTTCGCTTTTGACGTGGCCCATCCGGCCGACGAAGTTCCGGTTGGTGGTGGCGACGCAGCGCTCGCCCTCCGCCAGAATGCCCATGTAACCGCCGAGACACGGCCCGCAGGTGGGGGTGGAGACCACGGCGCCCGCGTCGATGAAGGCGGTGACGTAGCCACGCTCCACACATTCCCGGTAGATCTGCATGGTGGCGGGGATGATGATGCACCGGACGCCGGGGGCAACGGTCTTGCCCTTGAGAATCCGGTAGGCCGTCTCCATGTCCTCCATCCGGCCGTTGGTGCAGGAGCCGATGACTACCTGATCGATTTTGATGTCACCCAGTTCTGCGGCGGGGTGGGTGTTTTCCGGCAGATGGGGGCAGGCCACGGTGGGGACGATCTTGCTCAGATCGATTTCGATGGTCTGCTCATATTCGGCGTCGGGATCAGCAGAATACTCCACGCCGGGCCGCTCGCTGCGGCCTTCCAGATACGCCCGGGTTACATCGTCCACCGGGAAGATGCCGTTCTTGGCCCCGGCTTCAATGGCCATGTTGCAGATACACAGCCGGTCATCCATGGACAGGCTGGCCACACCGTCGCCCACAAACTCCATGCTCTTGTACAGCGCGCCGTCCACACCGATCTTGCCGATGATGGTCAGAATCACGTCCTTGCCGCTGCAGTTGGCAGGGAGCTTTCCGGTGAGGTTGAAGCGGATGGCGGCGGGGACCTTGAACCAGGCGGTACCGGTGGCCATGCCGGCGGCCATGTCGGTGCTGCCCACCCCGGTGGAGAAAGCACCCAGCGCACCGTAGGTGCAGGTGTGGCTGTCGGCGCCGATGATGCAGTCGCCGGCGGTGACGATGCCCTGTTCGGGAAGCAGGGCGTGTTCAATGCCCATCTTGCCCACATCATAGAAGTGGCTGACGCAGTGCTGGCAGGCAAATTCCCGGCACTGCTTGGACTGCTCGGCGGCCTTGATGTCCTTGTTGGGGACGAAGTGATCCAGGACGATGGCGATTTTATCCTTGTCAAATACCCGGTTGAAGCCGTTCTTGTTGAACTCATTGATGGCGACGGGGGTGGTGATGTCGTTGCCCAGGACGATGTCCAGTTTGGCCTGGATCAGCTGTCCGGGGGTGACGGAATCCAATCCGGCGTGGGCCGCCAGAATTTTTTGTGTCATAGTCATTGCCATAATTTCTGCTCTCCTTTATTCCCGGGTCATGTTATTGTAAGCACTGATCAGCGCATTGGCACTGGCGGTGATGATGTCGGTGTCGGTGCCGGCGCCCCAGTACATGGTGCCGTCGGCATCCTCCAGGCCGATGTAAGCGGCGGCGGTGGAGCCGGAGCTGCGCTCCTGGACGCTGTGCTCGGTGTAAACTTTCAGACTGTAGCTGCGGCCGGTGTACTCCTTCAGGGCATTGCTCACCGCATCCAGAGAGCCGTTGCCGGTGGCGTGGAGGGTGGTTTTCCGGCCATGACGCATAAAGGTAATGTAGGCTTCCACACCGTCGGCGTTCTGGGTGAAGTTCATCTTGGCGATGGCGATGGGGTCGTGGACGTTCAGGTAGCAATCCATAAAGATGGACAGCACGTCTTCGCTTTTCAGCTCCCGATGGTCGTGGTCGGACACGCTCTTGCACTGGTAGCTCAGGTGCTCGCGCATCTTGGGGGGCAGAATGTAGCCGTAGGCCTGTTCCAGCAGGTAGCCGATGCCGCCCTTGCCGCTCTGGGAGTTCACCCGGATCACGTCGGCGTCGTAGGTGCGGCTGATATCCTGGGGATCGATGGGAATGTAGGGAACGGTCCACTGGTGCAGGTTCTTTTCCTTCCGCCAGGTCATGCCCTTGGCAATGGCGTCCTGATGGGAGCCGGAGAAGGCGGCGAACACCAGCGCTCCGGCGTAGGGGCTGCGCTCGTAGACGTGCATCCGGGTGCACTCCTCATAGACCTTGCAGATGCCGGGCATATCGGAGAAGTCCAGCTGGGGGTCTACGCCGTGGGAGTACATATTCATGGCCAGGGTGATGATGTCCACGTTACCGGTCCGTTCCCCGTTGCCGAACAGGGTGCCTTCCACCCGGTCGGCCCCGGCGAGCAATGCCAGCTCCGTGTCCGCCACGCCGGTACCCCGGTCATTGTGGGGATGAACGGAGAGGGTGACGAACTCCCGGTATTTCAGGTTTTCGCTCATGTATTCCACCTGGCTGGCGTAGACGTGGGGCATACTCATCTCCACGGTCACCGGCAGGTTGATGATCACGTTGTTGGTTTCGCTGGGTTCCAGCACATCCAGAACGGCGTTGCACACCTCCAGCGCATATTCCGGTTCAGTGCCGGTGAAGCTCTCCGGGGAGTACTCGAACCGGAAGTTGCCTTCGTATTCCTGGGCCAGCCGCTTGACCAGCTTGGCGCCATCCACGGCGATCTGCTTGATCTCCTCCTTGCTCTTGCGGAAGACCTGCTCCCGCTGGGCAACGCTGACGGAGTTGTAGAAGTGGATGATGGCGCTGGGGGCGCCCTTGCAGGCATCGAAGGTTTTGCGGATGATGTGCTCCCGGCACTGGGTCAGCACCTGAACGGTGACGTCCCGGGGGATCATGTTGTTTTCAATCAGGGTGCGCAGGAACTCGTATTCCGTTTCGGAGGCGGCGGGGAAGCCCACTTCAATTTCCTTGAAGCCAACCCGCAGCAGCATATGGTAGAACTCCAGCTTTTCTTCCAGACTCATGGGAATCACAAGGCTCTGGTTGCCGTCCCGCAGGTCCACACTGCACCATTGGGGGGCGGTTTCGATGTGATCCTTTTGCACCCATTTGTAATGGCTGCCGGGGGCGGGGTAATAGCCGATGCTGTACTTGCTGGTATCCATATGACGCTCTCCTTTTCAATTCATAATAGGATTATACGATTCGGAAACCCTCCGCTTTCAGGGCCTGGGTAATTTGCTCCACATGGTCATAGTTCCGGGTTTCCAGATTCATCCGCAGGAAGCAGCCGTTGATGCTCTCGGTACCGCCCCGCTCGTACTGAACACCGGTGACGTTGCCGCCGCAGTCGGCGATGATCCGGGACACGTCCTTCAGCTGCCCCGGTTTGTCTACCAGTTCAATGAGCAAGGTGGCAATCCGCCCGGACTTCATCAGGCCCCGTTCGATCACCCGGGACAGGCTGGTCACGTCGATGTTGCCGCCGGAAATCAGGCTGACCACCTTCTTGCCCTGAATGGGGAACTTATGGAACATGGCAGCAGCCACGGAAACGGCACCGGCACCCTCGGCGATCATCTTCTGCTTCTCGATCAGGGCCAGGATGGCGGAGGAGATCTCGTCCTCTGTGACCAGAGCGATGTCGTCTACGTACTTATTCACCATTTCATAGGTCAGATCACCGGGGGTCTTTACGGCGATGCCGTCGGCGATGGTTGCCACATGATCCAGAGTCTGGATGTGGCCGGAGCGGATGGAGTTGAGCATGCTGGGGGCGCCCGCCGCCTGAACGCCGTAGACCTTGATGGAGGGGCGCAGGGCTTTGATGGCGTAGGCAACGCCGGAAATCAGGCCGCCGCCGCCCACAGGGACAATCACCGCGTCGATGTCGTCCAGGGCGTTGAGAATCTCCAGGCCGATGGTGCCCTGACCGGCGATGACGTTCTCGTCGTCAAAGGGGTGGACGAAGGTGTAGCCGAATTCCTCTTTCAGCTCCAGGGCCTTGTTGTAGGCGTCGTCGTAGACGCCTTCCACCAGGCAGACCTGGGCGCCGTAGGCCTTGGTTGCCTCGATCTTGGAGATGGGGGCGGTGTCCGGCAGGCAGATCAGGGAAGAGATGCCGCACTTGGAAGCGGCCAGGGCCACGCCCTGAGCGTGGTTTCCGGCGGAGCAGGCGATAACGCCTTTGGCTTTTTCCTCATCGGAAAGCATAGCGATTTTGTATCCGGAACCCCGGAGCTTGAACGAGCCGGTGTTCTGCAGATTTTCTGGCTTCAGGTACAGCTCGCATTCCGGGGCGATGCCGTATGCCTTGGCCAGGGGGGTGGGGCGGATGATATCCTTCAGCACCAGAGAGGCGTGGAACAGTTTGTCGATCGTGACCATATGGTTTTTCTTTCCTTTCAAAATGGTAGTAAAAAACCCTGTCTCTTTCACAAACTGTAAAGAGACAGGGCTTCTGCATTGCATCAAACCTTGCGGTACCACTCTTCTTGCCGTCCTGGGGACGACCACTCACGGCGGTCAGACAACCACCTCCCGCTGTATCGGTCGGGCTCCGTCTGCCCTACTTGCCGAAGCGTTGGGGACAGCCGCTCAGAGGCCAGTATACCGCTTTTTCCGTCACCGCCTCGCACCAACCGGCGGCTCTCTGTATGGGAAGCGAAGCGGCTTTTTCCTCTTCTGTGCGTTTTCGCTATGTTGGGAAGAATTATAGCATCGGTTTTGTACGATGTCAAGCACCAAAATACAAAAGTCTTCCTGTGTGCGACAATTCTTCCGGGTACCGGAGAACGAAGTTGCCCTGGGACGGATTACTCTATGACCTGAATCCAGCCTTCGGGGGCGGGAATCCGGCCCATCTGGATGCCGGTGAGGGTGTCGTAGAGCTTCTGGATGGTGGGGCCGAAGCCGGCGTAAACCGTCTCCTTGCCATGGTCCACAATCTTGCCCACGGGGGAGATCACAGCGGCGGTGCCGCACAGGCCGCACTCGGTAAAGTCTCCGATTTCCGTCAGGGGAACCTCCCGCTCTTCCACTTCCATGCCCAGGTAGTCCTTAGCAACCTGCATCAGGGAACGGCGGGTGATGGAGGGCAGAATGGTGCCAGACTTGGGGGTGACCAGGGTGTTGCCCTTGACAAAGATGATGTTGGCGCCGCCGGTTTCCTCGATGTAGGTCCGGGTGCCGGAGTCCAGATAGACATTCTCGTCATAGCCCTGCTCGTGGGCGTCCACGATGGCATACAGGCTCATGGCGTAGTTCAGTCCCGCCTTGACGTGGCCGGTGCCTCTGGGGGCCGCCCGGTCATAGTCGCAGATCCGCAGGGTCAGAGGCTTGATGCCGCCCTTGAAATAGGGACCTACCGGGGTGGCGAAGATCCGGAACTGGAATTCATTGGCCGGCTTTACACCGATGATGGCGTCGCTGCCGAACATGAAGGGGCGCAGGTACAGCGAAGCGCCGGAGCCGTAGGGGGGCACCCAGGCGGCGTTGGCCCGGACGGTCTCGATGACAGCCTGGACAAACCGGTCCTCCGGGAACACGGGCATTTTCAGACGGCGGCAGGAATCCGCCATCCGGCTGGCGTTCAGATCGGGGCGGAAGCAGACGATCCGGCCATGTTCGGTGGTGTAGGCTTTCATACCCTCGAAGCAGGCCTGGGCGTACTGCAGCACGCAGGCGCACTCGCTCATGGTGACGGTGGCCTGATCGGTCAGGCATCCGGCATCCCAGGCACCGTCTTTATAATTGGAGACATAGCGGTAGTCGGTCTGAACGTAGTTGAAGCCCAGACTGGCCCAGTCAATATTTTTTCGTTCCATCACAATACACCTCTTTTGTTGATCGGGGAATGCGGCGTGTCCGGGAAAACGATCTGCCCGGTTCCCTGTTGTTCTACATTCTAGCACCCCAGCCCATTCCGGTCAAGGGCTGAGGGAGGAAAAATGTTTCCCTATTGGGGACAAATGTTTTTATTTTGCAAACAGGAAATTTGGGGGAAAATACCTATTGACTTTAGTGAACTAAAGTGCTAAAGTATTGCAAGCAAGAAAAAGCCGGTCGGGCAGGGAGGAAAAAACAGCCATGGACAAAACGGGACATCCGG
>DVKV01000108.1 GCA_018715835.1 Candidatus Faecousia intestinavium | reverse complement strand
AAACCCGACTACAATACACTTGAGAACAAATAATATCTGAAAGAGAAAGAGGAGGACGTCTTTTTGGAACAATTGCGGAAAAAACAAGGATTTATCTGTGATATGGACGGGGTGATCTACCATGGCAACCGGCTGCTTCCGGGGGTGGAGTCCTTCCTGAACTGGCTGAAGCGGGAAAACAAGCACTACCTGTTTCTCACCAATTCCAGCCAGTATACCCCCAGGGAGCTGCAGCAGAAGCTGGCCCGGATGGGGCTGGAGGTGGACGCCTCTCATTTTTATACCAGCGCCCTGGCCACAGCCCGGTTTCTGAGCAGCCAGGCCCCGGGGTGCAGTGCCTATGTGATGGGAGAACACGGAATTCTGAATGCCCTGTACGAAGCAGGCATAACCTATAACGACGTGGACCCGGACTATGTGGTGGTGGGAGAGGCCAGCGGCTACAATGTGGATATGATGACCAAGGCCATCCGTCTGGTAAACGCCGGGGCCAAGCTCATCGGCACCAACTACGACCTGACCGGCCCCACGGAGACGGGGATTGCTCCGGCCTGCCGGGCGCTGCTTGCTCCCATTGAGGCCGTTACCGGCAAGCGGGCCTACTATGTGGGAAAACCCAACCCGCTGATGATGCGCACCGGCCTGAAAATGCTGGGTGTCCACTCCGAGGACGCGGTGATCATCGGCGACCGGATGGATACGGACATTGTGGCGGGAATTGAAACCGGCCTGGACACGGTGCTGGTGCTCTCCGGGGTTACCAGCCCCAGCGAATGCGAGAACTTCCCCTACCGGCCCAGGCTGATCCTGAACGGCGTGGGGGACATTGTTCCGGAAAATGATGAGGAGAAATGTCAGAAATGAATTATGCCATTGTGGACCTGGGCTCCAACACAGTGCGGCTGTCGGTGTACAGCCTGGAGCCGGACAAGAGCTGCCGCCTGCTGTTTTCCGAAAAGGAGACGGCAGGACTGAACAACTATATTGTAGACCGGGTGCTGTCCAAGCCGGGCATCCAGCGGGCCTGCGACGCCCTGAATCATTTCCGGGGACTGCTGGAGCAGTTCGGGGTGGAGCAGATGCGGGTGTTCGCCACTGCGTCCCTGCGCAACATCCAGAACACCCAGCAGGCGGTGGAGGAGATCACCGCCGCCACCGGCATCCAGGTGGAGGTGATTTCCGGGGCCCTGGAGGCGGAACTGGGGTACTACGGCGTGATCCGGGACCGGAATCTGGAAAACGGAGTGGTGTTTGACATCGGCGGCGGCAGCGCGGAGATCGCCCGGATTCAGGGCGGCCGGGTTGCCAGCGCCCAGAGCATTCCCATCGGCTGCCTGGAACTGTTCAACCGCCATGTGAAGAAGATCTGGCCCAAGAAGCAGGAACTGGAGGACATCCGCCGGGATGCCCGGCAGACCCTGGAGGGTCTGGCCCTGCCGGAGCAGGAATTTCCCCTGGTCTGCGGCGTGGGCGGCACCGCCCGGGCGGTGCTGAAAATCACCAACCAGCTGCTGGGCCGTCCGGATACCCAGCGCACCATGACCATGGAGGAATTTTCCGGGGTGGCCCGGTGCCTGCTGGCCCGGAAGGGCGCCGCCCGGGATGTGATCCTGAAAGTCTGTCCCGACCGGATCCACACCATCCTGCCCGGGGTGGTGCTGATGGAGTGCGTGTGCCAGGCGCTGGAGTGTCAGAGCCTGTATATCAGTCCTTACGGTGTCCGGGAGGGTTATCTGTACCGGTGGCTGAAGGAGCAGGAGGCGTGAGCATGGGATGGCTCAGTGCGTTGTTGCATCCAAGACACCGGGGAGAAGATCCCCGGAATCTGCAATCCCTGTCCCCCCAGGAAGAGGAGTCGGAAATGAACGGAAAAACCCGGAAAGAATGTTATGTAAACAGAGAGCTGTCCTGGCTGAAGTTCAACCAGCGGGTGCTGGAGGAAGCGGAGCGGGAGACGGTGCCTCTGTGTGAGCGGCTGTCCTTTGCCGCCATTTATCAGAGCAACCTGGACGAATTCTTTATGGTCCGCATCGGCTCGCTGAAGGATCAGATTCCCATGGGGGAGAAGGCCCGGGACTCCAAAACCGGCCTGCTTCCCCGGCAGCAGATTGAGGCGGTGCTGGAGGCGGTGAAGGAGCTGACCCTGCGCCGGGATGCCCTGTACCGTTCCCTGATGGAGCAGCTGGCCCGGGCCGGGGTCCGGATTGTGGACTTTCACACCATTTCCCAGGCGGACAGCAAGCGGCTGGAAGCGTATTTTGTCCGGGAGCTGCTGCCCCTGCTGTCCCCGGTGGTGGTGGGCAAGCGGCAGCCCTTTCCCTTCCTGCGAAACAAGGAGATCTATGCCGTGGCGGTGCTGGACCGGAAGAACGGCAAGCGCCGGCTGGGGCTGATCCCCTGCGCCACCGGGGTGTTTCCCCGGCTGGTGACCATTGCCCCGGGGGAGTACATCCTTTCGGAGGAACTGATTCTTCACTTTCTGCCCCTGACCTTCAAGGGCTATCAGATTCACGCCAAGTCCCTGGTCCGGGTGACCCGCAGCGCCGACATCGATGCGGACGCGGTGTATGACGAGGATCTGGACTACCGGGAGTTCATGGCGGAGCTGGTGAGAAAACGCAAGAAGCTGGAGCCGGTGCGGCTGGAACTGAGCCGCCCCCTGAGCCAGGAAACTCTGGAGGAGTTGTGCAAAACCATTGGCCTGGACAAAAAGGGGGTGCTGGAAAGCAGGACCCCACTGGATCTGTCCTTTTTTTCTCAGATTCAGGATCAGCTGCGCCAGAACCCGGACTATTTCTACCCCCGTTTCACCCCCCAGAAATCCGCCCAGTTTGTCAGCGGGCAGCCCTTCCTGCCCCAGGTGCTCCACAAGGATAAGCTGCTGGCCTATCCCTTCCAGCGGATGGACCCGTTTCTGCAGATTCTCCGGGAGGCGGCCTCCGACGATACGGTGGTATCCATCAAAATTTCCCTGTACCGGGTGGCCCGGCACAGCCAGGTGGTCAGCGCCCTGATGGAGGCGGCGGAAAACGGCAAGGATGTGCAGGTGCTGGTGGAGCTGAAGGCCCGCTTTGACGAGGCCAACAACATCGAGTGGTCCCGGCAGCTGGAAGCGGCGGGGTGCAATGTGATCTACGGCTTACCGGGGTATAAGGTCCACGCCAAGCTGTGCCTGATTACCCGGATTGTGGACGGTCAGCCCCAGTATATCACCCAGATCGGCACAGGAAATTACAACGAGAAAACCGCCCGGCTGTATACGGATCTGTCCCTGATGACGGCGGACCCGGAGATCGGCCAGAGCGCCTCGGCGGTATTCCAGGCCCTGGCCATGGGCGAGACGGTGACGGAGCCCCAGGTCCTGCTGGCGGCCCCCAACTGCCTGCAAAGCGCCATCGCCGAAAAAATTGACCGGGAAATCGACTATGCCCGGCGGGGAGAGCCGGCCTACATCGGCATCAAGGTCAACTCCCTGACGGACAAAACGATTATGGAGCATCTGATTCAGGCCAGCCAGGCGGGGGTGACCATTGATCTGATTGTCCGGGGCATCTGCTGCCTGCTGCCCGGGGTGCCGGGGATGACGGAGAATATCCGGGTGATCAGCATTGTGGGTCGTTTCCTGGAGCACTCCCGGATTTACCGGTTTGGCCGGGGAGACCGGGAGGAACTCTACATTGCCTCGGCGGATCTGATGACCCGCAATATGCTCCGCCGGGTGGAAATTGCCGCCCCGGTCCGGGACCCGGAGCTGCGAAGCAGCATCCGGAAGATGTTCGATACCATGCTCCGGGACAACCGGCAGGCCCGGCAGCTGCTGCCCGATGGCAGCTATGTGCCGGTGCGGACTCCGGGGCAGGCTGTTGACTCCCAGGCGCTGTTTTGTCAGTGGGCTGGGGAGCAGGCCCCGGGAGGAAGTCAATAACCTTTTATGAAACCCCGGCTGGGCCTGCGCCTGAGCCGGGGTTTTTGCGCCCCTCGGCAAAAGAATGGGAGAATGGTTCTTGCCAGACGGCCGGAAAGCCGGTACAATAAAAGAAAACGCCGCTCCGGGCGGCACGGGAGGAAAACAATATGTTGGTGCAAACAAAATGCGGCAGCCTTCAGGGTGTCCGGGAGAACGGACACTGGGTATTCAAGGGTGTCCCCTATGCAAAACCGCCGGTTGGCGCTCTGCGCTGGAAAGCACCGGAGCCTCCCCAGCCCTGGGAAGGGGTGCTGACGGCGGACCGGTTCCGGGCCCGGTGCCCTCAGACCGCCCGGCAGCCGGGAAGCTTCTATGACCGGGAATTCGACGACCCGGCCACCAGCGCCGTGCCGCTGTCCGAGGACTGCCTGTACCTGAATCTGTGGGTTCCGGAGCACACTCCGGAAGAAAAGCTGCCGGTGGCGGTGTGGATTCATGGAGGAGCCTTCCTCACCGGCTGCGGCTTTGAAAAGCAGTTTGATGGAAAGGCCATGGCCGACCGGGGGGTGATCCTGGTGACCATCAACTACCGGCTGGGGGTATGGGGTTTCCTGGCCCATCCCTGGCTCCGGGAGGAAAGCGGCGTGTCGGGAAACTACGGCATTCTGGACCAGATTGCCGCCTTGAAATGGGTTCAGGAAAACATTGCCGCCTTCGGCGGGGACAAGAACAACGTGACGGTGTTCGGTCAGTCCGCCGGAGCAATGAGCGTGCTGACCCTGATTTCCTCGGAGCTGAGCCGGGGGCTGTTTGCCCGGGCCATTGTCCAGAGCGGACTGGGTCTGGAGAGCGGCCGGCCTTTGGAGCAGGCGGAAGAAGACGGTCTGGCCTTTTCTCAGGCGGCAGGGGCGGAGAATCTGGAACAGCTGCGCCGTCTGCCTACGGAGCAGGTCAGCCGTCTGGCGGGGCCGCTGATTTCCAAGGGTTTCCAGTCCGGGGGAGGACTGACCTTCAGCCCGGTGGTGGACGGCTATGTGCTGAAGGAAGGGTACCACGAACTGTGGCGGCAGGGGAAGATGCACCCTGTGCCCTATCTCATCGGCTGCAACCGGGAGGATATGCGCTCCGATCCCCAGGCCCTGGCCCGGGGAGAGCAGGGCGGGATGTACCATGCCATGGAGGATTTTGCCCGGCAGGCCTGCCCCAACACTCCGGTTTACGCCTACTATTTCACCCGGCAGATGCCCGGCGACAACAGCGGCGCCTTCCATTCGGCGGAGCTTTGGTACGTGTTCGGCACCATGGACCGGGCCTGGCGGCCCTGGACGCCGGAGGATCACCGGCTGTGCGATCAGATCCTGTCCTGCTGGACCCGGTTTATGAAAACAGGCAATCCCAACGAAAACGGCCAGGAAAGCTGGCCTGCCTATACGCTGGAATCTCCCCACATTCAGATTCTGGACGTGAAGAGCGGAACATAATGCCCTTTTCGGCCCCGGAAGGCATTGCCTTCCGGGGCTTTTTAGGGCTCGGGGAAAGGTCGGCGGATTTTTGGCGGTTTTCACAAAATTTTTTTCGGGGGGTACAGCCGGCAACAAAAAGTGACAGCGAGTTTTTACAATTTGTAAACTTTTTCCCAATTTTTTCCCTCAGAGGAACCAGAACCCGATGGTAACGTAATCCACAGCTTTTCCCGTCGGGGAGGGGGTTATGCACAGGTGTATACAGGCTTCTCCACAGCCCCTGTCCACAGGGAAAAAGGGGAAAATACCTGTTGATAACTCTGAGTTTTCCACAGTATACACAGGTTTTTCCACAGGAGTTTTCCACAGCTTCTGGGGATTGTGGATATACAGCCCGAGTTTACATAAAAACGGGAGGCAGGATTCGACGTTTTTCCCACTTTTTCGCAAGTCGTGGTTTTTACCATGGGGCAAAATCTGTCCGAAAATACCCTCTTGACAGCCCCGGCGGTTCTGCCGGAGGGGAAGAAAACCGCCGCCGGGGGATTCTGCCCTGGAAACCGGAAAAAATTTTGAAAAAAGGGTTGATTTTGTCTTGCGCAGCCGTTATAATATCCATCTGTATGGACAACAATCAGAAGGAGGTGGAATCGATGCCCAACATTAAGTCCTCTAAGAAGGATGTCATTTCTTCCAAAGTTGCTTATGAGAAGAACAAGGCCGAGAAGTCTGCGCTGAAGACCAACCTGAAGAAGTTCGACGCCGCCGTGGTGTCCGGTGACAAGGCCAATGCTGAGGCTGCCTACAAGCAGGCGGTCAAGGCCGTTGACCAGGCTGTCATCAAGGGTCTGCTGCACAAGAACAACGCTGCCCGCAAGAAGAGCAGCATGACGCTGAAGCTGAACAAGCTGGCCTGATTTCTCTGAAAATATCTCCCTCCCGATTTTCCGGAGGGAGTTTTTTCATGCCTTTTTTTATATTCTCTTAAGAATTCCAAGTTTCCGTTGCACTGCCGGAACTTTTCCCGTATAATAGGGGGAATCAGGGGAGGTGAAGCCATGGCCAGATTGTCCGATCCCATTACCATCCTTAAGGGCATCGGCGAAGCCCGGGCAAAACAGTTTGCCAATCTGAATATTGTTACCCTGGAGGATTTGATCTGCCACTTTCCCCGGGCCTATGAGGACCGGACTCAGATCCTGCCCATTGAAAAGCTCCAGGCGGACGTGCCCGCCTGTTTCCGGGCCATGGTGATGAACAATCCCCGGACCAGCCACATCCGAAAGGGGCTGGATCTGACCAAGGTTACCGTGGCCGACACCACAGGACGGCTGAACCTGACCTTTTTCAACTCTCCCTATGCCGCCCAGCAGCTGCAGTACGGGGCGGAGTACATCTTCTACGGGGCGGTCACCGGGGATTTCATCGGCTACCAGATGACCAACCCGGTGTTTGAGCCGGCGGACCGTCCGGGGCTCACCACCCGGCGGATTCTGCCGGTATATCCCCTGACGGCGGGGCTGAACAACCGGGCGGTGATGCGGGCGGTGGAGCAGGCCCTGGCGATCTGCGACCCGCCGGCGGAGATCCTGCCCCCGGAGCTGCGGGAGAAATACGGGATTTTACCGGCGGAGACTGCCTACCGGGCCATCCACCAGCCCGAAACCATGGAAGAGGCGGCCCAGGCAAAGAAACGGATGATTTTCGAGGAATTCTTCGTGTTTTCCGCGGGATTGTCCCTGATGCGGGCCTCCCGGGCGGAAAAACAGGTGATCCCCTATACCCAGCTGGATCTGACGGAATTCTACCAGGCACTGCCCTTTGAGCTTACCGGGGCCCAGAAGCGGGCCATCGGAGATATTCTGGCGGATTTCCGGAAGGGGAGTCCCATGAATCGCCTGGTTCAGGGAGACGTGGGCAGCGGCAAAACCATGGTGGCGGCGGCTGCCGCCTATGCCGCCGCCCGGAACGGCTTTCAGACCGCCCTGATGGCCCCCACGGAAATCCTGGCGGAGCAGCATGCCGCCTCACTGGAAAAACTGTTCACTCCCCTGGGCATCTCCACAGGGCTGCTCACCGGGGGACTCACCCCGAAGCAGAAGCGGGAACTGCGGGAGCGGCTGGCCGCCGGGGAGGTGCAGGTGGTGGTGGGAACCCACGCCCTGCTCACCGGGGATACCCAATTTTCCCGTCTGGGGCTGGTGATTGCCGACGAGCAGCACCGCTTCGGCGTGGCCCAGCGCTCCGGTTTGGGGAGCAAGGGCCAGGACCCCCATGTGCTGGTGATGTCCGCCACGCCAATTCCCCGGACCCTGGCCCTGCTGATGTACGGGGATCTGGAGGTGTCCATTCTGGACGAGCTGCCCCCGGGACGGGAGCCGGTGGAGACGTTCCTGGTAGGGGAAAGCTACCGGCCCCGGATCAACGCCTTTATCCGAAAGCAGGCGGCAGAAGGCCACCAGTGCTTTGTGGTCTGCCCGGCGGTGGAGGAAAACCAGGAGCTGGGGCTGAAAGCCGCCGAGACCTGGGCGCAAACCCTGCAGAAGACGGTGTTTCCCGACCTGCGGATCTCGCTGCTTCACGGCCAGATGAAGGGGGCGGAGAAGGAAGCTGCCATGGCCTCCTTTGCCCGGGGAGAGGCGGATGTGCTGGTGGCCACCACCGTCATCGAGGTGGGGGTGGACGTGCCCAACGCCACGCTGATGGTGATTGAAGACGCCGACCGGTTCGGTCTTTCTCAGCTTCACCAGCTCCGGGGCCGGGTGGGCCGGGGCAGCGCCAAAAGCTACTGTATCCTGATCTCTCACAACCGGAGCCCCGAGACCCTTCAGCGGCTGAAGGCCCTGTGCAAAACCACCGACGGCTTCAAAATCGCAGAGGAAGACCTGAAACTCCGGGGCCCGGGGGATTTCTTCGGCGCCCGGCAGTCCGGACTGCCCGCCTTCCGGATGGGGGATCTCAGCGGAGATCTGCAAACCCTGAAAGACGCCCAGCAGGCGTCGGTGGAGTGGATCGAATCCTGGGGCCAGTCGGCGTCCCCCGAAGCCATGGCCCTGCGCCGCCGGATCGGCGCCCTGTTCCTCCGGGCGGAGGGAACCATGAATTGATCAACGAAACATCTTTTTCGCAACATATAGAAAGGAGAATTTAGTCATGAAAAAGATCATTTCCATTGTGCTGGCTGTGCTGCTGCTTGTCTTTATGGTGCTGCCCGCCGCCGCCTCCGAGACGGCCCGGGCCAGCGGGGACTGCGGCGAGGGCATGACCTGGAGCCTGTCGGACGATGGGACGCTGACCGTCTCCGGCAGCGGCGAAATGGCAGAGGGCAGTCCCTGGGAAGATTATCGCAGCGACATCAAGAAGGTGGTGCTCACCGGCGGCGTGACCAAGGTGGGAGACAATGCCTTCGCTGACTGTGACAGCCTGACCAGTGTGGACTTCGGCGGTTCTCTCAAGGAGATCGGCGTGAAGGCGTTCCAGTCCTGCGACGCTCTGACCTCCATCCATCTGCCCGCTACGTTCCGCAAGTTTGAACAGGAGGCGTTCCTCAACTGTGCCAAGCTGAAAACAATTTACTGTGACGGTCCCATGCCCTCCTTCCGGGCCAACTGCCTGTGGAACGGCAACAACATCACCATCTACTACCCGGTGGACAATCCCTGGCCCCAGACCGCCATTGACGAGCTGGTGAACAACTTTGGCGGACGGCTGAACATCCTGAAGGCCGGCTCTGATGGAGAAGAGATCCCCGCGCCCAAGGCCACGGAATCCACCCAGCCCGCCACGGAAGCTACCACGGCCCCCACCACCGCACCCACAACGGCGCCTACCACGGCCCCCACTACCGCACCCACAACGGCGCCCACCACCGCTCCCACAACGGTTCCCACGGAAACCACTGAGCCCACCCTGGTGGAGCAGGTGGGAGGAAACGGCTGGATTGGCGTGATCCTGGTGGTAGCGGTTCTGACCGTGCTGCTTGTCGGCGCACTGATGGTACGGGGAATGCGGCACAAGGGCGGCAAATACTCGGCATAATTTCCCCTGCGGATTCAAACTTTTTTAACAACTTCCGGGAATATCACCCAATCGGATGATTTCCCGGAAGTTTTTTTGTTGGGAACGGAAAAAATAAAAAAACAGTTGTAAGTTCGGAAAAAATGATGTAAAATAATACGAACTATAAACTGCAAAACTATGCCTGCATATTGGTATTTTGGAGGGATACATTTATGGAAAAACCCATTGTACTGGTTATCATGGACGGTGTCGGCAAAGGTGACGGCGGCAGCGGCGACGCGGTAGCGGTAGCCAAGACCCCCACGCTGGATCATCTGCTGGCCACCTGCCCCCATACGTACCTGAAAGCCCACGGCACTGCCGTCGGTCTGCCCAGCGACGACGACATGGGCAACTCCGAGGTGGGCCACAACGCCCTTGGCTGCGGCCAGGTTTATTCCCAGGGCGCCAAGCTGGTGGGCGAGTCCATTGAAAACGGGACGCTCTATGCCTCCGAGACCTGGAAGGATCTGGTGGCCAACGCTTTGACCGGCAAGGCCATGCACTTTTTGGGCCTGCTGTCCGACGGCAACGTCCATTCCAATATCCATCACCTGATCGCCCTGCTGCGCCAGGCCCACAAGGAAGGCGTGAAGAAGGCCTACTGCCACATCCTGCTGGACGGCCGTGACGTGCCTGCCACCTCCGCTCTGGAGTATGTGGATATGCTGGAAAAGACCCTGGCTGAGCTGAACACCGAAGGCTGCGACTACGCCATCGCCTCCGGCGGCGGCCGGATGCAGATTACCATGGACCGGTACGAAGCCAACTGGGCCATGGTGGAAAAGGGCTGGAGAACCCACGTCCAGGGTCAGGGCCGGATGTTCGCTTCCGCCCGGGAAGCCATCGAAACCTACCGGGCCGAAACCGGCTGCATCGACCAGGATCTGCCCGCCTTCGTCATTGCCCGGGAGGGCAAGCCTGTGGCAACCATCGCCAACGGCGACAGCGTGATCCTCTTCAACTTCCGGGGCGACCGGGCTCAGGAGATCTCCCTGGCCTTCGACCGGAAGGACTTCGACAAGTTCGACCGGGGGGACTACACCGGCGTGAAGTTCGCTGGTATGCTCCAGTACGACGGAGACCTGAACATCCCCGAGCACTACCTGGTTCAGCCCCCCGTCATCACCAACACCCTGACCGAAGTGCTGTGCAAGGCGGGCATCCACGAGTATGCCCTGTCCGAGACCCAGAAGTATGGCCATGTGACCTATTTCTGGAACGGCAACCGCTCCGGCAAGGTGGACGAGAATCTGGAAGTGTACGAGGAAATCCCCTCCGACGTGATTCCCTTCGAGCAGGCTCCTGCCATGAAGTCCAAGGAAATCACCGAGAAGATGGTGGAGAATATGGCTTCCAAGAAATTCCAGTTCCTGCGCTGCAACTACCCCAACGGCGACATGGTGGGCCACACCGGCGTGATGGAGGCGGTGGTCTACGCCATGGAGTGCGTGGACAACGGCCTGAAGGCCATTGTGGAAGCAGCGGACAAGTACGGCTACACCCTGCTGGTCACCGCCGACCACGGCAACGCCGACCAGATGACCGAGACCAAGAAGGGCAAGACTTCCGTGCGTACCGCCCACTCTCTGAACCCGGTTCCCTTCATCATCTATGACAAGGATCACGACTGGGTCATCAAGGACGGCGCTTACGGCCTGGCCAACGTGGCCCCCACTATCGTCAAGATGATGGGCCTGACCGCTCCCGACTGCTGGGAAGCCAGCATGGTCTGAAATCCCCCTTACCCCAATCTTAAAGGAGGTCTGTATATGATCCGTCACGAAAATGAAAACGGCAGCATCAACGTCAGCACCAATGTGTATACCGATATTGTGGGCACCGCCGCTACCAACTGCTTCGGCGTGAAGGGCATGGCCGCCCGGAGCGTCACCGATGGTGTGTACCACCTGCTGCGCAAGGAGTCGGTGGGCAAGGGTGTCCGGGTCCACTTCCACGAGGACAACTCCATTTCCATCGACCTGCACATCATCGTGGACAACAACGTGAATCTGAACGCCGTTGGCGCGTCCATTATCTCTGAGGTCAAGTATGTGGTGACCCAGTGCACCGGCACCGAAGTCCGGGCCGTCAATGTCTATATCGATTCCATGGTGATCGGTTGAGAATTCGGAGGGAAAGAAATTGAAGCAAATCATTAACGGCGCCGACTTCCGCAGAATGATGATCAGCGCGGCTGCCGCCATTGAAATGAACAAGCAGGCGCTCAACGAACTGAACGTGTTCCCCGTCCCCGACGGCGACACCGGCACCAATATGTCCATGACCATCAACGCCGCTGCGGCGGATCTGCGCAAAGCGGAGGACCCGGATCTGGGCACCGCCGCCAAGATCGCTGCCTCTGCCATGCTCCGGGGCGCCCGGGGCAACTCCGGCGTGATTCTGTCATTGCTGCTGCGGGGCATCTCCAAGAAGCTCAAGGGCACCGAGACCAGCGACGGCGTTCTGTGGGCTCAGGCCCTGCAGGAGGGCGTGGACGCTGCCTACAAGGCGGTGATGAAGCCCGCCGAGGGCACCATCCTGACCGTGGCCCGTCTGGCCGCTGCCAAGGCTTCCGAGGCTGCCCAGGAGAACAACCACATTGAGTTTGTTCAGGCTGCGGCCATTGAAGAGGCAAAAGTGGCCCTGGCCAACACCGTCAACCAGAACCCGGTGCTGAAGAAGGCCGGTGTGGTGGATGCCGGCGGCAAGGGCTGGCTGGTGGCCCTGGAGGCCATGATGTCCTCCATTCAGGGCGAGGACGTGGTGATTCCCGAGGGCGCTGAGGCGGTCCAGGTGAAGGACGCCGCCGACTTCGGCGAGTTTGACACCGGGGATATCACCTTCGCTTACTGCACCGAGTTTATCATCGACCGGGAGAACGACAAGGATCCCGAGGATCTGCGGGCATTTTTGAACGGTCTGGGCGATAGTCTGGTACTGGTGGACGACGACGAGATCATCAAGGTCCACGTCCATACCAATGACCCCGGCGCTGCCCTGAGCGAGGCCGTGAAGTACGGCTCCTTCGTCACCGTGAAGATTGAAAATATGCGCCTACAGCACACCGAGAAGGTGATGTCCGAAAGCGAGCTGGCGCCCAAGATCGCCGAGCCGGAAAAGCCCCTGGGTGCGGTGTCCGTCTGCGCCGGCGCAGGCCTGGCGGATGTGTTCACCAACCTGGGCGTGGACGCCATCATCTCCGGCGGTCAGACCATGAACCCCAGCACCCAGGACATCCTGGAAGCGGTGAACCGGGTTCCTGCGGAGACCGTGTTTGTGCTGCCCAACAACAAGAACATCATCATGGCTGCGGAGCAGGTCAACGACCTGACCCCCAAGAACGTGGTGGTCATCGGCTCCAAGACCGTGCCCCAGGGCGTCACCGCCATGCTGAACTTCAATCCCGAGGGCACCGTGGAGGAGAACGTGGAGGCCATGACCCAGTCTCTGGACACCGTGGATACCATGCAGATCACCTACGCTGCCCGGAACTCCGACTTCGACGGCTATGACATCCACGAAGGCGACTACCTGGCTCTGTACGGCAGCCATCTCTTCGGCACCAGTCAGGACATCAAGGTGCTGCTGCGCTCTCTGGCCGAGAAGGTCCGGGACGAGGGCAAGGAGTATGTGACCATCTACTATGGCGCCGATGTGAAGGAGAAGCACGCCCAGAAGGCGGCGGACATCTTTGCGGACATCTGCCCCAATGCGGATGTGAATCTGCTGAGTGGCGGTCAGCCGGTGTACTACTACCTGATTGCCGCGGAATAAAATACTGCGAACCGCCCGCTGCCCCCTGGGCAGCGGGCCGGATGTTTTTACAGACAGAGGACGCTCAGCCCTGGGCACACTAATTTCATCCGGCGGCTTTCTTCGCCGGGAAGAAAGGAGAGATTCCCATGCGGGCGTTTCCACAGGGCGGTCTGATTGGAAAAACGGTGCATCTGGCCCGGCGGGTGGCGGGGCTGCACATTCCCGTCTACGCCGCCAATGCCTGTTATTTTATTGTGCTGGCAGTGTTTCCTGCCTTGCTGCTTCTGCTGGGCCTTCTGCAATATACTCCGCTGGAAGTGGAGCGTCTGGGTGAGATGCTCCAGGGGGTTTTGCCGGAGGTGCTGCTGGAACCGGCGGAGGAACTGATTCTCATTACCTACGACAATGCCTCCGGGGCGGCCCTGGGACTGTCGGCGTTCACGGCGCTGTGGTCGGCCAGCCGGGGAATCTACGGGCTGCTCACCGGACTGAACGCCATCTACGATGTGCGGGAGGACCGGGGATATATCCGCACCCGGCTGATCAGCGTGGTGTATACCTTTGCGTTTCTGCTGGTGCTGCTGCTGACCCTGGGACTGCACGTGTTCGGCACCGGCCTGCTGCGGCTGCTGCAGAGCGCCTCCTCCCCCTTCCTGGAATTTTTGCTGAATCTGGTGGATCTGCGGTTTTTCCTGCTGCTGTTTGTCCAGACCAGCATTTTTACCCTGATGTTCATGGTGCTGCCCAACCGGCCCAACCGGTTCTGGGACAGCTTGCCCGGGGCCCTGCTGGCTTCTTTGGGATGGCTGATTTTCTCGGACCTGTATTCCATCTATGTGGAGCGGTTCGCAGGGCTGACCAGTGTGTATGGCTCGGTGTACGCCGTTGCGTTGTCCATGCTGTGGCTTTACTGCTGCGTGTCCATTATGTTCTATGGCGGCGCCCTGAACCGGTATCTCATGGAGCGGTGAAATGTGGCGGGTTTGTAAATTTTTCGTTCGTTTACCGGTTGTTCACAGTTTTTCCTTAGGATAGAAAGAAAAAACGGGAAAAACCGGACTTATCCAGGGGAAAAAGGAGTGTTTGACCATGTTTGGCTATGTCACCGCCAGCTGGAAGGAACTGTCGAAACAGGAGCAGGAGCGCTACGGCGCCGTGTATTGCGGCATCTGCCGGCGGATTCGCAGCCAGTCGGGACAGGGCGCCCGGCTGGGACTGAGCTACGACATGGCCTTCCTGGCCCTGCTGCTGATGAGCCTGTACGAACCGGAGGAGACCGGGGGGAAAGACCCCTGCATCCTCCATCCGGTGACCAAGCGGGGGTGGGTGGACAACCCCTATGTCCGCTATGCGGCGGATATGAACGTGGCCCTGGCCTACTACAACTGCCTGGACGACTGGCAGGACGAGCATCGGACGGCCTCCCGGATGATGGCCCGGATGCTGCAGAGCAAGGTCCCGCCGGTTCAGGAGCGATGGCCCCGGCAGTGCCAGGCCATTGCCCAGTGCATCCAGCGGCTGAACCAGCTGGAACGGGAAAATTGCCCCAATCCTGACGAACCGGCGGGGGCATTCGGGGAGCTGATGGCCCAGATCCTTACATATCAGCAGGATCTCTGGGCGCCCACCCTGGCCCAGATGGGCTTTGCCCTGGGGCGGTTCATCTATCTGGTGGACGCGGCGGTGGATTACGACCGGGACAAGCGCCAGAAGCGGTACAACCCCTTCCTGGCCATGGGCATGGAAAAAGATTGGAAACGGTGGGAAGAATACCTGGTGCTGGCCATGGGACGGTGTACCGAAAACTTTGAGCGGCTGCCCCTGGTTCAGGACAAGGGCATTCTGGACAATATTCTCTACAGCGGGGTTTGGCTGAATTACAGAAGAAAGGCGGCGGATTCGGCAGATGATGGACGATCCTTATAAGGTACTGGGGGTAAGCCCCGACGCCACAGACGAGGAAATCAAGCAGGCCTACCGGCGGCTGGCAAAAAAATATCATCCGGACCGGAATCCCGATGACAAGGAAGCCGCCCGGAAGATGCAGGAGGTCAACGCCGCCTACGAGCAGATCAAGAATCCGGACAAGGCCCAGTCTTCCGGCGGCTACGGCGGCGCCGGAGGATACGGCAATTACGGCGGCGGATATTACGATCCCTTCGGCGGCGCTTACCGGCAGCAGAGTTACGGCAGCAGCCAGACCGAGGACCAGTATCAGCAGGCAGCCTACCAGTACCTGCGCTTCGGCCGGTACCAGGAGGCGCTGAACGCTTTGGGCAGCAGCACCGAGCGCAACGCCCAGTGGTATTACCTCAGCGCCCTGGCCAACAACGGCCTGGGCAACCAGGTGACGGCCCTGGAGCATATGCGCCGGGCGGTGAGCATGGAGCCGGACAACATGGAATATCTGAACGCTCTGAATCGGATGGAACACGGCGGGGCGGCCTACCGCCAGGCAGCGGGAAATTTCCGGGGCTTCACCATGGGCGCCGATCCCTGCACCAGTCTGTGCCTGTGCTATCTGGCCAACCTGTTCTGCTGCGGCGGACGAGGGATGTTCTGCTGCATCTGAAACAGCAAAACCCGGAAGCGATCCGCTTCCGGGTTTTGGTGTATCATTGGGTTTTCAGCCAGTCCAGGGCCTCCTGAAGACACTGGAAAGGATCACCATCCCAGGTCTCCTGCTCCACAAAGGCGTATTCCACCCCGGCGTCCCGGCAGGCCTGGGCAACGCCCTCCCAGGGGGTGTCCCCCTGACCGGCGGGGACCAGACGGCCATCCCGGCTGTCCTTGAAGTGAACCATGCAGATTCGTCCGGCATGGCGGCGGATGTAGCCGGGCATATCGCCGCAGCAGCGGTTCAGATGGTACAGATCCAGGCACAGGGGCATCCAGGGAAGCTTTTTCAGCAGGACTTCCACAGCGTCCAGCCCGGGCACTGCCTGAAAATCGGCGCTCACCGGGTGAAAGCACACCTGCTGGCCCAGGGGGGAAAGCTTATCGTTCAGGGCTTCCAGTTCCCGGGCAAATTCCGCCAGCCCCTGGGGGGATTTGCATTCCTCCGGAATCCGGCTGACGCAGAGCCACCGGCCCCCGGTGCGTTGATTTAAGTTTACATAATATTCGGGGTTTTCCCGTATTGCCGTGCAGAAATCCTGTACGGAGACGGAGCGAAGCCCGTGCCGGTTCAAAGCGGCAGCAATATCCTCCGGGGAGACGGCGGGGGCAATCCATTGCAGCTGGACCCACCGGCAGCCCATTTGGGCCATCCGGGCAAAGACCTGGTCCACCTGCTCCGGGGTGTTCAGCAAGGGTTTCAGACTGGAAACCTGAATGCCCAGTTCCATATACTTCCTCCTTTTATGTAAAGACAAATTGAATCAGCAGCATATAGCACGCCGTACCGCCGGCGATGCTCAGCAGGGTGCTGCGCTTCCAGACGTGCAGGGCAGCCACCACGGCGCAGCTGAGCAGCTGGGGGATGCCATAGGGGGAGGACAGGAGGGAAATGTCCTTCAGACAATAAACCACCAGCATTCCCATGATGGCGAAAGGCAGCATCTGTCCCAGATAAGCAAGCCATGGGGGTGTTTTCCGGTTTTCTCCAAAAATCCAGAAGGGGAGAAACCGGAGCGCTATGGTAACCAGAGAAATGACTGCCACCATTGCGGCGGCGTGGAGCTCAGTCATGGTTCTCCCTCCTTCCAGTTTTGCCCAGGATGGTGAGCAGGGCGGCGATGGCCAGCATGGAGGGAATCAGGAAAATCTGCGGCCCGAACAGCAGCAGGCACACCGCCGTCACTCCCAGGCCGGTGAGGGCGGGAATGTGATTTTTGGTGGTGAGCCACTGTTCCACGAAGATGGTGACAAACAGGGCGGTGAGGACAAAGTCGATGCCCTCCAGATTCACCGGCAGCAGGGAACCGGCCAGACTTCCCACCACGGAACCGGCAACCCAATAGAGCTGATCCAGGACAGACACCAGCAGACAATAGCCGTGGCGGTTGACTCCCTGAGGGATATGGGTGACCAGGGAATAGGTCTCATCGGTGAGGGCAAAAATCAGGTAGGGCTTTTTCTTTCCGGCGCCTTTGTAGGCGTCCACCATGGAGATGCCGTAAAACAGGTGCCGTGCGTTGACCAGGAAGGTGGTCATGGCGGCGGTGAGCAGACCGGCGCCGCTGCTGAGCAGGCCGATGGCCACATACTGCATGGACCCGGCGTA
This sequence comes from Candidatus Faecousia intestinavium, assembly GCA_018715835.1. Classification (GTDB taxonomy): domain Bacteria; phylum Bacillota; class Clostridia; order Oscillospirales; family Oscillospiraceae; genus Faecousia; species Faecousia intestinavium. Next base: position 298 of record DVKV01000108.1, on the reverse strand, counting down.
GATGAACAGGCTCATGGCGGCGGCCCAGATCAGACCGTAGCCCGCCTGCTCCAGGGCAATGCCGAATCCGAAGCCCAGGAACAGGTAGCCGGTCATCACCGGCACGGTGTCCAGGAAGGCGGTTCGAAAAAGGGAAGATTTCATGAATATTCCTCCGAATTTTGGGGTACACTCTTGTATGGGATGATTATATGCCCCCGCCGGTGGAAAGTCAATGGTCCTGAAAAAGAAGGGCTTGACAAAGAGAACGGGATGTGGTATACTATCCAAGTAACCAAGATAAGTGCATATCGCGGAG
>DVKV01000107.1 GCA_018715835.1 Candidatus Faecousia intestinavium | reverse complement strand
GGGAACAGGGGCGGGATATAATGGGGTCAACAAGCGGCCAAGCTGCTGAAATTGATATGGAGGCATATGATTATGTATTTTGAAGCCATTGCAAAGGTAATTGCCGATCGTACCGGCTGTGACGTTTCCGCTGTGAAGCCCGAGAGCACCTTCACCGAACTGGGCATTGACTCCCTGGACACTGTGGAGCTGCTGATGAACCTGGAAGACGAGCTGAACATCGAGATTGAACTGGATCAGCCCGTTGCCACCGTAGGCGACCTGGATAAGTTCATCCAGAGCAAGCAGGGGTAAGCAACATGATCAAGTCAGCAATTTGCCAGCTGCTGGGTATCCGTTACCCGGTGTTTCAGGGTGGAATGGCTTGGATCGCTGACGGCAAACTGGCCGCTGCCGTATCAAATGGCGGCGGCCTTGGTATTATTGCCGCAGGCAACGCCCCGGCGGATTATGTCCGCCAGCAGATCCGGATTGCCAGAGAACTGACCGACAAGCCCATCGGCGTGAACATCATGCTGATGAGCCCCTTTGCCGATGAGGTGGCTCAGGTGGCTGTGGAAGAAAAGGTGGAGGTGGTGACCACCGGCGCCGGCAACCCCTCCAAGTATATGAGCGCCTGGAAGGAAGCAGGCATCAAGGTCATTCCGGTGGTGGCCTCTGTGGCCATGGCCAAGCTGATGACCCGGCTGGGGGCCTCTGCCCTGATTGCCGAGGGCGGCGAAAGCGGCGGTCATGTGGGTGAACTGACCACCATGGTGCTGGTGCCTCAGGTCTGCGATGCCACCAATCTGCCGGTGATTGCCGCCGGCGGCATTGCCGACGGCCGGGGTGTGGCGGCGGCCTTCATGCTGGGAGCCTGCGGCGTTCAGATGGGCACCCGGTTCCTCAGCGCCTATGAATGCACCATCCATCCTGTTTACAAGGAGAAGATCCTCAAGGCCACCGACCTTTGCACCATGGTCACCGGCAAGCGGCTGGGCCATCCGGTCCGGAGCCTGCGGACCCAGTTTGCCCGGAACTACTCCAAGGCGGAATACGGCGGCATGAACGACGCCGACCTGGAAGCCCTGGGCACCGGCGCTCTGCGCCGGGCGGTGCAGGAGGGCGACAATGAACACGGCTGCTTCCTGTCCGGCCAGATTGCGGCCATGGTGAAGAAGGAACAGCCTGCCGCCGACATCGTTCGGGAGGTCATGGAGGAGGCGGAGCCCATTTTGCGGAGGGCGCAGACATGGGTGGAGTAAGCTTCCTGTTCTCCGGTCAGGGGGACCAGTTCCCCGGTATGGGGCAGAACCTGTATGAAACCTACCCCGCTGCCCGGGAGGCATTTGACCTGTGCGAAAGCCTTCGCCCCGGGACTTTGGAACAGTGCTTCCGGGGAACGGCGGAAGAACTGAAGGAAACCCGGAACACCCAGCCCTGCCTGTTCGCCATGGAATTGGCAGCGGCGGCGGTGCTGGAGGAGAAGGGAATTGTCCCCGAAGCTGCGGCGGGTTTTTCTCTGGGAGAAGTGACGGCGGCTGCCTTTACCGGCATTGTGGACCGGGAGACCGGCTTCCGGCTGGTGTGCAAGCGGGGCGCGCTGATGCAGGCAGCTGCGGAGCAGTTTGACACGTCCATGGCTGCGGTGGTGAAGCTGGCGCCCGAGACGGTGCAGGCGCTTTGCAGCCGCTACAGCCAGGTCTATCCTGTGAATTTCAACTGCCCCGGTCAGATCACCGTGTCCGGCCTGGCGGAGCAGATGACCGCCTTTGCAGCGGACGTGAAAGCGGCCGGCGGCCGGGCCATTCCGCTGAAGGTGGGCGGCGCGTTCCACTCTCCCTTTATGGAACAGGCGGCGCAAGCTTTCGCCGACGAGCTGGCAAATGCCGCGATGAGTAAGGGCAGAATGCCCCTTTATTCCAATGTGACAGCCCGGCCCTATGACGACAATCCCCGGGATCTGCTGTCCCGGCAGATTGCCAGCCCGGTGCTCTGGGAGAGAATTATCCGCAATATGGCGGATGCGGGCGTGGATACCTTTATCGAAATCGGTCCGGGCAAGACCCTGACCAATATGGTCAAAAAGATTCTCCCACAGGCCAAAACCTATTGCGTGGCGGAGATGGAGACCTTGCTGAAGGAGGTAGCGGGATGCTGAAGGGAAAAGTAGCCCTGGTCACCGGCGGTTCCCGGGGTATCGGCGCAGCCATTGCCCGGCAGCTGGCGTCCATGGGTGCCAATGTGGCGGTGATCTACGCCGGGAACCAGCAGGCGGCGGAAGAAGTCTGCAGTCAGTGCCGGGAATTCGGTGTGGAGTCCAGAGCATACCGCTGCAATGTGGCGGATTTCGGCGAAACCAAGGACACCGTGGCCGCCGTCAAGGCGGACTTCGGCACGGTCCACATTCTGGTAAACAATGCGGGCATCACCCGGGACGGGCTGATTCCCATGATGAAAGAAGACGCTTTTGACGCCGTTCTGGATACCAATCTGAAAGGCGCATTCAATATGATCCGGCACTGTGCCGGACTGTTTCTGCGTAATCGGGAGGGCTGTATCATCAACATCAGCTCCGTTTCCGGCCTGATGGGCAACGCGGGACAGTGCAACTATGCCGCCTCCAAGGCGGGGCTCATCGGCCTGACTAAGTCCGTGGCCAAGGAACTGGCCCCCAAGGGCATCCGGTGCAACGCCATTGCTCCGGGCTTTATCCGCACGGATATGACAGGCACCCAGGAAAAGAACCCCCTGCTTGCCATGATCCCCTTGGGTACCATGGGCGAAGCAGAGGATGTGGCCCAGGCTGCGGCCTATCTGGCCACGGCGAAGTATGTGACCGGCGAAGTCCTCCGGGTAGACGGCGGCATCGCCATGTAAGGAGAGAAGTGAAATGGCAGAAAACAGACGTGTGGTGGTAACCGGCCTGGGCGTGGTCAGCCCGGTGGGCAGCAGCATGGAAACCGCCTGGAACAACCTGGTTTCCGGCTACAACGGCATCGGCCCCATCACTTATTTTGATACAACCAACTACAAGGCCAAGCTGGGGGCCCAGGTCCAGGGCTTTGATCCCATGCAGTACATGGACCGCAGCGAGACCCTGCGCAGTGATAAGTTCGCTCAGTATGCCATGGGCGCTGCCGTTCAGGCGGTGGAAGAGAGCGGCGTCATCGGCACTCTGCCCCCGGAACGGGTGGCGGTGTACTTTGGCTCCGGCATCGGCGGCCTGAACACCGTGTCCACGGAGATCAGCAAGCTGGAAAGCCGGGGACCTCACCGGGTGTCCCCCCTGTGCGTGCCCATGATGATCGCCAACATGGCCGCAGGCATGATCGCCATTCGCTACAACTGCCAGGGTGCGGCCCTGCCTGCGGTGACCGCCTGTGCCTCCGGCTCCAATGCCATCGGCGAGGCCCTGCGGGTGATCCGTCACGGCTACGCTGATGCAGTGATTACCGGCGGTGCGGAAGCCTCCATTGTTCCTGTGGGCATTGCGGGCTTCATCAACATGAAGGCCCTGTCCGTGGCGGAGGACCCCAACGCCGCTTCCCTGCCTTTTGATGCCCGTCGGGGCGGCTTCGTCATCGGCGAAGGAGCTGCGGCCCTGGTACTGGAAGAGTATGAGCATGCAAAGGCCCGGGGGGCGAAGATCTACGGTGAACTGTGCGGCTATGGCTCCACCTGCGATGCCTACCACATTACCGCCCCCCATCCGGAAGCCCTGGGCGGCGCCCGGGCCATGGAGCAGGCCCTGACCGAAGCGGGCTACAACGGCACGGAGTCGGTCTACATCAACGCCCACGGCACCGGCACACCTCTGAACGACGTGGGTGAGACCAAGGCCATCAAAAAGGCCATGGGCGAAGAGCAGGCACGTAAGGCCCTGATCAGCTCTACCAAGTCCATGACCGGCCATATGCTGGGCGCAGCCGGGGCCATCGAGGCCATCGTCTGCCTGAAGACCCTGGAGACCGGCGTGGTGCCCCCCACCATCAACCTGATGGAGCCGGACCCGGCGTGCGATCTGAACTATGTGCCCAACACTGCCGTGCGGGCGGACATTGACCTGTGTATTTCCAATTCTCTGGGCTTTGGCGGCCACAATGCCTCCCTGGCCTTCCGGAGGGTATAAGCTATGAAGGAAACGGATATTCGCAAATATGCCGAACTGATGAAGGAACTGGGGCTCACCGGCCTGGAGATCACCGAGGACAACCAGGTGGTCCGGCTGGAGCGGACTGCGGCTCCCGAGGTGCGTCAGACAGTTCCCGTGGCGGTTCCCGCTGCGCCTGCTCCTGAAGTTGGCGCGCCCAAGACCGCCGGAAATTGCGTCAGCGTCAAGTCCCCGCTGGTGGGTCTGTTCTATGCCGCTCCTGCGGAAAATGCCGACCCCTATGTTTCTGTGGGGGATAAGGTAAAAAAGGGCCAGACTCTGTGCATCGTGGAGGCCATGAAGCTGATGAATGAGATCAGCGCCGAGGAGGACGGTGTGGTCACCGAAATCTGCGTGGCCAACGGTCAGATGGTGGAGTACGGCACCGAACTGTTCCGGATTCAGAGGTAAGGCCATGAATCGGGAAGAAATTATGGAAATTCTGCCCCACCGGGACCCCATGCTTCTGGTGGAGGATGTGGAGAAT
>DVKV01000106.1 GCA_018715835.1 Candidatus Faecousia intestinavium | reverse complement strand
ATGGCCACGGAAGTGTCCATGTGCAAAATTCCCCTGGCGGATCTGGTGACGAAAATGGAAGAGATTGGAAAAGAAATGGGACTGTCCATTCGAGTCCAGCGGGAAGACATTTTTGAAGCCATGCATCGGGTTTGAGGGAGAATTATGCTGAATCGGAACGATATACTGCAGACCCTGGATATGATTGACAAGCGCCATCTGGATATCCGCACCATTACCATGGGAATCAGCCTGATGGACTGCTACGATCCGGATCTGGATGTTTGCTGCGCAAAAATCTATAAGAAAATCACCACCCGGGCCAAGGATTTGGTGAAGGTGGGGGAGGACATCGAAAAGGAGTTTGGAATTCCCATTGTCAACAAGCGGATCTCCGTGACCCCCATTTCTATCGTGGCCGGCTCCTGCAATGCGGAGTCTTATGTCGAAATTGCCCGGACTCTGGATGCCGCGGCGGCAACCTGCGGAGTAAATTTCATCGGCGGATTTTCTGCCTTGGTTCAGAAAGGATGCACCACTGGCGACTGGAAGCTGATTCGCTCCATTCCCCAGGCCATGGCTGCCACGGAGCGTGTGTGCGCCAGTGTCAATGTAGGCTCTACCAAAGCGGGCATCAACATGGATGCGGTTGCGGAAATGGGCCGCATTATTAAGAAAACCGCGGAGCTGACTGCGGACAATCAGGGCCTTGGCTGCGCCAAGGTGGTGGTCTTCGCCAACGCGGTGGAGGACAACCCCTTTATGGCCGGCGCTTTCCACGGTGTAGGGGAGCCGGAGTGCGTCCTGAATGTGGGTGTTTCCGGTCCCGGCGTAGTGTACCACGCGCTTCAGAGCATCAAGGGACAGCCCTTTGATGTGGTAGCGGAAACCATCAAGAAGACGGCGTTCCAGATCACCCGGATGGGCCAGCTGGTGGGCATGGAGGCTTCCCGGCGGCTGGGTGTTCCTTTTGGTATTGTGGACCTGAGTTTGGCCCCCACTCCTGCTGTGGGTGACAGTGTCGCCCGGATTTTGGAGGAAATGGGCCTGGAGATCTGCGGTACCCATGGAACCACGGCGGCTCTGGCGCTTTTGAACGATGCCGTTAAGAAGGGCGGCGTGATGGCGTCCAACCATGTGGGCGGCCTCTCCGGTGCATTCATTCCGGTGTCTGAGGATGAGGGCATGATTGCCGCAGCGGAATCCGGCACTCTGGTGCTGGATAAGCTGGAGGCCATGACCTGTGTCTGCTCGGTTGGTCTGGATATGATTGCGGTGCCGGGGGATACCTCCGCTGCAACAATTTCCGCCATTATCGCCGATGAGGCAGCTATTGGCATGGTCAATTCCAAAACCACAGCAGTCCGGATTATTCCCGCTCCTGGCCTTCAGGTGGGGGATCGGGTGGAAATGGGCGGCCTGCTGGGCAGTGCGCCGGTGATGCCGGTGCATGAGCCTACCAGCAATGATTTTATTGCCAGAGGCGGTCGAATTCCCGCTCCGCTTCAGAGCCTGAAGAACTAATCAGCTCATTAAAATTCCCCTGTCCGAAGCAATTCGGACAGGGGAATGCTTTTTAAACTAGGATTAATAATAAAGCAGATCAGAGTAAGTGGGATAAGGCCAATAGGACTTATCAGTCAGGGTTTCCAGAATATCTGCTTCCTTTCGCAGATCCCGCATAGCGGGAATCACAACATTGTGATAATAATTTGCCGCTGCGGCAGGTTCTGTGGGGACGGCTTCCAAAGCAAAACGCAGGGTTTCTACCTGGTCATACAGGGCATCCGTTGCAGCAGAGAGCCGGGAAACCAGCTGATTTTCCGCTTTTGCAGGCAGGTGAAGCGGCTGTTTGGCAGCGATCCCCTGACAGAGACTCTGGGTGTAGCGAAGGGCGGCGGGAAGAATCTGGTGCAGGGCCATGTCCATCATGGTTCGTGCTTCAATCCGGACGATCTTGTTATACGCTTCCATGTGGATAACGGACCTTGCACGGAATTCATCCTCGGTGAAAATGCCGTGCCGGGTGACAAGATCGATGTTCTTCTCCGAAGCATAGGCGGGAAGGGCTTCCGCAGTGGAAGCCAGATTGCTCAGACCCCGGCGGGCGGCTTCCTGCTTCCATTCTTCGCTGTAGCCATTGCCGCTGAAAATGATTCTCCGGTGATCTTTCAGGGCCTGACAGACCAGCTTTTGCAGCTCCGAATCAAAATCCTTGGCATTTTCCAGGGCATCTGCAAATTTACCCAGTTCCTCGGCCATTATGGTGTTGAGCACGATATTGGGTCCGGCGATGGACTGGGAGGAACCAGGCATCCGAAGCTCGAATTTGTTGCCGGTGAAGGCCAGGGGGCTGGTGCGGTTTCTGTCAGTGGTGTCCTTAGGGATGGCGGGGAGCACATCCACACCAATGCGAAGCATACTCTTTTCGGGTTCGGTGTAGTTGGTGCCGTCGATGATGGACTGGATGATTCCGTCCAATTCTGCTCCCAGGAAAATGGAGACGATGGCGGGAGGGGCCTCACTGGCACCAAGACGGTGATCGTTTCCGGCGGAGGCTACCGTGCACCGGAGGAAATCCTGGTATTCATCCACACCGGCAATGAAGGCCGCCAGAAATACGAGGAACCGAGCGTTCTGACTGGGGGTTTTGCCGGGGCTGAACAGATTCTTTCCGGTATCGGTGGACAGGGACCAGTTGTTGTGTTTGCCGGAGCCGTTCACCCCGGCGAAAGGCTTTTCGTGGAGCAGACAAACCAGATTGTGCTTGGCAGCGCACTTTTTCATGATTTCCATAATCAGCTGGTTGTCATCACAGGCGGTATTGGCATCGGTATAAATGGGGGCCATTTCGTGCTGGCAGGGAGCACCCTCGTTGTGCTTGGTCTTGCTGAGGATTCCTAGCCGCCACAGCTGTTCATCCAGATCCTTCATGAAGGAAGAAACCCGGGTCCGGATGGTTCCGAAGTAGTGGTCGTCCAGTTCCTGACCCTTGGGAGGCTGAGCGCCGAACAGGGTGCGGCCGGTCAAGCGCAGATCCTCTCTCTGGGCGTACAGATCCTTGGGCAGCAGGAAATACTCCTGCTCCGCACCCACCGAGGGGATAACGCGCTGGGTTTCGGTGTCACCGAACAACCGTAAAATCCGCAACGCTTCCCGGGAGACTTCGTCAATGGAGCGAAGCAGAGGCGTCTTCTTGTCCAGGGACTGTCCATTGTAAGAGAAGAAGCAGGTGGGGATGTACAGACTCCCGTCTTTCACGAAAGCGCAGGAAGTGGGGTCCCAGGCGGTATAGCCC
>DVKV01000105.1 GCA_018715835.1 Candidatus Faecousia intestinavium | reverse complement strand
AGGAATTTCAGTAAGGAGTGCAGTCATCTTCAGCCGGGGGAGAACGGTCCTCCAACTGAAGATTGGGCAAGTCCATGCAGCAGCTGACCGGCCGTTCTGTGTTCCGGCCGCGAAAGCTCCAAGGGAGAAATTCCCGCAAAAATGTACACGGCGAGTATTGGGAGGTGCATATCGTAGCTGCTGTCCATGAAAAACGCGATTTTCGAAAATAGAAAAAAGGAGAATCAGTATGACATTATCTATGATTATCACCTTGGCAATCGTCGTCCTGATGGTCGCGGTTATCATCAGTGACAAGTTGCCCTTCGGCGCTCCGGCGCTGATTGCCTGCGCACTGCTGGTTGTGACTCAGCAGGCAGATGTGGCCACTGCTTTCAGCGGCTTCGCAAATAACAACGTAATCATGATCATGGGCTTTATGGTTTGTACCGCGGCCCTGCAAAAAACCACCGCCATTCATAAAATCAAAGGATTGCTGAACCGGGTCGCCAAGAAGGGCGGCATCGGCGGGTTCATCCTGCTGCTGTTCACCATCATGGTGGTGGGCAACTTCATCACCGGCACTGCGTTCTATGTCCTGATCATCAGCATCATCGCAACCATCCCCTACAACAAGGAACTGCCCACCTCCCGGATTCTGCTGCCTGCGGCATTCTGCTCTTCCGGCTGGCTGCCGAACGGCGCCGCCATGATGATCGGCATTATTGGCAGCCTGGTGGAGGCCACCGGCCACACTGGCACAGTTTCTGTGGCGATGTACTGCCTGGTGAATGTGGCTTGGTCTGCTGTTTACCTACTGTACTGTGTGGTTATGCATCGGTTCCTGCCTGACCGGGACATCAGCGAATCCACCGCTGCCGCAGCCAAGGAGGAAGACAAGTTTGAACTGACCATCACCAAGACCCAGGAAAAGATCATCTATGCTGGTTATGTGGTTCTGCTGATCGGCCTGGTGTTCCTGACCACGCTGCCCGGCGAAATCGGCTATGGTCTGCCCCTGGTGATTGCAGGTGTTTACCTGGCCTGCGGTGCCATCTCCTTCAAGGAAATGCTGAACAATATGTTCTCCCCTGTGCTGATCATGATGGCCAGCGTCATTGGTGTGGCGGCTGCTATGAATAACTCCGGCCTGTCCACTTACCTGGGCAACCTGGTGGGCGGCCTGATGGGCGAGAATGTCAGCCTGTTCGTCCTGGTTCTGGTGTTCGGCTTCATGACCTCCATCTGCGCTACCTTTACCGGTGCCAGCTTCGGCTCCCTGTTCATTTTCGCGCCTATCGGCATTGCGCTGTCCGTGTCCTACGGTTACAGCCCCATCCCTGTTGCTTATGCCTGCGTGACGGCTGCCTGGATCAACTGGTTTATGCCCATTGATGGCCTGCCCGCATTGGCCATGGGCACCGGCAAGTACAAGCTCACCGAGTTCTGGACGTTCATCCTGCCCCTGTGGGTACTGAAGATGCTCTTCACCTGCGGCGCGGCTTGCCTGCTGTTTGCCTGATTTGTATTGTAACGCAGCGCCGCATCATTCGCTATGCGGCGCTGCCCCTTGTTTCCATCCATCCGGAATTGACCGGAACCCCATTTTGCGACGGAGGTTAGACGTATGAACGATCCTATGAATGAACTGACCCAGTTTTCTCCCTATGCGGGGGAACTATTTCTGGAAGCGGTTGCCGGTGAAACATCCAGAAAGGTGGAGCACGAGAATGATGTCTCCGCGGCAGACGGCACTGACCGGACAATGTACGTATATGCCCCGAAATCCGGATGCCCGGACGCCAAGCAGGCTCAGGTGCTGATGGTTTTGCGGGACGGCGATGACCTGGAATCCGCCCGTTCTATGCTGACATCTTTGCGCTTGGACGAGCTGGCTGAACAGGAGCATTTTTTGGTACTCTTCCCGAATCCGGCGAAGGGCGGGTGGAATGACCAGGAAGATCCGTCCCGGGAAAACGATATGGATTACCTGATCCGCTGCTTTGGGGCCCTTCGGACCAGCAAGGTGGGAGTCAACGGATTTAACGGCATGATCTACTACGTGGCTGCCAGTGAAACGGCTTCCGCACTGCTGATGACCATGGCGGCAAAGCGCCCGATGAATGTACCTGCCATGATGATCGGCAAATTCCCGGCCGGATATCAGATCCCGGAAGATGCCAAACACGTGGAGGTGGCGGCCTGGGTTGGAAATAACCCTGTGGCGGAGGCGTACATCAAGAAGGCCAACGGTGTTTCCACCGAAGCGGTTTCCGGAGACACTACGGTCTTCTATGGCAAGAATCCCAATGTCCGGCTGGCTGTATCCCGGCAGTCACTGTCTGCTGATACCTTGTACAGCGCCTGGGATCTGCTCTTCAGCACCAGCCGTCGCTGGCAGAATGATACCTACGGAACCTACCAGAAGCGCACCTACTTTACCAGCCGGGGCTTCACCGCCCATGTGAAGGATTCCTCCCTGGGCTGCAACAATGGATTTGCACACACCTGGTACGAATACATCCCGCCTCAGCTTCGGGGAACTCAGGAGAAGGTGCCGCTGGTTTTCTATTTCCACGGTGTCAACTGTGTGCCCCTGTATGGCGCGGAGCAGTCTGACTGGCATGACATCGCCGACCGGGAGAACTTCATTGTGGTTTACCCCGCACCTGCAGTGAATAAGGCCTGGAACATCTTCAATGATCCGGCATTGCCCAATGATTTTGAATTTGTCATGGCGCTGATCGAGCATATGAAGCAGGTGCATCCCATTGACGAAACCCGGATTTATGCCACCGGCTTCTCCATGGGCGGCATGATGACCCACGCAATCTGCGGCGTTTATCCGGAGGTGTTTGCTGCAGGCGCCCCCTTCAATGCTTACGATTTTGCCTACTTCAAGCAGCCCAAGGCTGTGTATGCCGGTGTAGTGAAGGGCGTTGACACTGCGGCGCTGTCCCAGGTTTCTGTTCAGCACCAGATGGCGGATGCCAAATGGGGTGAGAAGACCTATCGGATGCCCATTTTCCAGACAGCCGGGTTCAACGACGCCACCATTGCCAACTGGCCGGTGGATGATCAGACCAACGACGTTCGGATTCAGACCATTGAAAACTGGAAAAAGCGGAACAATATTCCTACAGAGAACTCTCTGGACGCCCAGACCCTGACGGGCCTGGCGGCCGATGAAAACTTCTACGAAGATGAGGAGCAGCGGTTCTTCCATCAACGTTGGCACAGCGCTGATCCGGATGCTCCGGTGCTGCTGGAGCAGTTGACCGCCAAGCGGATGCCCCACGCCATTGTACCGGTACAGACAGAGTTTGCCTGGAAGTTTATTAAAAAATTCCGCAGACTGCCGGATGGCGAGCTGCAGATTGGGGAGGAGTAATGAATGATTGATCAGATGAACGAGTTGGTACAGCACAGCAAATACGAAGGAAAACTCTCCCTTCAGCCGGTGTCCGGCGATATCAGCGGGCGGCGGGAAGCGGAAAACAATGCCGAGGCAGGTGTGGGCAAAGCCAGAACCATGTACGCCTATGTACCGGTGTCGGGCTGTCCCCATCCCAAGCAGTGCCAGGTGGTCATGGTGCTCCGTGCTGACGATTCTGAGGCTTCTGCTCAGGAGACCATGGAACGGCTGGGCTTGGACAAGCTGGCAGAAGAAAAGCATTTCCTGCTGCTGTTCCCCAACCCGACAGAGGACGGCTGGAACTATACCTGCGACCCGGAGCGGGAAAATGATATGGACTATCTGATTCGCTGCTTCGGCGTACTGAAGGGCAGTGAACTGGGCGTCAGCGGCTTTAACGGCATGATTTTCTATATCGCGGACTGTCCGGAAGGCGCAGCGCTGCTGATGACCATGACTGCCAAGAAGCCGATTAACGTCCCTGCTATGATGATCGGGGCTTTCCCCCAGGGGTATGCGATTCCCCAGGATGCCCTGGGCATCGAAACGGCTGCCTGTGTCTGCGGCAATGCCGTGGCGGAGGCTTACCTGCGCAAAGCGAACGACGTGCAGACTTCTGAAGAAGGTGACGGCGTGGTCACCTGGTACGGCAAGAATCCCAACTGCCGTCTGCTTCTGACCCAGCGGAACATGGATGCACAGCTGGTCAGCCTGGTTTGGGAGCGGCTGTTCAGTGAGACTCGCCGCTGGCAGAACGATACCTACGGATTCTACCAGAAGCGCACCAACTTTACAGAAAAGGGATTCACTGCCCATGTGAAGGACAGCTCCCTGGGCTGCAACGATGGATTCCCTCATACCTGGTATGAATATATTCCGCCTCAGCTTCGGGGCACCCAGGAGAAAGTGCCGCTGCTGTTCTACTTCCATGGGGGTGGATGCGTACCGCTGTATGGTGCAGAACAGTCTGACTGGCACGAAATCGCCGATCAGGAGAATTTCATTGTCGTCTATCCCGAGGCCAGCGAGAGCAACCGCTGGAACGCCTGGAACGACCGGACCATTCAGAAATGCAGTGATATGGACTTTTTCCTGGCACTGATCGACCATATGAAGCAGGTACATCCCATTGATGAAACCAGAATCTACGTTTCCGGCTTCTCTATGGGCGGCATGATGAGCAATGCCCTGGCCTGCTCCTATCCGGACATCGTAGCGGCTGCTGCGCCTTGCAACGCCTTTAACGAAGGATATTTTGGCAATTTGGAATCCCTGCTCAAGAAGCGCAGCGGTGCAGCCTATGACCCGGCCGCCAAGGATGAGGAGGTTGCTCCCAGCCCGGTCCGGCAGATGGCAGATGCCAAGAAAGCTGCCTATGATTACCAGGTGCCTGTCATTCAAACCGCCGGCCTGGTGGATGGCAAGTGGCCCATTGACAGCGAGACGGATGCCCGCCTGAAGACCTTCTACTACTGGCGCGGATATAACCATCTGAATACCGATCCCTTTGTTCAGGATATGACCAACGAGTCCGGCATTCATGCGGATGAAACCACCTATGACGGGTACGATCAGCGCTTCCTCCATCACCGTTGGTTCAACGGCAATGGCGTGTCTATGTACGAGCTGTTCCTTGCAAAGCGGTGCCCCCATGCGCTGGACATCCGCACCACCACCTATGCCTGGCAGTTCCTGAAGCGGTTCTCCCGCAACAGCGATGGCTCTCTGTCGGTGTCCGGCTGATACGCTGGAACTTGCACGGAGGAATACAGCATGGAACGATTTGAACTTGCCGGGGAGAATTGCCTGTATTATCTGTCCTCCCAGTGCCGTTCCTGGCGCCCGGCAAAGAGTATTTTTCTGTTTGCGCCCGATGCTGATGCCGTTGATTTTTCCCATCTGGAAGCTTTTGCGGCAAACAGCGGATGGCTGGATGCCGCAGAAAAGGATGGTGCAGTGCTGATTTTGCCTGCAGCTCCCGAGGGATGGGAAAAGGCATCCAACCGCCGGCTGAAGTCCCTTTACAAAGCCGTGTGGCAGGACACTTCCAGCCCGGATCCCCGGGAAGTGCTGCGCAATGTCTGGTGTTGGGAAACGCTGATTTTTGCGGTCGGCTATGGGGAAGGGGCGGTATTTGCAGGAGATGCTGCGGTAGCCCATCCCAACCTGTTTGCCCAGACCGTTCTGGTAAATGGGGTGCCTCATGACTATCTCCCGGCGGAAGAATTGTCGGACCGCTGGCTGCTGCCGGATGCGTCTGCGGATTGGCAGCACAAAAATCGGGAGATTCCCACGGCGGTATGGATGCTGGGCAACCAGGATACCGCCCAGGCGGAGGCGTACTTTTCCCGGCCCGGAACTGACCTGGTAGCAGTTTCGAAGGGCGATTATGGCCCTGCGCCGGAAACGACAGCGGAACTGCTCCGGCAGATGAATACCCGCATCCGCTGGAAAAACAGCCCGGACGGAACTCCCGCCCGGATCAAGTCCCAGGAGCAGATGCTTGCGGATGGGGAATACACCCGCGGCGTGGTGCATCACAACGGCTGGGACTATGAATGCTACACCCGTATTCCTACGGGTACCTCCTCCAAGCGACTCCCCGTGGTCATCAGTATGCACGGTCACGGGGAGCCTGCCTGGATGTTCGCCCAGAAAAACGGCTGGCCGGAACTGCAGGAGGAAACCAAGGGATTTGTCTTTGTAAGTCCATCTTCCCCGGAGAACACCTGGCTGGTGGAGCGGGATGAGGGAATGCTGGAAAAAATGCTGGATCAGATGGAAAAAGATCTGGAGATTGACCGCACCCGGGTCTATCTCACCGGATTCTCCAACGGGGCGGCGGCCACCTGCTGGTATGGCACCCGCCATCCCCAGCTGTTTGCGGCCCTGTCTCCCTGGAACAGCCCCTTTACCACCTTTGAGGCGCAATTGAAGGAAGATGGATGGGAAATGCCCATGTTTGCCGTCAATGGCGATTTGGATCACAAGATGGACAAGGCAAGAAAGGGCTATCCCAAACTGTTTGCCAATTTTATCGCCTTGAACGGGGGGACTCCCCGCCCGGCGGAGCCGCCCCAGCCCTGGCCCTGGCGCTCTGACGCAATCTGGAACGGGGAAAATCACTATACGGCAGATTGCGGCTACACTCAGGGCGGGCGGCTGACGACCTGGGGCTTTCAGAATGACCGGGGAGAAATCCATTTTTGCTACACGGATGTAAAGAATATGCCCCACGGCGCAATTCCCGACCTGGCTCGGGCGGCCTGGGCATTTTTGAAGCATTTTTCCCGACTCCCCGGGGAAAAGCAGGTCCACTACGATCCCCAGGCATAAAAACATTCATAAAAACCGACGGTGTAATCAATGCACCGTCGGTTTTGCCTTTTGGAGAACCATATTTGTTGTTAGCTTTTGTCTGCTATTGATGGATAAAGCGTTTCCCAGGATAGAGTGGGGCAGATTCCCGGACGGCAGGGGTCACGGTCACCTGAATTTCCAGATCGGGAAACCGTTGCTCCAGGGCCGGGAGCAAATCCTCCCCTCCGGCGGTTCCGGCGCGCAGCACATCCAGGCACAGCCGGTTTCCCAGGAGCGTTCCACGGCAGTCCACCACCCCGGGCAGGGGGAACACCGCGTCATCCACATCCGCCATGGCAGGCCCGGGCTCCATCCGGGTGACCCGGTCAATCCGACGGGTCACGCCCCCGCAGGGGCAGGAGGGCAGGAATCGGGTCCGGTCCCCGGTGCGGTAGCGGATCAGGGGCATGGCTTCCAGGCCAATGGTGGTGATCACCAGCTCCCCCCACTGTCCATCCGGAACCGGGCTGCCGGTTTCGTCCACAATTTCTGCCAGAATGTGATTTTCCCGCAGGTGCATTCCCTGGAAGGCCGGGCAGGTCACCGCCCCGCCCAGGCCGCATTCCCGGCTGCCGTAGTGGGGGAAGAGCCGACTTCCCAGCAGGTCTTCCAGCGGGCCGGTGATGCCTGGAGGGCAGGCGTCGGCGGAGATCAGGGCCTTGCGGATGGGAAAGTCCGGCCCGTACATCCGGGCAACGCCCAGCAGCAGGGCGGGAAAGCCAATCCAGGCATCCGGGCGGGTTTCCTCGATCCGGCAGCACCAGTCTTCCCAGGTCTGGGGATTTCCGGCAGGGATGGGGACTGCCCCCAGCCGCTCCACCGCCCGGGCAATCAGATCCCCCAGGGCGAAGGGGCCATGGAAGGGGAAGGCAATGAGGCATTTTTCTCTGGGCCGGAGCATTTCGGAGATTCCGGCGGCGAAAAAGCCCATGGTGTGTTCCAGGTCCCGGGCGGTGTAGAAAATCCGCTTGGGCGCTCCGGTGGTGCCGGAGGTGTCCCCGGAGATTACCCGCTGGATTTCCCCTTGGCTGAGCAGCAGAAATTTCCCCGGGGCCTGGGACAGCATATCCGGGGTAGTGAAGGGCAGGTTTTTCAGTTCGTCCAGGGAGGAAAGCTGCCGGGGGAGATCCCTATAGGCCCCCGCCCGGGCGGCGACCCGGGAGAGGGTTTCGTTGAGCCTGCAAAGCTGCAGCTCCTCCAGAATTTCCCGGTTCAGCTCCGGCAGAGCTTCCACCCGGCAGATCCAATCATCCAGTTTTGTCTTGTTCATGATTTCCGATACAATGCCCGGCCCTTCCGGTCGGTGAGGTTGTAGGCGCAGAAGGGTACCATGCCGTACTGACTGTCCACCTCGCAGATGTAGCACCGGCGCAGCCGGTCTAAGTCCAGGTTGTCCGCATCCTGGAACACCATGCCGGACACGGTGAAGGTGTTCTCCACCACCTGCTGCAAAAAGGCGTCCAGGGAGGCGGTGTCCGGGTCGCCGTCGGAGCCGGAAACCCTGCCGCTCCACTGCTGGGCCACATAGTCCCGGGCTTCGCTGCTTTTGGTGCAGCAGCACTGGCTTTTACGCCGGGGCAGGGCTTTCAGGCTGCCGTTCTCCCGGTGCAGGTAGCTTGCGTGGAAGGAGCAGTAGGGGCTCTCCGCCCCGCCGCCGCCAAAGTCGGCGTATTTCATCAGCCCCCCGGTCTGCTCCTCGATCCGCCGGAGAATCCCGGGGATGGTCAGTCTCTTTTCCGGGGCCTCCAGGCCGCACCGCCCGAAGTAGGAGATGGGCTGAATGTGAACGCCCCGGACGTGGGGGGCCTGGGACAGGGCGAAGCGGAGGATGTCCCCCAGGGCCTGATCGTTGACCCCCGGGGCCACCGTGGGCACTAGAACCACCGGCAGACCCGCCTCCCGGCAGGCCTGGATGGCGTCCAGCTTCACCTGGGTCAGATCCGCCCCCCGGAGGGTACGGTAGATGTGGTCCTCCAGGCCGTCGAATTGGAGAAACACAGTGCTGACTCCGGCCCTTGCCAGATGGGCGGCATACCCCGGCTCCCGGGCCAGCCGCAGCCCGTTGGTGTTTAGCTGGAAGAAGGAAAAGCCCTTTTCTTTTCCCAGGGCGATGATGGCATCCAGGTCATCACGCATGGTGGGCTCTCCCCCGGAGAGCTGGATATTGAAGGGCCCGCCCCGGGAAAGCAAAAGATCGTACTGTTTCCCAATTTCTTCCAGAGACAGATCCCGGGGAGCCTGCTCCCCGGCGCTGGCGAAGCACACCGGGCAGCGCAGATTGCACCGGTTGGTCAGTTCCAGCAGCACGCAGCAGCCGTCTCGCTCGTGGCTCTGGCACAGGCCGCAGTCGTAGGGGCACCCCCGTTCCACGGCTCCTGCCCCCACGGGAATCACGGATCCGGGGACATCGGAGGCCCCCCAGGCCAGATAGCTTTCCAGGTCCCCCTCCCAGATCAGGGTGCGGAAGGGGCCGTGGTCCCAGCACCTTTTTTCAAGGTAGATATTACCGTCCGCTCCTACCACCTTCCGGGCGGGAATCCGGGCCAGGCACACGGGGCAGACACTGGTGGTTTTTCCGATTTCCATGCTACAGGAGTCCTCGCTTTTCCAGGATTTCCATACATTTTTCGTAGGTCTGGGCGATGATCTGGGGGCAGTATTCCACCCGTTTCGCCGGGTTTCCCCGGGTGATGTCCCGGCAGTCGATGGCCTGATATTCCAGCTCCATCTCGTCGGTGAACCATTGAGTGAACTCCCCTAAGGCGGGTTTGTGGTGGGGGCTGTCGTAGTTCATGTCGTCGGGCTTGCCGGTGAAGTAGGAAATCAGGCAGCAGCCCCCGGTCATGCAGCCGCACACCCCGCCGGAGAAGCCCACGCCCCCGTTCAGTCCCGCCATGGCCTGCACCAGCTTGGGATTTTCCTCCCCGATGGTTTCCAGCAGGAGAATGGCCAGAATCTGGGAGCAGAAATAGCCGTAGCGGCTCAGTTCCAGAATCCGGTCGGTCAGGTCCATACCCTCACATCCTTTCGCACACGAACAGCACATAGCTGATTTTCCCTTTTACTGGCGGACAGGAAACCTCCTCCCGCCACAGGGCTTCCAGGTAGTGTTGCTTCCATTGGTCGGTTAGGTCCTCCAGGTGGCGCACAGCGAATCCGGCGGCCCGGACCTGATTCAGCAGGACCACCACGTCCTCCGTCACATCGGAGAACACCAGCTTACCCCCTTTGCGCAGCAGCCGGGCGGCCTCGGTCAGAGCCAGAGGCACATTGCCGCTGACATAGAAGCTGCATTGGGACAGTACCCCGTCAAAGGAGCCGGTTTCATAGGGCGTGCGGAGAAAATCGCCCCGCTCCACCCGCAGGCTCCGGGGAGAAAGATCTATGCCCACTGCCGAAAAGCCTTCCTCTTCCAGAATTTCCAGGGCCTGACCGTCTCCGGCACCCATGTCCAGCCACCGGCTCCCCGGGGGCAGGAAGGACAGTTCGATTAAATAACGGGTATGGGCGTCCCCGCCGGGATGGCCCTGCATCACTTGTCCTCCAGGGCTTTCTCCACGGAAAGCACCTTGCCCAGGGCCAGCTCCTCGGGAACGTAGACGAACCCACATTTCGGGCACACCGGCAGCTCCACAGGAAAGCCGTTGTCCAGGTAGAGAAATTTCGCCCGGCCTTTTTCCAGCTTGCATTTGCATTTCAGGCAGGTGAGCTTGCCCTCTGGGTCGATGGTATAGTAGTTCTTGTCTGCCATGGGATCCTCCTTACTGCCGGGTGACAATGTTCATCCGGTGGCTGTAGGCGCCGAAGACCTGATAGCCTCCGGGAATTTCCTGATACTTGACCCAGAAGGTCACGTTGCCCAGCCGGGCCCGGGTGACGCAAAGCCCGGTGTCAGCGTCCAGAATGGCCTCTCCGGTTTCCCGGAGGCGGTTCAGGACGGCGATGACGTCGGATTTGAGAATCATCCGCTCATCCATCTGTTCTTCTGCCCCGGGGGCGTAGGTCAGGGTGAATTCCGGTTCCATGTCTTCCACCTTCTCTTTCCAGATTTCTTCCAGCAGCTGCTGCTTCAGCCCCAGCCGGTTGTACCGCTTGGCGCTGATGTCGGGACAGTGGTCGGCGGCGGTGCCATAGACCAGTTCCAGAATGTGCACCGATTCCCGGCCCTCCCGGGCAAACCGGTCCCGGCAGGCCATGCAGTAGCTTAAGTAGGGCAAGTCGGAGCGCTCCAGGCATTGCTGGGTCATTTCCCTGGCCACTTCCCGGTTGGCGTACTGGGTGAGCCCACCGTAGCCGCAGCAGGGGGACTGATCTTCCGAGTAGGGGGTGTCCGCCAGCTGGCAGCCCAGGGACCGGGCAATCCGGCGGATGCTCTGCTGGGTGGCAGGGTCTCCCCGGGCACCGCAGGCGTCGTGAAGGGCCATGGGCCGGGGAGCGGGGAGGGGGCCCTCCGGCAGACCAATGTCTTCAAGAATTTCCCAGATGCCCACCACATCCCCGGACACAGTGCCGGAGAGGGTTTTCATGCAGGTGGGGCATCCGGCAATGATTTTGGGGTCTCCAAGTTTTTCCAGCTGTTCCCGGAGAAACCGGGTGGACTGCTCGAACAGCTCATAGCGTCCGGCCCAGTCGCTGATGACGCCGCAGCAGCCCAGCAGCAGCCCCACGCCCCCGTCCAGACGATGGCACAGATCCCGGTAGGCCGCGCGCACTGTGGCCGGGGCGATGGCGCTGGCCTGACAGCCGGGGAAGAACACATACCGACACCGGTCAAAGCCCGGCTGGGGGCGGCACAGGAAGGCTTCCTCATTGGAAAACAGCATATCCTGCAAGGCAAATTCATGGGGGGCCAGGGGCATTTTCCCAGTGAACACCATGTTCTGCCGGGCCATGTGACAGATTTCTCCCATGTCGTAGCCGTTGGGGCAGGTGAAGCGGCACTGGCCGCACAGGGAGCAGGCGTTGATGGGCTTGTTCATCATGTGGTCGCCCATGATGATGGACACGTTGTTGTAGATTTCCCGGGTGAGAATCCGGGGGGACTTCTGATAATGGCGCAGATAGGCGCAGCCTTTGACGCATTCATCGCACCGGCACTGGATGCACCGTCCGGCCTCCGCCTGGGCGTCCTCCCGGCCGGAAATGGGGATGCGCCGGGAACCGGTCACCCCTTCCAGGCGGGTGTACAGCCGGGTTTCCACGGCCCCTTCCTCCCCCCGGGTGTTGGCCGGGTCCAGGTTCTGGGCCAGACGGTCGGCGGACAGGGCGGCTTTCTTTGCCCCGAAGGCGGCTCCAAGCACCCCCTGGGCAGGGCCGGTGAGCAGACGGTGTTCCCGGCTGACCATCAGCGCTTCCTCCGCCTCCAGGCCGGGGAAGACTGTTTGGGCCAGGTCAAAGTCGGCGGCGGAAAGGCCGAAGGAATCTTTTTGGGTTTTCAGTGCTTCCCCGGGGTCGCAGCCCCAGCGGAAGGTGATTTCCAGATTCTGTAAGTCCCTCAGGGAGGCTTCCCGGGCCTGTTGCGGCAGCGCCGGGGCGCAGGCGGCGAGATATTCTTCCGGGGTTTCCTGGGCGCAGAACACCGTCACGCCGTAGCGTTTTCTGGCCAGTTCCCCCGCCAGAAACAGGGTGAACAGGCTGCTGCCGAAGACGGCGGCCCGGAGGGGCTTTTTTCGCAGGAAGCTTTTGCCCCGCTTTTCCGGGGCACAGGCCAGGACGGCGGCCTCCAGGTCCCGGATGGCGATGCCCTCGCCCAGCTCCAGCAGCTTGCATTTTGCTTCGCAGGGGGCTTCGCACCTGGCGCTGAGCAGGTGGGGGAAGGGGGTGATTTTTTCGTACAGGCCCCGGGCCTCCTGGAATCTCCCGGCGGCCACATGGGCAATCAGGGCCTTGACGTCCAGCTTCAGGGGGCAGGCGGCGCTGCAATAGGCCGGCTGCTCGTGGACGCACAGATGCTCCCGGGCTTCCAGCTCTTCTTTGGTGAACAGCCGCTTCTGGTGATAGACGTGGGTGGAGGCCCGTTCTTCAAGGCGCATGAGCGTCCCTCCTTTCAGGAAAGGCAAATACCGGGGGCTGATTGCCCCGGAATATGGATGTGGAGAGGCGGTTGCCCGCCTCTCCATCATACCATAGTTTTTCTAACAAGGAAATCAGTTTTTCAGCTCCTGCAGGGCGGCCAGCACCACTTCGGGCAGGGCGGGAACCCGGGTGATCCGGGCGCCGGTGGCGTTGAAGATGGCGTTGAGGATGGCGGGATGGGGAGCGTCCAGCGGGGCTTCGCCGCAGCCGGCGGCGCCGTAGGGGCCGTTGGGCCGGTAGGTCTGGGTGTAGTGCAGCTCGATGTCGTCGGGGATGTCCTTGGGGTAGGGGATGCCGCAGTTCTTCAGGCTGGTGTGCTTGCTCAGATCGTCAAAGTCCTCGCTCAGCGCCAGACCGATGCCCTGGGCCAGACCGCCGTAGAAGTTGCCGTCCACCAGCAGCTTATTCATGATGGTTCCCACGTCCGCCACGCAGGTGAACTTCTCCACGGTGACCTTGCCGGTCTGGGTGTCCACGCACACTTCGGGCAGGAACAGGGTGTACATATAGGTGGCGAAAGGTTCGCCCTGGGCAGTGGCCTGGTCAATGGGATGCTCGGCGCAGTAGGTAGTGACCCACTGACCCTGGACCTTGGTTTCGATGCCTTCGGCCTTCATCTCATCGTAGGTCCGGTAGGTGCCGTCCTCCTTCTTCATGGCGGCCAGCAGGTTTTCAGCGGCCAGACGGCAGGCGTTGCCGGACATGACCTGGCTGCGGGAGCCGCCGGCGGGGCCGGAGTTGGGGGTGATCTTGGTGTCGTTCATCACCAGACGGATCTGGTCAGGCCGGATACCCGCCTGCCGCAATGTTTCGTGGGCGGAGACCAGCGCACCCATGTCGGCGCCCTGACCGTGGTCCTCCCAGGAGACGTAGATGGTGACGGTGCCGTCGGGGTTCAGCTCGGCGTAAGCCTGGGAAGAGTCCACGCCGTCCAGACCGCAGCCGTAGACACCGGAGGACACGCCGATACCGTACTTGTACCGGCCATCGGAGGCGGCGTTCTTCTCCGCCACCCGCTTCTTGGCAGCTTCGTACAGGGGCCGGGCTACCTTATACATTCCCTCCAGGCAGTACACGTCGGGGGCGTAGCCGGTGGGGATGGTGGAGTGCTCGGATTCTTTGTAGCAGTTCAGCTCCCGGATGTCGAAGGGGTCCATGCCCATCTTGGCGGCCAGCACATCGATGGCGATTTCGGAGCCCATGAAGGACTGGGGAGAGCCGTAGGCCCGGAAAGCGGAGCCCCAGGCGTGGTTGGTAAAGACAGTGGTGTTCTTGTTGCGGATGGTGGGGATGTGGTAGCCCGCGCCGGTGAACTGGCTGAGCCGGTGGGTCAGCAGGTCGCCGAACTCGGAGTAGGGGCCGTGGTCCACATAGTTGTCGCCCCACATGGCCAGCAGTTTGCCCTTTTCATCGGCAGCCAGCTTGATGTGCATGAAGGCCGGGCTGCGCTTGCCGGTGTAGGTGATGTTCTGGAACTGGTTGAAGACCAGGGAGACCGGCCGCTGCAGGATCTTGGCGGCGGCGCCCAGAATGGCCTCGTTGGTGGGGGAGAACTTATAGCCGAAGGTGCCGCCGGCGTGGTTCTGAACCAGACGCAGCTTCTCCAGGGGAACGCCGATGCCGTCGGCGATCATGGGCATATGCAGATGGATGCCGATGGACTTGGAGTGGACGGTGACCATGCCGTCCTCGTCGATGTAGGCGTAGCCGCAGTCGGGCTCTAAGTGCAGGTGGGGCTGACGGGAGCAGTAGGACTCGATTTCCACCACGTTGGGGGCGGAGTCAAAGTCAAAGTCCGGGCCCTTGATGCAGTTGGTTTCGTAGTAGGCGTTGGGGGTGCCGGGATGGATTTCAATGGCGTCGTCGGCGATGGCATCCATGGCGTTCATGTAGGCGGGCAGCTCCTGAATATCCACCACCACCGCGTCGGCGGCGGCCCGTGCGTGGGCCTCGGTGTCGGCGGCCACAATGGCGATGGCGTCGCCGAACTGGAAGATCTTCTCATCGCACAGCACAGGACGGTCCCAGCCGTCGCACTTGTTGTTCAGGGGCAGCATGACCAGGCCGTTGATCCGGTTTTTGCCGCCGGAAGCCACAATGTCCTTGGCGGTGAGGATGCGGAACACGCCGGGCATCTTCTCCGCGGCGGAGGCGTCAATGCCCTTGATGAGGGCGTGGCTGACCTTGGCCTGAACCAGAGCCAGACGCAGGGTGTCGGCGGGCATCTTCAGCGCATCATCGGCGCCAAAGTCCCAGGTTCCGGTGACCTTCTGGGCGGCGGAGGGACGGATGTAGCTGGTACCCACGATGGAGTCGCCGGTGGGCTTGAACACCAGATCTTCCTTGGTGATCTCGCCCCGGATAACCCGGGCGGCGTCCATAACCGCATCGATCAGGGGTTTATAGCCGGTGCAGCGGCACAGGTTCCGGTTCTTCTGGAACCAGTCCCGGACCTCTTCCCGGGTGGGGGAGGGATTGTTGTCCAGCAGCACCTTGGCGGTCATGATGAAGCCGGGGGAGCAGAAGCCGCACTGGGCGCAGCCGTGGGCCATCCAGGCCACCTGCAGCGGGTGCATATCGGAAATGGTGCCGATGCCCTCAATGGTGGTGATCTGGGCGCCGTCTTTCAGGCGGCTCATTTTGGTGATGCAGGAGCGGGTGACCTTGCCGTCTACAATCACGTTGCAGGCGCCGCAGTGGCCTTCGCCGCAGCCGATCTTACATCCGGTGAGCAGCAGACGCTCCCGGAGCACCGAGGCCAGGGTTTCGTTGTCCTCCACCAGCAGGGTGCGGTTTACGCCGTTGATGACCAGGTTTTTCTTAATCATTGCCATTTCCTCCTTTTTCGCTTGGAAGCGGTTAACGGTCTGCCGAGTGGGTGCCGCAGGGGTCGGCGTCCGGCCCCTTGCCGGTGAGACCCTGGAGCCGCTGAACCCCCCGGCCGGAGTAGAACACCAACTGAGAGAACCGCCCGTCCAGATTCTCCCCCCGGAGAATCACGGCATTGGCGGTTTCGTAGTAGTCGATGGGCAGGGTCCGGCGATAGGTCTTTCCCGTGCGCTCATCGGTAAATTCCACCGTGACCTCCCGGGCGGAAAGCTCATAAACAGGTTCGTCCATGGTTTCACCTCCCAAAACCGGCGGAAACACCGCCGGTATCCACTTATATTTTAACTTGGCTGGGCCGGGGCTTTCAAGTTGTAACGGTTTGGAAGTCGCAGAAATGCCTCAGTGGTTTTTGTGCAATAAGACGGTAAAGCGCCGGATAAGAAACGGTAAATTATTTATATCGTCCAAAGACCGGCGCAGGCAATCCCGGGAAAAATCCCCGCTGGTTGACTTTGCCGGGGAAAATGCGTATAATAAAATCGAAAAATTATGGATAACCATGGCAGGTAAGGAAAATGGCTACGAAAAAGCAAGAACAGTACGGAAATTCCAGCATCTCCATGCTCAAGGGGGAAGACCGGGTGCGCAAGCGCCCGGCGGTGATCTTCGGCTCCGACGACCTGGAGGGCTGCAAGCACGCGGTGTTTGAAATCCTCTCCAACGCCATCGACGAGGCCCGGGAGGGCCACGGCGACACCATCATCGTCACCCGCTACGAGGATTTGAGCGTGGAGGTGGAGGACTTCGGACGTGGCTGCCCCGTGGACTACAACGAGAAGGAAAAGCGCTACAACTGGGAACTGGTGTTCTGCGAAATGTACGCCGGCGGCAAGTACGGGGAAAACGGGGAGAACTACGAGTACTCCCTGGGCCTGAACGGCCTGGGCTCCTGCGCCACCCAGTATGCCTCGGAATTTTTTGACGCCACCATCCGCCGGGACGGATACCGGTACGACCTTCACTTTGAAAAGGGCCGGAACATCGGCGGCCTGAAAAAGGAGCCTGCTGACCGGAAGAAAACCGGCTCGTGTTTTCGCTGGCGGCCGGACAAAGAGGTGTTCACCGACATCCGTATTCCCGTGGAATATTACCGGGATGTGCTGCGCCGCCAGGCGGTGGTGAACCCGGGGGTGACTTTCCGGTTCCGCAACCAGGTGGGGGGTAAGTTCGAGACCGAGGAATTCCGCTATGAAAACGGCATCCGCCAGTATATTGAGGAGCTGGTGGGGGACAACGCCTTCACCATGCCCACCTTCTGGGAGACGGAGCGCCGGGGCCGGGATGCGGAGAATCGGCCAGAGATGAAGCTGAAAATCACCGTCTCTTTCTGCTTCAGCAAGCAGATCAGCCATCTGGAATACTACCACAACTCTTCCTGGCTGGAGTACGGCGGCAGTCCCGACCGGGCGGTGCGGCTGGGCTTCACCGCGGCATTTGACAAGTACCTCCGGGACAATAACAAATACACCAAAAACGAGAGCAAGATCATCTTTCAGGACATCCAGGATTCCCTGGTTCTGGTGACCAACTGCTTCTCTACCATCGGCTGCTTTGAAAACCAGACCAAGAAGTCCGTGAACTCCAAGTTCACCCAGGATGCCATGACGGCGTTCTTCAAGGAGCAGCTTCAGGTCTGGTTCATCGAGAACGCCCAGGAGGCTGCCAAGGCCGCCGAGCAGATTCTGGTGAACAAGCGGGCCAGAGAGTCCGCCGAGAAGACCAAGTCCAGCGTGAAGAAGAAACTCTCCGGTTCCATCGACATCTCCAACCGGGTGCAGAAGTTTGTGGACTGCCGCAGCCGGGATACCTCGGTGCGTGAGCTGTATATCGTGGAGGGCGACTCCGCCATGGGCAGCGTCAAGCAGAGCCGGGATGCGGAGTTTCAGGGCATCATGCCCGTCCGGGGCAAGATCCTCAACTGCCTGAAAGCAGACTACAGCAAGATTTTCGCCTCTCCCATCATTACCGACCTGATGAAGGTATTGGGCTGCGGGGTGGAGGTCCAGGGGAAGAAAGCCAAGGAGCTGAGCAGCTTCGACCTGGACAACCTGCGCTGGAACAAGGTGGTCATCTGTACCGATGCGGACGTGGACGGCTTCCAGATCCGCACCCTGATTCTCACCATGCTCTACCGGCTGTGTCCCACTCTGATCCGGGACGGCTATGTGTTCATCGCCGAGTCGCCGCTGTTTGAGATCACCTGCAAGGACAAAACCTGGTTTGCCTACAACGAACAGGAAAAGGCGAAGATCCTCAAGGAACTGGCGGGGAAGAAGGTCACCATCCAGCGCTCCAAGGGCTTGGGCGAGAACGACCCGGAGATGATGTGGATGACCACCATGAATCCGGAAACCCGGCGGCTGATCAAGGTCATGCCCGAGGACGCCGAGCGCACTGCACACTATTTTGATATGCTGCTGGGGGATGAACTTCAGGAGCGGAAGAATTTCATTGCGGAAAACGGGGCAAAGTATCTGGAAATGGCGGACATTTCCTGACCCCCGATCATCACGGATAAAAGGAGCCAAGCATGGCACGAAAAAAACAGGAACCGGAATTCAATAAAAAGAAAATCAACACCGACGGGGTGGTGGGGCTCCACGGCTCCACCACGGAGCAGCCCATCTCCGAGACCCTGGAGGTCAACTACATGCCCTACGCCATGTCCGTCATCGTCTCCCGGGCCATCCCGGAGATTGACGGATTCAAGCCCTCCCATCGCAAACTCCTGTACACCATGTACAAGATGGGGCTTCTGAGCCACGGGCGGACCAAGTCGGCCAACATTGTGGGCCAGACCATGCAGCTTAACCCTCACGGCGACGCCGCCATCTATGAGACCATGGTCCGTCTGGCCAAGGGCAACGAGACATTGCTCCATCCCTTTGTGGATTCCAAGGGCAACTTCGGCAAGGTCTACTCCCGGGACATGGCCTATGCCGCCTCCCGGTATACCGAGGCTAAGCTGGACCCCATCTGCGCCGAGCTGTTCCGGGACATCGATTGCGATACCGTGGACATGGTGGACAACTACGACGCCACCACAAAAGAGCCTACCCTGCTGCCCACCACCTTTCCCAACGTGCTGGTGTCGGCCAACCAGGGCATCGCCGTGGGAATGGCAAGCAACATCTGTTCGTTCAACCTGAAAGAGGTGTGCGACACCACCATTGCCCTGATGAAAAATCCGGACCACGACATTCTGGAGACCCTGCCGGGGCCGGACTTCTCCACCGGGGGCCAGCTGCTGTTTGACGAAGCGGCCACCCGGGAGATCTACGCTACCGGACGTGGCAGCTTCAAGCTCCGGGCCAGATGGCGCTACGTCAAGGACGGCAACCTGATCGAGATCACGGAAATTCCCTACACCACCGCCACGGAAGTGATTATGGACAAGGTGGCGGAGCTGATCAAGGCGGGGAAGATCAAGGAAATCTCCGATATGCGGGACGAGACGGACCTGAGCGGCCTGAAGCTGACCATTGACCTCAAGCGTGGGGTGGAGCCGGAGAAGCTGATGCAGAAGCTGTTCCGCCTGACCCCCCTGCAGGACAGCTTCCCCTGCAACTTCAACATTCTCATTGCCGGAATGCCCCGGGTCATGGGGGTGGGGGAGATCCTCCAGGAATGGACCGCCTGGCGCACTGACTGCATCAAGCGGCGGCTGTTTTTCCAGATCCAGAAGAAGCAGGAGCGGCTGCACCTGCTGAAAGGTCTGGAGCGGATTCTGCTGGACATCGACAAGGCGGTGCGGATCATCCGGGAGACAGAGCTGGAAAGCGAAGTGGTGCCCAACCTGATGATCGGCTTCGGCATCGACGAGATCCAGGCCAACTTCGTGGCGGAGATCAAGCTGCGCAACATCAACAAGGAGTACATTCTCAAGCAGACCAAGGCCGTGGGCCAACTGGAGCAGGAGATTGCCGACCTGAACGATACCCTGAACAGCCCGAAGAAGCTGAAAAACGTGATCATTCAGGAGCTGACCGAGGTGTCCCGGAAGTACGGCAAGGAGCGGAAAACCGAGATCGTCTACGACGCCCCCCAGACCGGCAGCGAGCCGGAGGAGGAGCCGGTGCCG
>DVKV01000104.1 GCA_018715835.1 Candidatus Faecousia intestinavium | reverse complement strand
CCGGGGCGTTTCTTCATTGCAAAGCCCTTAAAATCGTGGTATAATCCCATCAGTATACAGAAATTTAGAGGTGGTTTATACGTTGTCATTGAAAGAATACACCGTGCTGCTGGGGGAGTTCTTCCGGTTCGGATGCTTCACCTTTGGCGGCGGCTGGAGCATTATCGCCCAGATGCAGCAATTGTACGTAGAAAAAAAGAAAACCCTGACCTCTCAGGAGCTGCTGGATCTGACCAGCGTAGCGAAGAGTCTTCCCGGTGTTATGATTTCCAACGTAGCCATGCTCTACGGCTATCGGGTGGGTGGTTTGCCCGGAGGATTGATTTGTGTGTTCGGAATGTGCTTCCCCCCAATGCTGGTGCTGATCGTCATCAGCTTCTTCTACCAGGCCTTCCGGACCAACTACTGGGTCATGGCTGCCATGGAAGGAATGCAGGCCGCCGTGGTGCCCATCATTCTGGGTGCCGCCGTGGGTCTTGCCAAGGGCAGCGTTCAGTACCCGCCCTGCTACGCCATCGTGGCAATCTGTCTGGGACTGTACCTGTTCACCTCCGTCAATCCCATTGTGCTGGTGCTGATCGGCGTGGTATCCGGCCTGATTGTGGGCACGGTCTACGCCGGAAAGGAGGCAAAGAAACATGGTGCTGCTTAAGCTGTACTGGAGCTTTCTGCTCATCGGATTCGGCAGCTTCGGCGGCTTGTCCATGATTCCCCAGATCTCCAACGAGGTTCTCGGCCACGGCTGGATGACCGTGGACCAGGTGACGGATATCGTAGCCATCGCGGAGATGACCCCTGGTCCTCTGGGCCTGAACTGCGCCACCTTTGCCGGAATGCAGGCTGCCGGAATCCCCGGAGCCATCGCCGCCAATCTGGGTACCCTGACGCCCAGTCTGACGCTGTGCGCACTGGCAGCGGTATGCTTCCAGCGATTCAAGGACAGCTCCGTCATGCAGCGGATTCTGGTGGGTGTCCGTCCTGCCTGCTTCGGCATGGTGCTGGGCGTTCTGATTTCCCTGAGCATGAGCAACTATTTTCTTGCCGGCAGTGTCCACATTCCCAGCGTGATCATTGGTATTGTGGACGCAGTGCTGCTGTTGAAATTCAAAGTCAGCATTCCCAAGCTGTTGATTCTCAGCGCCCTGTCCGGTCTGCTGATTTTCGGCGTGCTGGGCTTTGCCTGAACTGACAAAAGGAGGACAATCCATGTATGAAACCGTAGAGGCCATCTCCCCTCGGAGCCGGGACCACAAACAGGTGGAAGCGCTGCTCCATCAGGAAGGCATCCGGCTGGACGGCAACCTGGACTACACCTGCGGCATCTTTGACGACGAGGGTGAACTGATTGCCACTGGCAGCTGCTTTGAAAACACCCTGCGGTGTCTGGCGGTGTCCTCCCGGCACCAGGGTGAGGGCCTGCTGAACCGGATTGTCAGTCATCTGACGGACTATCAGGCCGCCCGGGGGAATTTCCGGCTGTTTCTCTATACCAAAGTCACCTCTGCCAAGTTCCTGTCGGATCTGGGCTATTACGAAATCGCTCGGGTTCCGGAAAAACTGGTCTTCATGGAAAATCGTCGCAGCGGCTTTTCCGACTACTGCGCCCGGCTGGCCGAAACCCGCCGGGAGGGGGATCGGATTGCCGCTGTGGTGATGAATGCCAATCCCTTCACCCGGGGCCACCGGCATCTGGTGGAGCAGGCCGCCCGGGAAAATGATGTAGTGCATCTGTTTGTTCTCAGCCAGGAGGCAGGCCCAATTCCCTTCCGGGTCCGCAAGCAGCTGGTTGTGGAAGGGGTGGCCGATTTGCCCAACGTAATCTGCCACGACTCCGACGCTTACATCATCAGCAGCGCCACCTTCCCCAGCTATTTCCTGAAAGATGAGGAGGATGTGGTGCGAACCCAGGCGGCACTGGATCTGGCGGTGTTCGGGAAGATTGCCGGAACCCTGGGCATTCAGCGCCGGTATGTGGGGGAAGAGCCCACCAGCCGCACCACCCAGCTGTACAACGAGGTCATGGCCCAGACAATGCCCCGGATGGGGCTGGAGTGCCGGATCATTCCCCGGCTGGAAACCCAGGGGAAGGTAATCAGTGCCAGCACTGTCCGGCAGGCCATTCACGACGGCCAACTGGAAGCAGTACGCTCCATGCTGCCGGAAAGCACCTACCGGTATTTCGCCGGAGCGGAGGGTGCCCGGACGGTGGAGGCCCTGCGCCAAGCCACCGACTTGATTCACCACTGAAAGGAGCCGTGCCATGGAGGTAACCCTTCCCCAGATGCTGCTGGCCCGGGAGCAGCGGGTCCAGCGCCAGCAGGCTCTGCTGGCCGCTTTTCCCCATCCCTTGATCTGCTTTACTCTGAACATCGCTGGCCCGGAAAAGGACAGTCCTCTGATCCGCAGAGGATTCCGGGAGGGCTGCCGGATGCTGGAAGACGCCCTGGCCCAGGCCCGGATGGAGGTGCTCCACCGGGAGCTGGAATACCGGGACACCGGCTGCGAAGGATATTTTTCCGTGGCGGGAGATGCCCAGGCAGTGAAAGATCTGTGTATAGGGTTGGAAGACAGCTGCCCCCTGGGCAGGCTCTTTGACATGGACGTGCTGCCCCCCGGTGGAGCGCAGCTGCGCAGAGCTGATGGAGACAACCGCCGCTGCATTGTCTGCGGCGCTCCGGGACGGGGCTGTGCTTCCCGCCGGGTTCACACCGTGCCGGAGCTTCAGGCAGCTACCCGGCGGATTCTGGAGTCTCATTTCCTGGAGAAAGACCGGCGGGCCGCTGCGTCCCTGGCTCTCCAGGGCCTGCTGGATGAGGTCTGCACCACACCCAAGCCCGGTCTGGTAGACCGGGCCAACAGCGGCAGCCACAAGGATATGGATATCTTCACCTTCACCGCCAGCGCCAGCGCCCTGGCCCCCTATCTGGGGCAGTGCGTTGCCATCGGCCAGGAAACCCGGCAGCTTCCCCCGGAGGAAACCTTCCGCCAGCTGCGCAAAGCCGGATTGCAGGCGGAAACGGTGATGTTCTCCGCGACCCATGGGGTGAACACCCATAAGGGAGCCATTTTCACCATGGGCGTTGTCTGCGGCGCCGTTGGACGGCTGTGGCGTCCGGAGCAGCCCTGTGGAAATCTGCCGGAAATTCTGGCAGAGTGTGCCCAGATGACCCGCACAGCCATGGAGACGGATTTTGCCGCCATGCGGGCCATGAAAACGCCTCAAACCGCTGGTCAGCGGCTGTACCGGGATTACGGCATCCGGGGCATCCGGGGCGAAGTGGCCCAGGGACTGCCCTCCGTTTCTCAGGTGGGGCTTCCTGCGCTGGAAAATGCTTTGGCCGCTGGAAAAGGTCGGAACCACGCCGCCGCCATAGCCCTGCTATACCTGATTGGGCATGTCACCGACACCAATATGGCTGCCCGGGGCGGCATGGACCAAGCCAAAGCGTCCATGGACCGGGTCGCCCGGCTGCTGGAACACGATCCCATGCCGGCGCCTTCGGAAATAGAGGTGCTGGACCGGGAATTTATCCGCCGGAATCTCTCCCCCGGCGGCTGTGCCGATCTTCTGGCCGTGACGCTGTTTCTCCACGACTGGCAGGAATGGACCCGAAAACAAGCATAACGAAGCCCCCGCTGCTTTCGCAGCGGGGGCTTGTAAATTATCTGTCAGCCGGGGGCAGCGCGTTCTTCTCTTCCCCATTTTGGGTCCCACCGGCATGGTGCAGGATTTCCTTGCGGAACACCTCCGCCTCCAGCGGCCGCAAGCCAGAATGTGATTGACCAGGTTGTCATCCGATACCTGCTGGGCGGAGATGGTTACATTGTGTAGGCCGGCAGCCCCATTTTATGCCACCTGGTGCACTCCTGCACCGCCTGATCCACATGATGTCCCACTGCTTGGTCTGCACCCCATACTCCGCCACATCCTCGAAGGGTTCCGGAATCACTACTTTCTTCATCACCCGGGCCTTGGGCAGCAGATACCGCCTGACCGGGCAGGTTTCCAGGGCCACCAGACCGGTTTTCCGGAATTTGGCAATCCGGCCCACGCCGCTTACCCGGAAGCTGGTGCGGGTGGGCATGGGCTTTTCCGAGAATTCTGCAATCATAACATTTGGCTGAAAGTGCAAAACCCACTTCGCAACTGCGTCCAATGCTCTGAGGGGCTATAGACTCCGGATAATCCGTCCCAGTAGGGCCACTGTGATGATAAACCGACACCAAATTGGGTTTGATCACTGCCCGAAAGCGCCACATAGTCCCGTCCCAAATCCATTCCTTCCGGGGTCTGCCGGGCCACCACCCAGCGATCACCCATTTCCCGCTCTTCCTTTTTAGGTTTCTCTCCTATTTCTGTGAGTAAAACGTCTGAAAGATTTGAAAAAGATGTTTTTTGTCAGCATACAGGAAGCAACGTCATTCTGTTCCTATCTGAGTCCGGCAAATCCGTTGTCCGACAGTTTTATTCCAATTTTTTCCACGAACCTGTAATTGATGCTTGACTCTAACTCCAGAAAGAG
>DVKV01000103.1 GCA_018715835.1 Candidatus Faecousia intestinavium | reverse complement strand
GGTAGTGATTTCATGAAAGAGGAGATAGAAATGATGCAGGCGGCATTTGATAATGATCAATATTTGCGGACCCAGTCGGCCCATATCCGGGACCGGATTGCCAAATTCGGCGGCAAGCTGTATCTGGAGTTCGGCGGTAAGCTTTATGATGATTTTCATGCGTCCCGGGTGCTTCCGGGATTTCAGCCGGACAGCAAGCTGCGGATGCTGCTGCAAATGAAGGACCAGGTGGAGATGGTGATTGCCATCAATGCCGGGGATATTGAAAAGAGCAAAATCCGGGAGGATCTGGGCATCACCTATGACCGGGATGTGATCCGCCTGATTGATATTTTCCGGGAGCTGGGATTGTATGTTTCCAGCGTGGTGCTTACCCGGTTCCACGGTCAGGCCGTGGCCACGGCTTTCCAGTCCCGTCTGGAAGGAATGGGCATCCGGGTGTATCATCACTATGACATTGCCGGCTATCCTGCGGATACCGCCCATATCGTCAGCGACCAGGGTTTTGGCAAGAACGACTACATTGAAACCACCCGGGAACTGGTGGTGGTGACGGCCCCCGGCCCTGGCAGCGGCAAGCTGGCCACCTGCCTGAGCCAGCTCTATCATGAGCACAAGCGGGGCATTACCGCAGGCTATGCCAAGTTTGAAACCTTCCCTATTTGGAATCTTCCCATCAATCATCCGGTGAACCTGGCCTATGAGGCTGCTACGGCGGATCTGAATGATGTGAATATGATTGACCCCTTCCACCTGGATGCCTATGGGGTGACCACTGTGAACTACAACCGGGACGTGGAGGCTTTCCCCGTGCTGGTTGCCATCTTTGAAAAAATCTTGGGCCATTGCCCCTATAAGTCCCCCACGGACATGGGCGTGAACATGGTGGGCAACTGTATTGTGGATGATGAAGCCGCCCGGTATGCCTCCCGCCAGGAGATTATCCGCCGGTATTATGCCGGTCTGGTGGAACAGAAACGAGGGAAGACCAGCGAAGAAACCGTGCGGAAGCTGGAAATGCTGATGAAAAAAGCGGGGGTGTCTCCCGACGAGCGGAAGGTCATTGCCCCTGCGCTGCGTCGGGCCCAGGAAACCGGGGATGCTGCTGCCGCCATGGAACTGCCCGACGGCGCCATCGTCACCGGCAAGACCTCCGAGC
Source organism: Candidatus Faecousia intestinavium (assembly GCA_018715835.1). Taxonomy (GTDB): domain Bacteria; phylum Bacillota; class Clostridia; order Oscillospirales; family Oscillospiraceae; genus Faecousia; species Faecousia intestinavium. The sequence goes on along the minus strand of DVKV01000103.1, from coordinate 4,375 downwards.
TGCTGGGGGCTTCTTCCGCCCTGCTGCTGAATGCCCTGAAAAAACTGGGCCATATGCCGGATGATCTGCACCTGATCTCTCCGGTGGCTCTGGACCCCATCCAGCACCTGAAGGTGGACTATCTGGGCAACCGGAACCCCCGGCTCCACACCGATGAGACGCTGATCGCTTTGTCCATCAGTGCTGCCACCAACCCCATGGCGGAGTTCGCCATGCAGCAGCTGAGCAAGCTTCGGGGCTGCGATGTTCATTCCACGGTGATGCTCTCCCCGGTGGATGAGCGGACCTTCAAGCGTCTGGGCGTGAACCTGACTTGCGAACCTCAGTTTGTGGGATAAAAGCAAATGGCCGTGGGAATTTTCCCACGGCACTTTTTAACTGTTTCGGAAAGCTATTCCGTAAAATCGCACAGCCCCCACCAGTGGTGGGGGCTGTATTTTTGGAAAAACTCAGGCTTTGGCGCCGTTGACCGCCAGGTAAGCCCGGATCCGGGCCACATTCTCGGCGTTGGCGGGGTCTTCTTCCAGGTATTCCACGATGTCATCCACATCCACCACCGAGTACACCGGGAAGCCGTAAGCCTCCTGCACCTCGGCAATGGCGGACTTTTCGCCCTGGCCCTTTTCCTTCCGGTCCACCATGACGAAGGCCGCAGCGACCTTCACACCCTCCAGGTTGGACAGGATGCTCATGCTCTCCCGGATGGCGGTGCCGGCGGTGATCACGTCCTCCACGATCACCACTTCTTCCCCGGCCTTGGGCACATAGCCCACGAACACGCCGCCTTCGCCGTGGTCCTTGACTTCCTTCCGGTTGAAAAAGAAGGGCACATCCAGGCCCTCCTTGGACAGGGCAATGGAGGCGGACACGGCAATGGAGATGCCCTTGTAGGCAGGACCATACAGAACAGTGGGCTTCTTGCCCAGCTTGGCGGCATAGGCCTTGGCGTAGAATTCGCCCAGCTTGGCGATCTGATTGCCGGTCTTGATGTCGCCGGCGTTGATGAAGTAGGGAATCTTCCGGCCGGATTTGGCGGTGAAATCACCGAATTTCAGCACGCCTGCGCCCTGGAGGAACTGAATAAACTCTCTTTTGTAGCTTTCCATGTTGAATCTCCTTTTCAGAATCAGTCGCAGAATTCAGCCACACACCGCTCATAAGCGGCCACAGGGTCCGCAGCGGCGGTGATGGGACGGCCCACCACGATGTAGTCCGAGCCGATGGCCTTGGCGGCAGCGGGAGTCATGACCCGCTTCTGGTCACCGGCATCTCCGTCGGCGAAACGGACGCCGGGAGTAACGGTGAGGAAGTTCTTGCCGCAGCGGTCGTGAACCTTGCCGGCTTCCAGGGGGGAGCAGACAATGCCGTCCAGACCGGCGTTCTTGGCGGTCTCGGCGTAGTGCATCACCACTTCGTCAATGGGAGCGTGGATCATCAGATCCTTTTCCATGGACTCCTGATCGGTGGAGGTCAGCTGGGTCACGGCGATCAGCAGGGGACGGGTGCCGTCAGGCCGGGTCAGACCTTCCACAGCGGCCTGCATCATGGCGGTGGTACCGGCGGCGTGGAGGTTGGTGATGTCCACATCCAGGTTGGACAGAACCGCCATGGCCTTCTTCACGGTGTTGGGGATATCGTGCAGCTTCAGATCCAGGAAAATTTTGTGGCCCCGGGCCTTGATCTCCCGGACAATGCTGGGACCTTCGGCATAGTACAGCTCCATGCCGATCTTCACAAAGGGCTTCTTGCCGGTGAACTTGTCCAAAAATGCGAAGGTTGCCTCAGCGGAGGAAAAATCACAAGCGATGATTACGTCTTTACCCATATTAGTTTGCGCCTCCTATAATATCTTTCAGTGCGGTAATCCGGTATTTTTCCATCACCCGGGGCAGATCCCGGATGATATCCCGACAGATGTAGGGGTTGACCAGGTTGGCAGCGCCCACTTCCACGGCGGTGGCGCCGGCCAGCATCATTTCGATCACGTCTTCGGCACTGGAAACGCCGCCCATGCCAACCACGGGAATCTTCACGGCGTTTGCCACCTGGTACACCATCCGCAATGCCACCGGGAAGATGGCGGGGCCGGAGAAGCCGCCCATTTTGTTGGCGATGATGGGCTTGCGGGTCCGCAGATCAATGCGCATACCCAGCATGGTGTTGATCAGGCTGATGCCGTCGGCCCCGGCGTCCTCGCAGGCTTTGGCGATGGTCACGATGTCCGTGACGTTGGGGCTGAGCTTGATGATCACCGGCTTGGTGGTCACAGCTTTGACGGCCTTGGTAACCTCTGCCGCCGCTTCCGGCTGGGTGCCGAAGCTCATACCGCCGCCGTGGACGTTGGGACAGCTGACGTTGACTTCCAGCCAGCCCACCTGCTCCTGCTCATCCAGAAGACGGCAGGTGTAGGCGTAGTCGTCCACGGAGAAGCCGGAGACATTGGCCATCACCGGTTTGTGAAAACATGCTTTCAGCTTGGGCAGTTCCTCGGAGATGACCTTCTCCACCCCGGGATTCTGAAGGCCAACGGCGTTGATCATGCCGCTGGTGCACTCCGCAATCCGGGGGGTGGGGTTGCCGAACCGGGGATCTTTGGTGGTTCCCTTGAAGGAGAAGGTGCCCAGCTCGTTGATGTCGTACAGCTCGGCGTATTCATAGCCGTAGCCGAAGGTGCCGGAGGCGGGGATCACCGGGTTGTCCAGTTCGATGCCGCACAGGTTGACACTCAGGCTTCCCATAGAATCTCCTCCTTCCGCATGACAGGGCCTTCCTTGCAGATGCGCTTGTTGCCGGTGAGGGTCTTGCAGGAGCAGCCCATGCAGGCGCCGAACCCGCAGCCCATCCGCTGCTCAAAGCTCATCTGACCGGAGGTGTTGGTGGTGCGATACACGGCCTTCAGCATGGGCTCCGGGCCGCAGGTGTAGAAATAGGTGTAGTCTTCCGGCAGGGCGTCGGTAACGAAGCCCTTTTTGCCATAGCTGCCGTCCACGGTGGTGACGAAAACCTTGCAGCCCAGAGCCTGGAATTCCTTCTCATAGAAGATTTCCGAAGCGGTGTTGAAGCCCAGAACCACCGTGACCTCCTTGCCCAGGGCCAGCAGCCGCTTGGCCAGGTGGTACAGGGGCGGGACGCCCACGCCGCCGCCCAGCAGCACCGGCCGGTCCCCGGCGGGGGCAAGGTCATAGCCGTTGCCCAGGCCGGTGAGAATGTCCAGGGTTTCTCCGGCGGTCATGGATGCCATCTGCTCCGTGCCCTTGCCCACCACCTTGTAGACGATGGTCAGGGTCTGTGCGTCATAATCGCACACGGAGATGGGCCGGCGGAGGAACTTTCCGGTGAGCTGAATGTTCACGAACTGGCCGGGGGCGGTGATGGCGGAGGTGTCCCCGGAAAGAACCATTTTGTATACGCTGTCCGTCAGCGGCGTGTTGCTGACGATGGAGAATAGACTCTGTTTCATCGCGTCTCCTCTCTGAAAAATCAGACTTCTTCTGCGGCGTCGATGGTGGAGATGGTCAGGGTGGTCTCCTCCAGCACGTCCAGCAGCACCCGGACGGTATCCAGGGCGGTGAACATGGTTACGTTGTACTCTGTAGCAATCTGACGCAGCTCCAGGCCGTCCCGCTCGTTTGCACCCGGATCACGGGTGTTGATGAAGTAGGCAATGTGGCCCTGACGCAGGGCGTCGGGGATTTCCTCGCTGCCGTCGCTGATCTTGGACAGAACGTGGGTGCGGATTCCGTTGCGCTTCAGATACAATGCGGTGCCCAGGGTGGCTTCAATATTGAAGCCCAGCTTGTAGAACCGGCGGATCAGGGGCAGGGCCTCTTCCTTGTCCTTGTCGGCAATGGTGGCGAAAACGGTACCGTAGTTCTGCAGTTTCATGCCGGAGGCCTGCAGGGCCTTGTACAGCGCTCTTGTCATGGTCCGGTCATAGCCGATGGCCTCGCCGGTGGACTTCATTTCGGGGGACAGGTAGGCGTCCAGACCCCGGATCTTATTGAAGGAGAAGACAGGAGCCTTGACGTACCAGCGCTTCTTTTCGTCGGGATAGATGTCGAAGAAGCCCTGCTCCTTCAGGGACTTGCCCAGGATCACTTCGGTGGCGATGTCCGCCAGGGAGTAGCCGGTGGCCTTGCTCAGGAAGGGAACAGTACGGGAGGAACGGGGATTGACCTCGATGATATACACATGGTCTTCCTTGTCCACGATGAACTGGATGTTAAACAGACCCACAATGCCGATGCCCAGGCCCAGCTTCTTGGCGTACTGGAGGATGATGCCCTTGACTTTGTCGGAGATGGAGAAGGCGGGATAGACGGAGATGGAGTCGCCGGAGTGGACGCCGGTGCGCTCCACCAGCTCCATGATGCCG
>DVKV01000102.1 GCA_018715835.1 Candidatus Faecousia intestinavium | reverse complement strand
TAATACGCAGAAATTCCGTGAAACGTATTTTATAAGAAAAGGAAGGCATTAACATGAAAAAAATCATCGCACTTGTTATGGCACTGACTATGGTCTTTGCGCTGGCCGCCTGCGGCGGTTCTGGAACAGCCTCTGATCCGGATGCCGTAACCATCACCATCTTCAACTCCAAGATGGAAATCCAGAGCCAGATGGAAGAAATGGCTGCCCAGTATTCCGAAGAGAAGGGCGTCAATGTGGAAGTGTACTACTCCAACGACACCGTGGCCGCCCACATGGCAACCCGTTATGCGTCCAACGAGCCCTATACCATCTCCATGGTGGATGCCAAGGACATCTACTCTCTGGCTGTGGATCATGGCATCGACCTGTCCGGTGAGGAGTGGGTGGAATACACCACTCAGGCCATCTCCGTTGACGGCAAGGTTCTCGGCTTCCCTGTCTGTGTGGAAGCCCGGGGCATCATTTACAACGCCGACGCCATCAAGAACGTGACCGGCAAGGATTTTGATCCCGCCACCATCAAGACGACGGAAGACTTCCAGGCAATTGTGGACGAGCTGATTGCCGGCGGCATGGAGAACCCCACCGGCGTGATGAAGGAAGACTGGTCTCTGGCCGGCCACTTCCTGGCGGAAGTTTACGAGCAGCGGGAAGACCCCGATGGCTTTGTCTCTGCCCTGAAGGATGGCTCCGCTTCCCTGATTGATGATGCCAAGTTCAATGAGATGATGGACACCTTCGACGTCCTGAAGAACAACAACTATGCCAAGGATGCTGCCATCTCCGCAGAGCGGGAAGTCACCGAGCAGAAGCTGGCGGAAGGCGAAATCGCCTTCATGTTCGGCGGCAACTGGGACTGGTCCGTGATCGCTGCCTATGACTACACCGAGAACCTGGGCATGATGCCCGTTCCCAACGATTCCAACGACGGAACCAACGAGAAGCTGGTGGGCGGCGGCTCCAAGTACTTCTTCATTGACTCCTCCGAGCAGACCAGCGATGCCCAGCGGGAGGCTGCAAAGGACTTCCTGAACTGGCTGGTCATGGACGAGGAAGGTCAGGACTTCCTGGTCAACTCCTGCGCCCTGGTTCCCGCTTATTCCAACATCACCCTGCCTGTGTCTGATCCTCTGGGCGCTTCCGTCAAGAGCTATGCCGATGCCGGCACCCTGATCGACAACTACAACTACCTGCCCGACGACCACTACTCCATCTGCGGCGCTTCCTTCCAGAAGTATCTGGCTGGTCAGATTGACCGTGCCGGTCTTGCAGAGGAAATCAACGCTTACTGGGCCACTGTAGAATAACATAACGCCCGGATACGGCTCCACAATGGGCCGGGTACCGCCTCAGGCTGCTACCCGGCCCCATTTCCCAGGATTTGTTTTATTCGCGGGAACAAATCTTTTTCTCCATTGGAAAAATCCATGCGACAGATTGGAAATGATATATTATGCAGAAAAGATCGACTACATATAAAATCTCGCAGTTCCTGATGTTTGCCGGTCCTGGTACCCTGCTGTTCTTCTGCGTCGTGATCGTTCCATTTGTGTACGGTCTGTACCTGACATTTACCAGCTGGGACGGTGTCAGCGCCGTAAAGCCCTTCGTGGGGCTGGATAACTTCGCGGCGGTGATCCAGGATACCGCTTACTGGCAGGCAATGGGCCGCACCGCAATCTACTCCTTCTTTGCGGTGATCCTGGTCAACATCGTTGCCTTTGCTCTGGCATATCTGGTAACCAGCGGCGTAAAAGGACAGAATTTCTTCCGCGCCGGCTTCTTTGTCCCCAACCTGATCGGCGGCATTGTTCTGGGCTATGTATGGAAGTTCGTGTTTAACCGTGCTTTCGTGGCCATCGGCAGTGCCATTACCGCTGAAACGGTTCCCTCCCTGCTGTCTACCCCCGGCGGAGCCATGTTCTGCCTGATTCTGGTGTCGGTGTGGCAGTACGCAGGCTACATGATGCTGATTTATGTGGCAGGATTCATGAGCGTGTCCAAGGACCTGCAGGAAGCGGCCATGATCGATGGATGCAACTCCGCACAGGCCATGAAGAACGTAACCATTCCCCTGATGCGTGCTTCGTTTGTGCAGTGCTTGTTCCTGAGCATCACCCGCTGCTTCATGGTTTACGACGTGAACCTGTCTTTGACCAACGGCGAACCCTTCGGTTCCTCTGTGATGGCCGCCATGCACGTGTATCGGCAGGCTTTCACTTATAAGAATTACGGACTGGGCCAGGCGGAAGCCTTGGTGCTCTTTGTGGTGTGTGCCATTGTGGGCGTGACCCAGGTTATGATTGGTAAGAAAGGGGAGGTGGATGCATAATGCTGGACAACGAAAAAGCCGCACGGCAAAAACGACTGGTGCATGGCCTGATGTGGGTGATTCTGCTGGTCATGTTCATCAGCTTTATCTTCCCCTTTGTCCTGGTTGTCATCAATGTGTTTAAGACAAAAGGCGACATCACCAAAGATCCTCTGGCGTTGATTGGCGAACATGGCTTCACCCTGCAAAACTTCCCGGAAGCCATGGAGAAGATGAACTTTGGCCAGGTGTTTATGAACTCCACCATCATCACGGTCAGCGCCACGATCCTGACGATTCTGGTTTCTTCCATGATGGCATTCGTGATTGTCCGTAACGGAAAGTGGAAAATCTGCACCCTGATGTTCTCCATGATGATTGCCTCCATGGTCATTCCCTTCCAGGTGCTGATGGTACCTCTGGTTTCCGTCTACGGCGGTACCCTGGGTGTACTGAACCACCGGCTCACCCTGATTCTGATGCATGTGGGCTTCTCGGTTTCCATGGCGGTGTTCATGTTCCACGGCGCGATCAAAACCAACATTCCTCTGGATCTGGAAGAGGCGGCCACCATTGACGGCTGCTCCCGGTGGGGTATTTTCTGGAAGATTGTCTTCCCGCTGCTGAAACCCACGGTAGCCACCGTGGCGATCATCAACGCCATGGCATTCTGGAATGACTACCTCCTGCCCAGCCTGGTGCTGACCAAGAAGGAGCTGTACACCATTCCCATTGCAACCCAGGCGTTCTACGGCACCTACTCCACGGACATGGGCCTGGTGATGGCGGCGCTGCTGCTGGCCATGCTGCCCATCCTGATCCTGTACATCTTCATGCAGCGCTACATTGTGGAAGGCGTTACCGCCGGCGCAGTGAAGGGCTGATATCCACAATTGGATTTCCTCGTGTTTACCCCGCCCGCGTGGGGCGGGGTAAATGCCTTTTCAGAAAGGGGCTGCTTTATGGATTGGTTGTTTGATGCGGACAAACCGCTGATGCGGGGGTTGTCCGCCATTGCGGATCTTCTGATCCTGAATCTTCTGACGATTCTTTGCAGCATTCCTGTGATTACCGCCGGACCAGCCATCATCGCCCTGTTCACCACGGCGATCCGGATGGTCAGAAACGAGGATGGCTCCCTGGTGAGGGACTACTTTCGTGCTTTTTCCGCAAATTTGAAACTGGGTATTCTGTTCTGGATTCTCTTGCTGATCTGCATGGGCCTACTGTACTTTGATTACCTGGCAGCCCAGGCTTATGCTCCTGTCATGAGTCCTGTGATCGCAGCCATGGGTGTGCTGGTCCTTGCAGTGTCTTTCTATATTTTTGGACTGCTGGCCAGATATGCCGACACCCTGAAGGTGACGGTAAAAAAAGCAATTTTTCTGGCAGTGGGGTATTTTCCCAGAACGCTGGCAATGACGGCGTTTTTCATGGCTTTCTGGGTGCTGTCCATCCGGTACATCCAGTTTGGCGCTCCGATTTTGCTGATGTTCGGCCTGTCTTTGCCCTGCTATGTCTGTGCCATTTTGATGAACGGCATTTTTACACAATTGGAAAATAAAAAGGGATGATCCCCTTTTATCAATAGATATCGTTTGAAGGAGGATGCTGTTGTGATTCAGTTTGATCGCATTAAAAAGACCTTCACCCTGACCACTGAAAAAACCATGTATCAGATGCAGATAGGCCCGGTGGGGCATTTGCTGCACCTGTATTACGGCCCTGTCACGGAGGGCTGCTTTGACTATCTCCAGCTGACCCGGGACTGTGGCTTTTCGCCCAATCCCTACGACCTTCAGGAGGGGCGGGGCTGGTCGCTGGATACCCAGGCCCAGGAGTACAGTACCCCGGGGGTGGGAGATTTCCGCCTGAGCACGCTGGAATCCGAAAGCGCCGACGGCATCCAGGGAGCGGACCTGCGGTATGTTTCCCACCAGATCCGTCCCGGAAAATACCAGCTGGCGGGGATGCCCGCCGCTTTTGCCGGGGAGGGAGAGGCTGAGACCCTGTCTGTCCTGCTGGCCGACGCTGCCACCGGAATGCAGGTGGAGCTGCTGTACGGTGTATTTTCCCAGAGGAACGTGATAACCCGGGCCGCCCGGATTTTGAACCGGGGAGCGTCTGCCCTGCGGCTGAACAAGGCAGCGTCGGTGTGCCTGGATCTGCCCTTTGGAGACTGGCAGATGATTCATTTCCATGGCCGCCATACCATGGAACGGCAGCCGGAGCGTGTGACGCTGATGAACGGCATCCAGACGATTTCTTCTGCCCGGGGCGCCTCCAGCCACCAGCATAACCCCTTTGTGATTCTGTGCCAGCCGGATACCACGGACCGGTTCGGTCAGTGCTGCGGCATGATGCTGGTCTATTCCGGCAATCACCGGACCGATGTGGAAATGGATCAGGCCGGGGCGGTGCGTGCCGTTATGGGCATCTCGGACACCAATTTCTCCTGGACCCTGGAGCCGGGGGAAGTCTTTGAAATGCCGGAAGTTCTGCTGACGTTTACCCAGGAGGGCCTGGATGACCTGTCCCACCTTTACCACCGGTTTATCCAGCACAATGTCTGCCGCAGCCGGTACGCCCTGGAGCGGCGGCCGGTGCTGCTGAACAGCTGGGAAGCGGCTTATATGGATTTTGACGCCGAAAAACTGCTCCGGATTGCCCGCAGCGCCAAAGAGCTGGGCGTGGAGCTGTTCGTCATTGATGACGGCTGGTTCGGCAACCGGGATGATGACTTCCGGGGGCTGGGAGACTGGTTCGTCAATGAAAAGAAACTGCCCGGGGGCCTGAAGGTGCTGCTGGACAGCATTCATGCCCTGGGTCTGAAAACCGGCCTTTGGCTGGAGCCGGAGATGGTCAGCGAGGACTCTGATCTGTACCGCAGCCACCCGGACTGGGCGCTGACGGTGCCTGGCCGCAAGCCCACCATGGGCCGCAGCCAGCTGGTGCTGGATCTTTCCCGGGAGGATGTGATCCAGTGGCTGTATGAAACCATTGCCGGACTTCTGCGGGAAAATCCCATTGATTATGTCAAGTGGGACATGAACCGTCATCTGACGGATCTGTACAGCCATACCCTGCCTGCTTGCAGACAGGGAGAGGTGACCCACCGCTATGTGCTGGGGCTGTATGATTTGCTGGAGCGGCTCACCAGGGAATTCCCCGATGTGCTGTTCGAAGGATGCTCGGGCGGCGGCGGACGGTTCGACGCAGGAATGCTGGCTTACCATCCCCAGATCTGGTGCAGCGACAACACCGACCCCATTGCCAGACTGACCATTCAGGAGGGAACCTCCTACGGTTATCCCGTTCCTGCCATGGGTTCCCATGTTTCGGCTTCCCCCAACCATCAGACGGGGCGCAGCACCCCCCTGGGAACCCGGGGCGTGGTGGCCATGTCCGGCACCTTCGGCTATGAGCTGGACCCGGGCCTGCTGTCCCAGGAGGAAAAGGATGAAATCCGCCGGCAGATTGACCGGTACCATGACTGGCAGGATCTGATCCGGGAGGGAGATTACTACCGGATTCAGAGCGTGGACAAAGCGCGGCCCTATGGGGCATGGGAGTTTGTGTCCCCGGACCGGGATGAGGTGCTGCTCAACGTGGTGCTGGCAGATGTATCTTCCAATCCCAGACCGCTGCACCTGCATCTGAAGGGCCTGGATCCCCAGGGCCGCTACCGGATTGAGAGTGCTGGTTTTTATGGCTGCAATGCCAGATTGCCCCATGTTCCTGACCGGATTTTCACCGGCGGCGAACTGATGTACGGCGGCTACACCCTTCCGATCCTGCTGGGCAATTACCCCAGCGTCCAGATTTGCTGGAAAAGCGTAACCGGCTGAGCCGGAAAACAGACGGGTGCCGGACCTTTTAACCGACCAGGGAGAAAATTGTATGGCAAGTGAACTTCTGCGGCAGGCCCGCAGCTATGAAGAGAAAAACAGACCGCTGGTGAAGCGGCAGCTGCCCTTGTTTCACCTAACCGGCGGCGTGGGCTGGATCAACGATCCCAATGGATTTGCTCCCTATGGGGGAGAATACCACCTGTTTTTTCAATACTACCCTTACGATGTGAAATGGGGCCCCATGCACTGGGGCCACGCCAAAACCAAGGATTTCATCCGCTGGGAATTGCTCCCGGCGGCGCTGGCTCCGGATGCGGAATATGACCGGGAAGGCTGCTTCTCCGGGGGAGCGGTGGAACTTCCTGACGGACGGCACATGCTGATGTACACCGGAGTCCAGAGAGAAAAACAGGCAGACGGAACCTTTCAGATCCGTCAGACCCAGTGTGTAGCCTTTGGCGATGGAGTGGATTATGAAAAAAGTCCGCTTAACCCGGTGATTTCCGGGGCGGATCTGCCTGAGGGCGGCAGCCCGGTGGACTTCCGGGACCCCAAAATCTGGCGGGAGGGGGACACCTTCTATGCCGTGATTGTAGACCGGGGGCCGGACGGCAGCGGAACCGTGCTGCTGTATGAGAGCCAGGACGGCCTGAACTGGAAGCTGGACGGAAACCTTGCCCAATGCCATTACCGCTATGGAAAAATGTGGGAATGCCCGGATCTGTTTGCCCTGGATGGAAAGGATGTACTGATCCACAGCGCCCAGGATATGCGGCCGGAGGGCCTGGAGTACCACGCCGGAAACGGAAAGGTCTGTCATGTGGGCCGGCTGGACCGGGAGAACTGGCAGTTTGTGGATGAAAACATCCACGCCATGGAGTATGGACTGGATTTCTATGCTCCCCAGACCCTGGAAACCGAAGATGGACGGCGTGTTCTGGTGGGTTGGATGCAGAGCTGGGAAAGCTCCGGCCAGACCCGGGAGGGGCTGGGTTTTATGGGCCAGATGACCATTCCACGGGAACTGCGGGTGCGCAATGGCCGGGTCTGCCAGATGCCTGTCCGGGAGCTGGAACGCTACCGGCGAAATCCGGTGAAATACCGGAATGTCCGGGTGACCGGGGATACGGTTCTGCCGGGGATTCAGGGGCGGTTTGTGGATCTGCTGCTGGAAATCCGGCAGGAGCCTGGGGAAACCTGCCGGGAATTTACCCTGGAAATCGCAAAGAAAGACGATTATTTCACCACCATCACCCTGCATCCTCAGGAGGGAACCATTACCCTGGACCGGGCCTACAGCGGCTTTAACCGGGACATTGTCAACCAGCGTACTTTCCCCGCCTCGCTGTCCGGTGAGACCATCCGGTTTCGCCTGATCCTGGACCGCTACAGCGCAGAACTCTTTGTGGGCGAAGGAGAGCAGGCGGCAAGCATGGTGCTGTACACGCCGCTGGAAGCGGATGGAATCTCCATGCGGGCGGACACGGCGGTTTTGGTGGATGTGGAAAAATACGAGATCGTAGTGGATTGAGCCGATCATTGCCTTGGCACATATCGCACCAAATGCGGACACAGAAAAAACATACTTATGCCCGAAGGAGGACTTCTCATGAGTCAAAAAACCATCGACGAGTTTGAACAGCGCCTGAAAAAGCACCACGATGAACTGCGCTGGCTGTACATGGAGCTGTACGACAACGGGTCCATGTTTTTCGAGCTGGTGGAGCGCCTGCGTCAGTTTTACCTGGAACGCCGGGAGGGGTTGAAGGAGATTGACCGGCAGAAGGAGCGGGACCCCCATTGGTACCGCAGAAACGACCTTCTGGGCATGATGCTGTATATTGACAACTTTGCCGGCACCATCAACGGCGTCCGGGAGAAGCTACCCTACATCGAAAGCAGCAACGTCAACTATATCCACCTGATGCCCTTCCTGGACACGGTTCCCGGCCGCAGCGACGGCGGCTACGCGGTGAAGGACTTCCGCAAGATCCAGGAAAAGCTGGGTACCATGGAGGACCTGGAAGAACTGACCAAGGCCTGCCATGAAAAGGGCATCCAGGTGTGCATGGATTTCGTGATGAACCACACCAGCGAGGATCACGAGTGGGCGGTCCGGGCCCGGAATGGGGAAGGGGAATACATGAGCCGGTACTTCTTCTTCGATTCCTGGGACATTCCTGGTATCTATGAAAAGACTGTTCCTCAGGTGTTCCCCACCACGGCCCCGGGAAATTTCACCTGGCTGCCGGAGTGCGGTCACTATGTGATGACTACCTTCTACCCCTACCAGTGGGACCTGAACTACCGCAATCCCCGGGTGTTCAATGAAATGATGGCCAACTTCCTGTACCTGGCCAACCGGGGCATTGATATTATCCGTATTGATGCGGTTCCGTACATCTGGAAGGAATTGGGGACCCAGTGCCGGAATCTGAAGCAGGTACACACCATCGTGAGAATGATGCGGATGATCGGGGAGATCGTCTGTCCCAGCGTTCTGCTTCTGGGCGAAGTGGTGATGGAGCCGGAGAAGGTGGTGCCTTATTTCGGCACCACGGAAAAGCCGGAGTGCCACATGCTCTACAACGTGACCACCATGGCTACCACCTGGCATACGGTTGCCACCCGGGATACCACGCTGCTGCGGGAGCAGCTGGACAAGGTGTTTGCCCTGCCCAAGCAGTATGTATTCCTGAACTACCTGCGCTGCCACGATGACATCGGCTGGGGCCTGGATTATGATTCTCTGAGCCGGTTCGGCATTCAGGAACGGTCCCACAAAGCCTACCTCAATGACTTCTTCCGGGGCCTGCGGGGGCTGAGCAACAGCCGGGGCGAGCTATACAATGAAGACCCGGTTACGGGAGATGCCCGGCTGTGCGGTACGACTGCTTCTCTGTGCGGACTGCAGGCGGCGCTGGAGTCGGGGAACGCAGATGAGATTGATCGGGCCATTGACTCGGTGGTCATGCTCCACGCCTATATGTTTACCCTGTCCGGCATCCCGGTTCTGTATTCCGGAGACGAAATCGGGCAGCTCAATGATGACAGCTACCATGACGATCCGGAAAAAGCGGCGGATTCCCGCTACCTTCACCGGGGCAAGATGAACTGGGAGGCAGCCCGGAAGGCAGAGCAGCCGGGAACGCCGGAGTACCGGATTTTCACCGCCCTCAGCAATCTGGAGACACTCCGGGCGGGAGACACCATTTTCTCCTGTCAGGCGGAGGCGTCCACCATTGACACCGGAGACCCGGCGCTGCTGGGCCTGGTCCGGGGCCTGGAGGGAGAAGAACTGGTTGGCCTGTTTAATTTCAGCAACGAGCCCAAAACGGCAAGTGCTGTCCGCAGCAGCGGCCGGTATCTGGATCTGGTCACGGGGCAAACCCATTCCATTTCCCGGATTTCTGTTCCTGCCCAGGGCTTCTTGTGGCTGAAACGAATGGGGTGAGGGATGGATATGAAAAAATATGATGTGGTTGCGTTGGGGGAATTGCTGATTGACCTGACGCAGAATGGAATCAGCCAGCAGGGAAATCCCATGCTGGAGGCAAATCCCGGCGGCGCGCCCTGCAATGTGCTGGCGCTTCTGAGCAAGCTGGGACATTCTACTGGATTTATCGGAAAAGTCGGCTGTGATGGCTTTGGCGAACAGCTTTGCCGGGCCATTCAGGAGGTTGGAATTGACCATCAGGGACTTTGCTGGGACGAGTATGTCCATACCACCCTGGCTGTGGTCCATACCAAGCCAGACGGAGACCGGGATTTCAGCTTTTACCGCAATCCGGGGGCGGATATGTCCCTGACGGCCCGGGAGCTGAAGGAGGATATGATCCGCTCCTGCAAAGTCTTCCACTTTGGCACCCTTTCCATGACGGACGAGCCGGTTCGCAGCGCCACCTACCAGGCTATCCGCGTTGCGGAGGAGGCAGGATGTCTGCGCTCCTTTGATCCCAACCTGCGCCCGCCGCTGTGGGAGAGCCTGGACGTGGCCCGGGATCAGACGCTGTACGGAATGGCCCACTGCGACATCCTGAAAATTTCGGATAATGAAATTCAGTGGCTCACGGGAGAAGAGGACTACGACAAGGGGATTGACTGGATTCGCGGACGGTTTCCCAATATTCAGCTGATTCTGCTGTCCATGGGCAGAGAGGGCAGCCGTGGATACTGTGGAAAGGTCCGGGTGGAGGTTCCGGCGGTTGCCGATGTGAAGGCTATTGAGACCACCGGGGCGGGAGATACTTTCTTCGCCGGGGTCCTGCACCATGTGCTGCAGTGGGGGCTGAGACCCTACACGGAGGAGGAACTTGGCAAAATGCTGTCTTTCGCCAACGCTGCCGCTGCCATCGTCACCACCCGCAAGGGTGCCCTCCGGGTGATGCCGGAAGAGGCAGAAATCCGGAAGCTGATGGAACAGGCGTTCCGGAGCTGAGTCCGGGGGAACAGATTGAGAACAGAATCCAATAGCCCCAGCCGTCTGAGCCTTTCAGACGGCTGGGGCTGTTTTTGTTTGTTATGCGGCATTCCGGAAATATCCCGCCTACCGGCTCATGATCTTTCTTGCAACCTGGATGCCGATTTTATAGGGCAGGGGGCGCAGATCCCGGTCCGCTTCCTTCAGCTTCTGGCGGATGGGAAGGTGCTGGGGACAGTGCTTTTCGCACAGGCCGCAGCCGACGCACTGGGTGGCAAAGCCGGGTTCTTTGCGAAGACCCATATTCCGGGCAAATTCCTTTCGGGCGGAGGACTTTTTCTCCATGTACATCAGGTTGTAGTAGTGGAAATTCCCCGGGATGTCCACCCCTTTGGGGCAGGGCATACAATACCGGCAGCCGGTGCAGCCCACCTTCTCCCGCTGGCGGATGATCTGACGGATTCGAGCGACGATCTCCATATCTTCCTCGGTCAAATGGCCCGGCTCAGTCTTAGAGGCAATGCGGATATTTTCGCTGACCATTTCTTCGGAATTCATGCCCGAAAGCACACAGGTCACTTCCGGCTGATTCCAGAGCCAGCGCAGTCCCAACTCGGCGGGGGTGTAGCCCTTGCCGTGGGAGGCCAGCACTTGTTTTGCCTGCTCCGGCAGATTCACCAGCTTACCGCCCCGCAGGGGCTCCATGATGATCACGGGAATCCCTTTCTTTGCTGCCGCCTGAAGTCCCGTCCGTCCTGCCTGGGTGTGCTCGTCCAGATAGTTATACTGAATCTGACAGAAGTCCCAGTCATAGGCATCCAGAATCTTGAGAAACATTTCCGTATCCCCGTGGTAGGAGAAGCCGATATATCGGATTCGCCCTTCCTCTTTCTGCCGGGCAATCCACTGTTCAATCCCCAGATTCTGGAGCCGCACCCATTCCGCGTAATCCGTGAACATATGCATCAGGTAGTAGTCAATATAATCGGTGCGCAGACGGGAAAGTTCCTCACGGAAGGTTTTGTCAATGGCGGCAGCAGAGCGAAGGAGATACTGGGGGAGCTTGGTGGCAATATTCACCTTGTCCCGGCAGTGGTTTTTCTCCAGAATCCACCCCAGGCATTCCTCATTGCCCGGGTAAATATAGGCGGTGTCAAAGTAGTTGACGCCTTTTTCAATGGCAAGCAGGACTTCTTTCTCTGCTTTCTCATAATCGATGCCGCTGCCTTTCCGGGTGAATCGCATACAGCCATACCCCAGCTGGGAAATGGGATTGCCGTATCGGTCAGGCCTGTATTTCATACCAAGTCCCCCTTTGGGTGATTTGCTCCGTCTGTCATCATTGGGAGCCATTTTCCTATCACCATTATAGCCGGAAAACCCCGCTCGTCAATGAGGGAAAAGAGACATAGAAAGAACTCTCACGCCGGCTTGCCGGACATTCCCCGGGTGCATGGAATCCGGACTTGGCGGGAGGTGTCGAAAAAAATAGAAAATGGTCCCGGGAATGGGCTTTCTGGGATTGACTTTCCCGCTGTGAGTGACTATGATAGGTAACTCCCGCTTATGCTGCACTTGCTCGCAGTCACACTTGCTCGGAAGAAGAATCCTCCTTTTGTTCCTTTTTCTCTTCCTTCCCCTTGTTTTTTTGAAAGAAAAGAAAGTTTCTTC
>DVKV01000101.1 GCA_018715835.1 Candidatus Faecousia intestinavium | reverse complement strand
TTCAAATCCCTCCTTCTCCGCCATAGAACCGGTATCCGAAAGGATGCCGGTTTTCTCTTTTTTCTCCGCATTTTTCGAGTACTTCCCGGAGAAAACCGGAGCTTTTGAAAGAAAAGCATGTTTTTGCATATTGGCAAAACGCAAAACGGAAATTGCCTCGGGTTTCCGCAATATTGCCAATTGCATTTGGTGCGGGGATGGTGTATACTGGATGCCGTTGGAAGGCACTGGCGTCTTCAGAGGAACTCCTCTGTGGCGTCAGTGTCTTCTTTTTTTGGAAGGGTTTTGGGAAACCGGAGCCCCATTTGAACAAGGAGAAAGATAGAAGCCATGGAAAATCAGGCATATGCAGTTCAGATGCGACAGATTCACGAAGAATGCGGCGTCTTTGGCGTTTATTCTACACACCGCACGGATGTGGCATCCCTGGCGTATTACGGCCTTTATGCCCTGCAGCACAGAGGGCAGGAAAGCGCCGGTATTGTGGTCAACGATGACGGGGTATTCACCAGCTACCGGGATGTGGGACTGGTGAACGAGGTGTTCGACGCGGAGCGACTGGCCTCTCTTGGACCCGGCAAGATTGTGGTGGGCCATGTGCGTTATGCCACCACCGGCTCTGACCACAAGCGCAACGTCCAGCCCCTGATGATCAATCACCACAAGGGCAGGATGGCCCTGGCCCACAACGGCAATTTGACGAACTCTTTTGAATTGAGGAACATGCTGGAGCAGCGGGGCTCTATTTTCCATACCACTACGGACTCCGAGGTGATTGCCTACATCATCGTCCAGGAGCGGCTGCGCTGCGGCAGCATTGAGGAGGCGGTACGCCGCTCCATGAATCGGCTGATGGGGGCCTATTCTCTGGCCATTGCTTCACCCACCAAGCTGATCGCTGCCCGGGACCCCCATGGTTTCCGGCCTCTGTGTATGGGCAAAATGGGGGACGAGTCGGTGGTTTTTGCCTCGGAAAGCTGCGCTCTGGATGCGGTGGGTGCGTCCTTTGTCCGGGATGTGGAACCCGGCGAGGTGATTGTGGTGGACGATTCCGGCATTCGCAGTTACGGTAACAGCTGTCCGCCTGCGGCAAAAACCCTGTGCGTTTTTGAATATATTTACTTTGCCAGACCAGACTCTATTGTAGACGGCTGCTGCGTCAGTCTGGCCAGACAGCAGGCGGGAGCTTTCCTGGCTCAGGAACATCCTGTTGAGGCGGATGTGGTGGTCGGGGTACCGGATTCCGGTTTGGACGCTGCCATCGGCTATGCCAATGCTTCCGGTATTCCCTATGCCATTGGCTTCACCAAAAACAAATACATTGGACGGACCTTCATTGCCCCCACCCAGGATCAGCGGGAGAGCGGCGTGAACATTAAGCTGAATCCTGTCCGCCCGGTGGTGGAGGGGAAGCGCGTGGTTCTCATTGACGACTCTATCGTCCGGGGCACCACTTGCCGCCGGATTATCTCCCAGCTGCGGCAGGCGGGGGCGAAGGAGATTCATATGCGGGTCAGTGCGCCGCCTTTTGTGGCGCCCTGCTACTATGGAACGGATATTGACAGCGCGGAAAATCTCATTGCCAACCAGCACACCGTGGAGGAAATCGCTGAACTTATCGGGGTGGATAGCCTGGGCTATCTGAGCCTGGAACACGTGCGGCAGCTCACCGGCCGGGACAGCGGCTTCTGCACCGCCTGCTTCGGCGGGGGATATCCCACGGCGGTGCCGGATGTGGGGCAGAAGGACCGCTTTGAAGAGAAAATCCACAAAAGCAACAAGGAACCGGAGGAAAAATAATGATTATGGAAGATAATTTTGACCGGAAACTGGTTCTGGAAGACGGTACGGAAGTTTATGGCTGCGGTTTCGGCTCCCGGAACACCAAGGTGCTGGAGCTGGTGTTCAATACCTCCGTGGTGGGATATCAGGAAATTCTGTCCGACCCGTCCTATACGGATCAGGCGGTGGTTATGACCTACCCGCTGATGGGCAATTACGGCATGGCAGACGACGACTACGAGACCAAAACCCCCACCATCGGCGCTATGATTTGCCGGGAGTATAACCCTGAGCCTTCCAATTTCCGCAGCACCCGGAGCCTGGGCGCTGTAATGGAAGCGTATGGGATTGTGGGCATCTCTGGAGTGGATACCCGGATGATTACCCGGCTGATCCGGGACAAGGGCAGCCAGAAGGTCTGTTTGGCCGATGCCCAGACGCCGAAGGAGGAGTGCCTGGCCATGCTGGCATCCACACCCCTGCCCCATGATGCAGTTTCTCGGGTAAGTACCCCGGAAATCCGGAAATCCTTTGTCCCGGATGCCCGGTTCCATGTGGTGGCGGTGGACTGCGGAATGAAGGAGAACATCCTGCGCAGCCTGAACAAGCGGGGCTGCAATGTAACCGTGGTGCCCTGGTACACCGGAGCGGAGGCCGTCGAGGCCCTTCACCCCGACGGCGTGTTCCTGTCCAACGGCCCCGGAGATCCGACGGATGTGACCCCAGTGATTGATCTGGTGCGGCAGCTGCGGGGAAAGGTTCCCATGTTCGGCATCTGCCTGGGCCACCAGATTATCAGCCTTGCCTACGGTGCTAAGACCTACAAGCTGAAATTTGGCCATCGGGGCGGCAATCATCCGGTGCGGAACCTGGCCACGGGAAAAATTGAAATCACCTCCCAGAACCATTCCTACGCTGTGGACGCAGCCAGTGTGGAACAGACACCCCTGAAAATTACCCATCTCAACATCCTGGACGGCACCGTGGAAGGGGCGGCGTGCCCGGACGACCATATTTTCAGCGTCCAGTATCACCCGGAGAGCGCTCCCGGCCCCCAGGACAGCGCTTACTTGTTTGACCAATTTCTTGCTATGATGGAGGAGCATCGCCATGCCTAAACGGACAGATCTGAGAAAAATATTGGTTATTGGCTCCGGCCCCATCGTCATCGGTCAGGCCGCTGAGTTTGACTACGCCGGCACCCAGGCTTGCCTTGCCCTGAAGGAAGAAGGGTATGAGGTGGTGCTGTGCAACTCCAACCCTGCCACCATCATGACCGACACCGTCATTGCGGACAAAGTTTATATGGAGCCGCTTACATTGGAGTATGTGGCCAAAATCATTCGCTACGAACGGCCTGATGCTATTGTCCCCGGCATCGGCGGCCAGACCGGACTGAATCTGGCCATGCAGCTGAAGAAAAAAGGCGTTCTGCGGGAGTGCCGGGTGGAGCTGCTGGGCACTTCCAGCGAGTCCATCGAGCAGGCGGAGGACCGGGAAAAGTTCAAGGAACTGTGTCAGAGCTTGGGAGAGCCGGTGCTGCCGTCCTCCATTGCCGAATCCCTGGAAGAGGGCATTGCAGCGGCAAATGCAATCGGCTACCCGGTGGTGCTGCGGCCTGCCTTTACCCTGGGGGGTACCGGCGGCGGATTTGCCGACAATGAGCAGGAACTGCTGGAACTGCTGAAACAGGGCCTGGCCCTGTCTCCTGTACACCAGGTGCTGATTGAGAAGAGCATCAAAGGTTACAAGGAAATCGAGTATGAGGTGATGCGGGACAGCAATGACACCGCCATTACCATCTGCAACATGGAAAATGTTGATCCGGTGGGCATTCACACCGGCGACTCCATTGTGGTGTGCCCTTCCCAGACGCTGACAAACAAAGAGTACCATATGCTCCGGGACAGCGCCCTGAAGATTATCCGGGCTTTGAAGATTGAAGGCGGCTGCAACGTTCAGTTCGCTTTGGACCCCAATTCCTTCCAGTATTACCTGATTGAGGTCAATCCCCGGGTGTCCCGGTCTTCGGCACTGGCATCCAAAGCCTCCGGCTATCCCATCGCCCGGGTGTCTGCCAAAATTTGCGTGGGCATGACCCTGGACGAAATTCCCCTGGCCAACACCCCGGCGTCCTTTGAACCGGCGCTGGACTATGTGGTCACCAAAATGCCCCGGTTCCCCTTTGACAAGTTTGCCGATGCCAACAATCATCTGAGTACCCAGATGAAGGCCACCGGCGAAGTGATGAGTGTGGGCAGAACTGTGGAGGAGAGCCTGCTGAAAGCGGTTCGCTCCCTGGAGATTGGCGCCCACCACCTCTACCTGCCCAAGTTTCAGGACTGGACCCGGGAACAATTGCTGGAATATGTGAAGGACGGAACCGACGACCGGATTTTTGCCATTGCCCAGCTGCTGCGGCTGGGTACCGACGTGGCGGACATTGCCCGGCAGACGAAGATTGATTTGTTCTTCCTGCGGAAAATCCGCAACATTGTGGAGGAGGAAGGACGGCTGAAGGCCGGTCCCCACGACGTCAGGTCGCTGTACCGGGCCAAGAAAATGGGCTTTTCCGACCGGGCAGTGGCGGCGCTTTGGAACACCAGCGAAATTAAGATTTACCGGATGCGCAAGGAAGCCGGGATTTTCCCCAACTTCAAAATGATCGACACCTGCGCTTCGGAGTTTGAAAGCTATGTCCCCTATTTCTACGCCACTTACGAGCAGGAAAACGAGTCTATTTACGTTCCCAGAAAGAAGATTATTGTCCTGGGTGCCGGCCCCATCCGTATCGGCCAGGGCGTGGAATTCGACTACTCCACCGTCCATGCGGTTATGACCATCCGCAAGGCGGGCTACGAGGCCATCATCATCAACAACAACCCCGAAACCGTCTCCACCGACTACACCACCGCCGACAAGCTGTACTTTGAGCCCCTTACCACCGAAGATGTGATGAACATCATCGAGTTCGAGAAGCCCGACGGCGTCATCGCTTCTCTGGGCGGCCAGACCGCCATCAACCTGGCCCAGCCGTTGACCGACCGTGGCGTGAAGATCATCGGCACCGACTGCGCCGCCATTGACCGGGCAGAGAACCGGGATGCCTTTGAAAAACTGCTGATCGAATTGAACATTCCCCAGCCCAAGGGCCGTGCCGTGACCAGAATTGAAGACGGCCTGGAAGCCGCCAGCCAGATCGGCTATCCCGTGCTGGTTCGTCCCAGCTTCGTTCTGGGCGGCCGGGCCATGCAGATCGTAGGCAACGAGAACCAGCTGCGCCACTATCTGCGCACCGCCGTGGAAATCGACGAGGACAAGCCCGTGCTGGTGGACAAGTATATCCAGGG
>DVKV01000100.1 GCA_018715835.1 Candidatus Faecousia intestinavium | reverse complement strand
CGTTCCAAAAGCATAAAAAATCGGCCGGATAAACGTGCAGCGTTTATCCGGCCAATTTTTTTCGCAATCAGGCCACTTCTTCCAGCACCTTCATGACCTGCTGATAAGCCGTCTCCAGCTCCGGCAGGTTGTTTTCCGCCGTTGCCAGATCACCGCTCCGCAGCGCATCGGACACAGTGCAGGTCACTTCGTACAGCCGGGTCATGGACAGATTTCCCACCACGCCCTTCAAAGTATGAGCAGCCTTGTATCCGGCTTCCGCGTCCCCGGCATCCAGAGCCGCCTTCAGTTGGGGGAAGTTCTTGTCCTGGGGAAACCGCAGCAGAAACTTCATCATCAGATTCTCGTTATTCATGAACCGGTTCAGCGCATCCTCCACATTGATACCGGCCTCTTCCAGTCTGGTCTTTTTTATGATATCCATAGCTCTATCATCCTTTCTTGGGGTTGTAGAGCTGGCTCAGCGCCGGCTCCGCCTCCTGAAAATACCGCAGCAGCCGGGGATTAAATACCCCGCACTGTCCTCCCAGAATCATCTCCATCGCCACGGAAGTGGAGAAAGCATCCTTGTAGCAGCGCTTGCTCACCAGGGCGTCATACACATCCGCCAATGCCACGATCTGGGTCCAGATCGGTGTCTCATCCCCCACCAGTCCGTGAGGATAACCCCGGCCATCCCAGCGCTCATGGTGGTGCAGGGCAATGTCATAGGCGTAGCGATAGGCGGTATGTTCCCGCATCTGGGGGATTTTGGACAGCAGCTCCGCCCCTTTGGTGGTGTGGGTCTTCATCAGGTCGTATTCCTCTGGCGTGAGCTTTCCCTTCTTGTGCAGGATGGCATCGGGGATAGAGATCTTGCCCACGTCGTGGGTGATGGCTGCCACGCCGATCAAGTCAATCTCCTCCTCGCTCAGGCCCTCCCCCAGGGGCGTGGTCCGCAGCAGGTAGCAGGTGATATCGTGAATCCGACGGACGTGTTCCCCGGACTCATCGCTTCGGAATTCAATGGCGGTGGCCAGGGCCTCCACCATGCCCATCCCCATGGAGGCCAGCTGTTTGGTCTGCTCCAGCAGTTTTTCCCGCTGCCGTTCCACTTCCGCACCCAGCCGCTTTCTGGCCCGGAACAGTTCCACCACCGAGTCTACCCGTCGCTGAACCACATAAGGCACCACAGGCTTGCCGATCACGTCCATGACGCCCAGGGAGTAGGCCTCCTGAATGGTGGCGTTGTCCTGGGCCGCTGTAATCAGGAAAAAGGGCACCTGCTGGGTGAAGCCCTTCCGATGCATCCGGCGAAGCACTTCAATGCCATCCACTTCCGGCATCACCACATCCAGCAGCACCGCGCTCAGGCCGTCACCCAGGTCCTGGATTCGCTCCAGTCCCTCTTGGCCGTTCTCCGCTTCTACAATCTGGTAATCCGACTCAAAGATGTTGGCCAAAATGGCCCGGTTGATCTCTTCATCGTCTACAATCAATATTCGTTCTTCTCTGGTCTCAGCCATGATTCTCGTCTCCTTCTGCGCTCTGGTTCTGGCAATTGGGGTAAGCGCATCCCATCAGCTTCTGCATGGTCTGGGTCAGCACCAAAATATCCAGAGGCTTTGCCACATGGGCATTCATTCCAGCCTTGGTGGTTCTGGCAATGTCCTCGGAGAACGCATTGGCCGTCACCGCGATAATGGGGACCGTGGCGGCGTCCGGACGATTCAGGTTCCGAATTGCCTCCGCCGCCTGACAGCCGTCCATCACCGGCATCTGCATATCCATCAGGATTAAGTCCACACAGTAGGGGGATGTCTCACAAAATACCCGCACTGCTTCTTCCCCATTTTCCGCCGGAAGGATCCGGGCTCCCAGCTCCTCCAGGAGCTCTGTGGCAATCTCACGGTTCAGCTCATTGTCCTCCGCCAGGAGTACTGTCCGTCCGCTCCAGTCGAAAGTTTCTTCCCGGCCGGGAAGATGCTCCTGTTCTGGTACCTCCTGAGCCGTAATGGCCTGCAAGGGGATCGTTACCGTGAACCGGCTGCCCGCTCCCAGCTTGCTCTGCACGGTAATCTCGCCGCTCATCTGCTGGACCAGGCTCTTGACAATGGGCATCCCCAAGCCGGTTCCCACCGTATGCTGGGATGTAAATGCGGTTTCCCGGGCATAAGGTTCAAACAGATGTTCCAGGAAGGCCGGAGTCATACCGATGCCTGTATCCTCCACCACAATCTGATACTTGCTGTGCTTCTGGAAATCAAACTGCCGCGCTTCCAGGTGAATGCTGTCGCCCGGTCTGCTATATTTCACAGCATTGGACAGCAGATTGTTCAGAATCTGCGCAATTTTCTTCTCATCCCCCCGAACAGTGGGATTCTGCAGATCGATGCTGATCTCCAGGCTCTTATTCTCACTCTGCGCATTCTCCCGGAAGATTTCTGCTGTGGAAGTGAGCAGTTCCTTCAGATCAAACACCGACTCATCCAGGGCATTTTTCCCCGCTTCCAGCCGGGACAGCTCCAGAATGTCGTTGATCAGGGACAGCAGCTGCTTTCCCGCAAACTGTATTTTCCCCAGATAGTCCCAGACCTTCCCGGAGTCCTGGGAAGACCGGGTTTTCTGGGCAAGTTCACAGCAGCCCAAGATGGCATTCAGCGGGGTTCGCATGTCATGGGACATCCGGCTGAAGAATTCATTCTTTGCCTTGGTGCTCTTTTTGGCCGCCTCCAGGGCTTCCTGGAGAAGAATGGTATGCTGCAGTTCCTGCCGCTTTTCCGTATCCACATCCCGGAAGCACAGGATCACCTCATCCGGTGCCCGCTTGGGATCGTACAGAGTCCGGACGTTCACCCACCGGTAGCTGTCGCCAAACAGCCGCTGATAATCCCCGCCGTAGTCCCGGATCCCCTCCTGGACTCTCTGCCGGATATTCTCCAGGGAAAAGCACACCTCAAAGGTGTGATAGGTGTTGGATTTCACCAACTGATGCATGGTCTGCATGACCTGCGCATAATCCCCATGGCTGGAAAGGCAGTCCTTGGTATCGTTGTGCACCTTGATGGCTTCATAGGTGCCCTCCTGGAAATTCACCCGGAAAATGGCATAGAAAGAGTCTCCCAGCATGTGGGCGGTATCGTCGGCCCGCTTGATCTTCCGGCTCTGGAAGGCGTCCCGGATGACCAGATACGTCATCGACACAAACAGCACCGAGGCAGTCGCTGCCATAAAGTAGACGGCCATGTTGGGATCTCCCATCAGCATGGACTGGACGGGAATGGTGATGATGACCGTCCAACCGTTGTTCATCTGATAATAGTAGGCGCCCCGGGACACACCGTTCAGATCCTCAAATGTAGAATCATAAGCGTACAGGCTGCCATCATGGACGCGTTCGATCAAGTAATCCGCATGGGTTTGCAGCGTCTGCTCATCCAGATCCCGGTTCACCACTGCATAGATCAGAAGTCCATCTTGGTCGCACAGGTAGTAGGAGTACTCTTCGGGCAGTTCCAGAACAGAACTGCGGCTTTTTGCCTGTTGGATGAACACATCCATAGCAAATACATCTCCCTCATTGGACAATTCCTGAGAGATGGTCACCACTCGCTTACCGCTGATGACATCGGTATAGGCATCGCTGCACACCGGCTCCCCCTCTGCCTCCAGAGCCTGTTGATACCACATCGTGTCCTGATAACGATGGTCCTCATCTCCATCCCAGGGATTGGCGGCGATGATTTTCCCATCCACCACCGCATAGGGGTCTACTGCGCCTTCCCCAAGAATGTTAATCAGTTTGGAAAAATACCCCTGAATCCAGTGCTGCATCTCATCCAAATCAGTTTCATTGGATTGGAGTTCCTCGATATACTGGCTGGCCAGCATGACATTTTTCTCCATGTTGTCCAGGAGCAGTTGCTCCTCCAGCGCATAGCTCCTGGCCAGAGCGCTGCCCAAATTCTGCGTATTTTGCAGCAGCTTGGTACGCACCAGCAGGATGGCAGTCCCCAGCAGGGCAGCCGTCACAGCCAAGAGCAGCACGCTGACCACCAAATGGTTTTTCCTACGAGGCATATGTTCAAATTTTTTCGTCATCATTTTTGCTCCGTTTCACAGGCTTCTCCAGTTCGGCCAGGCTCCACGCCCGTCCTGCAGCGGCGGCGATCATTGCCGGCCCGCTGGTAAAATGCCCGTTTATCCTCATACATTTTCAAATCCATCACATGGAAAAACAGATCCATGCCCATTGTATTGTCGAACTCCGCCGCACCCATGGACAAAGAGATCCGGCAGGGTGCTGCTCCGGACGCGTTATACGTTTCCAATTTCTGGTTTACCTGCTGCCGGAAAGTCAGCCCATCAGGTTCCCGGGCGTTTTCCAGCAGGACCACAAACTCATCCCCGCCATACCGGACAACTGCGCCTTTTTCGCCCACGGTGGCCTGCAAAACCTTTCCTACAGTCTGCAGCACCTGATCTCCAATCTGATGACCATACGTGTCATTGATGTGCTTGAAGTCATTGACATCCAGCATGATTCCCAGGACATGGCTCCCCTTCTGCATTTTTCGGGTCAAATAGTCCATGTAATGCAGCAGATAGCTGCGGTTATACAGGTTGGTCAGCGTGTCCAGAAAAACCCGTTCATTTTGCAGGTTAATGTACAAAGACGTCAGGCCAAAAGCCGTAGAGACCCAGATCAGCGCCAGTCCATAGTTGCAAAACTGGATGATGCTGCAAAGAAATATCGGAGTTAAAAACAGCATAACCGGCATAAACAGATATTTGTTGGTCTGATTCCGATACCGAAAAACCAGCACTGCCCCATAAGACAGATAGCAATACGTCACCACATAGGTAATCCAGACCCAAGAGGCGCGATAGTACACATTGTCCGGGGTGACCCAGAAGAAAACTTCGGTAAACAAATTACCAACACACATCAGGCACACCACGACAGCCGGAATAGCACCATA
>DVKV01000099.1 GCA_018715835.1 Candidatus Faecousia intestinavium | reverse complement strand
TCTGGGATATGAGACAATTCAGATGGGGAATGTAAACCATACATATAAGGTTAATTTCCGCCTGCCCAGCGGGGAGGAAAAGTCTTTCCTGGTACAGAATGTCAACACCTACGCTTTCCGCAATCCAGTTGGCCTGATGGAGAACATCGATAAAGTAACGGAGCACATCCGTTCAAAGAAACCGGGACAGGTGGCGCTGCACTTCCACCATACTCCAGACCGGAAGACCTATATTGCGGATGGAGACAACTTCTGGAGAATGACCAACTTTGTCCCCTCGGTCACATTCAATTCCGTCAGCGATCTTCAGGTGGTGCGCAACGCGGGAAAAGCGTTTGGAGAATTTCAGATGGATCTGGCGGATTTTGACATTTCTGAGCTGACAGAAACCATCCCGGCGTTCCACAACACCCGCAAGCGCTATGCGGATCTGAAGGAGGCAATTGTGCGGAACCGGGCTGGAAGAGCGCTGGCCGTACAGGAAGAAATTGACTATTTACTCTCGGTGGAAGATCTGGCCTGCACGCTCACGGACTTGCAGAAGGAAGGGAAACTGCCGCTGCGGGTGACCCATAACGATACCAAGATCAATAATGTACTGTTCCATCCCGTAACCCATGATGCTATGGTTGTCATTGACCTGGACACGGTTATGCCTGGCCTGATGGGACATGACTTCGGGGATGCCATTCGCTTTGCTGCAAATTTCGTGGAGGAGGATTGCTCCGAAGCGGAAAAGGCCGGCGTGGACCTGGAGGTGTTCCGTGCCTTTGCCCAAGGGTTCCTGAGCAAAACGGCGGGAACCATGACCGAAAAGGAGCGGGATACCCTGGCGTTGAGCTGTTTTGCCTTGACGGCAGAGCTGTCCGCCCGATTCCTGACGGACTATCTGGATGGAGACCTGTATTTCAAGGTTTTGACGCCGGATCACAACTTGATTCGGACTCGGTGTCAGATTGCATTGGCGAAAGATATGCAGAAAAAATTGCCGCAGATGCAGCAAATTATTTCCGACTGCATTGCGGAGGCCTGAACTGGAAATAAGAAAAGGAGCCTGCCTGAGGCAGACTCCTTTTTATGTAGCTATCAGTGAGTTTCGATCCATTCGTTGACTTTGGTCTTGGCCAGCCGCTTGATATCCTCAGTAGGATACTGGGAAGCCTCGCCACCGCAAACATGCAGGAAGTACAGACCTTCGGGAGTCTGATACAGGCTCTCTTCGAACCCGGCGGGATCGCCAAAGCTGCCGCTGACGTAGCGCTTGACCAGAGTTGCGGTTTCGGTATCGTACTCTCTCTTACAGATGATCTTCTTCATGGGATAACCTCCTTTCTTGGCAGTCGTTTCGTCCATGGTTTATTATACATATTTTTGTGTGGAAATCAATACCTAATCAAGAAACTACTCAACATTTTGAAAAAGATTGGACGAAGAATCAATTTTATTACTGCATTTTTTCGATTGTTTGTGTACATTATGCACAATTTTCTCAGGCTATGGCTGCTGGAAAACACGTTTTTTGAAATGGTGAAAAATATATGAGAGATTTTCCTTTTTTTACAACGGAATATGGCGTATCCAGTATTTCTCTTAGAGAAATACCCTACAAAGGGCAAGCGTTTATCTGGGTGCGTACCGTTCAGGAGGGAATGCTGTCTGCCCATCTTCAGGAATGCATTTCCCTGTGCCGTATGGCAGGCGCCGAGCAAATCCTGGCGGGAAATCATCCGGATCTGGAAAGGTTTCCTGTGTATACGAAGCTTCTGGAAATGCGCGGAACCGTCAACAGGAATCCGGAAAGGGTCGCTTTTGTCCGGCCCGCAACGGAGAAAACCGCCGGAGAATGGAGGGGACTATACAATCAGAAACTGCGCAAGGTGGATTGTGCTGCAACTCTGGAATTCCGGGAGGAAGCAAAACTTCCAAACTCCGGCGCTTGTTTTGTTGAGCGGGACCAGAAACTGCTTGGCATCGGCTGGCTGGAAGAGGACACCATCCGTGCGGTGGCTTCCCTGGTGCCGGGTGGGGGAGAATGGATCGTTCAAAGCATGGCAGCCCAGGTGCCTGACAGAAGCCTGAAACTGGAAGTGGCTTCTACCAATGAAAAAGCCATCCGTCTGTATCAGAGTCTTGGTTTCCGGACTGCCCGCTGTCTGGCCGAATGGCGGGAGATTCCACAGGCATCCTGGTAAAATCCACAAGGATCACAAAGATTTTTCTATATGTACGGCAAAAATACTTGACAGAATCCGGAACGTATGCTAGAATACGACTCGTGTTAAGGAATCATGCTTTACAGGGAGACTGGGATGGAAGCGCTGGAACTGGTTTTGCTGTTTGATTACTACGGGGATTTACTGACGGATCGGATGCGGGAGTGCTTTGACCTGCGCTACAACCAGGATCTGTCACTGGGAGAAATCGGTCAGATTCTGGGGATCAGCCGCCAGGGCGTTCATGATAATCTCAGCCGGGCAGAAGCTTTGCTGCGGAACATGGAAGAGAAGACCGGATGTGTTCGCCGGGATCAGCTATGCCGCCGTGGGGCGAAGAAAATTTGCGATGCGGCCAGAAGGCTGCAGACGGAACCTGGGGCAGATGTTTCAGCATTGACACAGCAAATTATTCAGATTGCTCAGGAACTTGAGGAGTAAATATGGCATTTGAAGGACTTACTGAGAAGATTTCCGCCACCTTCAAAAAGCTTCGGGGGAAAGGCCGCCTGAAGGAAGCCGACGTCAAGGAGGCCATGCGGGAGATTCGCATGGCTCTGCTGGAAGCGGATGTCAGCTACAAGGTGGTCAAGGATTTTGTAAAATCCGTAACGGAGCGTTGCATTGGAGCAGATGTGCTGGAATCCCTGACGCCGGCTCAGATGATCGTCAAGATCGTCAACGAAGAGCTGTGCAAGCTCATGGGTAATGAAACCAAGCACCTGACCATTAACCCCAACGGACCGACAGTTGTAATGTTGGTTGGCCTGCAGGGTGCGGGCAAAACCACAAACGGTTCCAAGCTGGCTGGGCTTCAGAAGCGGCAAGGGAAGAATCCGCTGCTGGTTGCCTGTGATATTTACCGACCCGCTGCTATTGAGCAGCTGAAGGTTTGCGGCGAAAAGCTGAACATTCCGGTATTTGAGAGAGGTACCCAGGACCCGGTGCAGACAGCCAAGGAAGCGGTGCTGTATGCCCGTCAGCACGGCCATGACATGGTTTTCCTGGATACCGCCGGACGGCTTCACATCGATGAGGCCCTGATGAATGAGCTGAAAAACATCAAAGAGGCCGTCAAGCCGGATGAGATCATGCTGGTTGTGGACGCCATGACCGGTCAGGACGCGGTGAATGCCGCCCAGAGTTTCAATGAATGGCTGGATATCGATTCCGTTATGCTCAGCAAGCTGGATGGCGATGCCCGGGGCGGCGCGGCCCTGTCGGTAAAGGCCATTACCGGAAAGCCCATCAAATTCGTGGGCATGGGGGAAAAGCTGGAGGATATTGAGCCGTTCCATCCGGATCGGATGGCGAACCGGATTCTGGGAATGGGCGATGTGCTCTCTTTGATCGAAAAAGCGGAGAAGGCTTATGATGCAAAGAAAGCCGCCGAGATGGAGGAGAAGCTGAAGTCAAACCGCTTCACCCTTCAGGATTTTTACGATCAGATGGTTCAGATGAAATCCATGGGTTCCATGGAAGAGATCTTGTCCCAGATGCCCGGCGGTGCCAATCTGAAAGGGGTCAAGCTGGATGAGAAAGCCATGGCTCATACAGAGGCCATTATCTTGTCCATGACGCCCAAGGAGCGGGAGAAGCCGGAGATCATCGGTGCCAGCCGGAAAAAGCGCATTGCTGCCGGTGCCGGTGTCCGGGTGGAAGATGTGAACAAGCTGCTCAAGTCCTTTGAGCAGATGCGCAAGCTGATCAAACAATTTTCCGGCCCGGGTATTGGCAAGAAAATGAAGCGTATGCGTGGTTTGGGAAGCTTCGGCGGAGGATTCCCCGGCTTTTAACAAGTTCGC
Organism: Candidatus Faecousia intestinavium; assembly: GCA_018715835.1. Classification (GTDB taxonomy): domain Bacteria; phylum Bacillota; class Clostridia; order Oscillospirales; family Oscillospiraceae; genus Faecousia; species Faecousia intestinavium. Next base: position 2,859 of record DVKV01000099.1, on the reverse strand, counting down.
TGAAAGCAATTTGCTTTGCGATATAGATTCAGATTATTTTTGGAGGTGAAACTCTCATGGTTAAGATCAGACTGAGAAGAATGGGTGCCAAGAAGGCTCCTTACTATCGGATTGTGGTTGCCGATTCTCGTTCTCCCCGGGATGGCCGCTGCATTGAGGAGATTGGCACTTACAATCCTCTGACCCAGCCCGCCACCATTACCGTGGATGCTGAGAAGGCTCAGACCTGGATCAAGAACGGCGCTCAGCCCACTGACACCGTTCGCGGCCTGCTGAAGAGCGCCGGCGTTCTGTAAGATCCACAAAGGAGACTTCCGCAATGAAAGAACTTTTGCTGTATATGGCAAAAAATCTGGTGGATGATCCTGAGTCCGTTACCGTAACCGAAATCGAAGATGAGGACGGCAAGGTTCTGGAGCTTCGTGTCGCCGAAGGGGACATGGGCAAGGTGATCGGCCGCCAGGGACGGATCGCAAAGGAGATCCGAACCATTATTAAGACTGTTGCCCAGCGCACTGGCGAGAAGGTCACGGTCGAAATCGTGGATTAAACGATGATGCGTGGCGTTTCGTCACGCATTTTTCGTTTTCATTATCTTTTTAGGAGTATAGAACATGAGACTTCCCTTAATCGAAGCCGGACAGATCGTTACCACCCACGGTGTGCGGGGCGAAGTAAAGTTGCTTTGTTACCTGGATGAACCGTCCATGCTCAGCGAATACCGCCGCTGCTGCATCGATGGAAAAGAATATGAAATGGAGTCGGTGCGGGTTCAGAAAACCTGCAATCTGGTGAAACTCCGCGGAGTGGATTCTATGGAAGCCGGACAGTCTTTGCGGGGTAAAGTGCTGCAGCTGTACCGGGAGGACATTCCCCAGGACCTGATTTTTGCGGCGGAATTGATCGGCGTGGACGTATATGCGGACCAGGAATTCATCGGCTCCATCACCCAGGTGCTGGACTATCCCGGCAACAGTGTCTACGTGGTAAAGGGAAAGTATGAGTATATGATTCCGGCGGTAAAGCAGTTTATTTTGTCCATTGACCTGGACCACAACCGGATGGAAGTTTCGCTTCTGGAGGGAATGCGCACCGATGAGGATTGATATTCTGACGCTGTTCCCGGATACGCTGGAGGATGTGCTTTCGGAAAGTATTCTGGGCCGTGCCCAGGAACGGGGAATCCTGTGTATCCGAGCTCATCAGATTCGGGACTATACCGCCAGCAAGCAGAACCAGGTGGACGATTATCCTTACGGCGGTGGCCGGGGGGCTATCATGCAGGCTGACCCACTGTACCGCTGCTGGGAGGCGGTTTGCGATGAGGCGGCGGGACCGGTTCATACCATTTATCTGTCGCCCTGCGGTCATACGTTCCGACAGGCAGACGCTATCCGGCTCAGCAAGATGGAGAATCTGATTCTGGTCTGCGGTCATTATGAGGGAATTGACCAGCGGTTCATTGACGAGTGTGTAGACGAAGAAATTTCTCTTGGGGACTTTGTCCTTACAGGGGGGGAAATTGCCGCCATGGCGGTCACAGACGCTGTCAGCCGCATGGTTCCAGGTGTGCTGGCCGACCCGGAGTGTTTTGAGGAAGAAAGTCACTTTAACGGTCTGCTGGAATACCCGCAGTACAGCCGGCCCGCAGTCTGGCATGGCCGGGCTGTCCCGGAAATCCTGCTGTCCGGAAATCATGAGAAGGTTCGTCATTGGCGTCGGAAGCAGGCGCTGCGCCGTACCCGCCAGCGCAGGCCGGATATGTACGAGAAGTTGGATTTGTCCAGCAAGCAGGATCGGAAACTTCTTAAGGAGATGGAAGCGGAGGATGCTGAGCAATCTGGAAACACTGAAACAATGGCTGCAGGGGAGTAATCACATCGTCTTCTTCGGAGGAGCAGGCGTGAGTTCAGAGTCAAGCAGGTTATCCACTATAAAGGCAGGATAAAAGCCAGCGAAGGTCCTTCGGAAAATGATATGTAAGGGATTTTTGACAGAAGCAAAAAAACAGGTTTGCTGTGCATGATGGAGCATATTTCCCTTTGTTTACTGGTTTCCCGGGAGGAGGGACGGCATTCACGCTGAATGTCGTCCCTCCTCCCGGGAACTCTAATACAGAGGGATCAGCTTGCCTTCCAGTTGGCGAACAGAATCTTCAGCTGGCTTCGCACCATGTCCAAATTCTGACACCGGGCGTGCCAATGCTTCTCAATCTGCATGGATGCCAGGCCCAGCGTACGCTGCGGTAAAACTGGGCTTGTCCTTTGTGATCTGCCGGAACTGTCGGTTCAGACCCTTGATCATATTCGCCAGGTATATGATTTTATAGATTTCTGCCATATATCCCCAAACTGGCCCAGTTATTTCTTTGCCTCGTCCAGCGTGATGGCAGCATAGACTCTCCTCAGGCCCGAAACTGCCTTCTTGATGTCCTTTTGGCTGGCATATTTGATTGTTGATTTCCCCAAGCTGGGTCTTGCTGGTTTCCTGAAAGTAACCGTTTCGGCAGTTGGGAGGACGGTTCCTGCGTCAGCGCACTGACAGCGCTCGCGGCCCAATTCATTGTCCACCTCCATGACCTGCCGGATGACGTCCTGCAGCAGTTTTCTCGTGTGATATCGGCGGATCTGGCAAAGTACCGGCTTTGAACATACTGCGCCCATAACTCATGTGGGTTTGGCTGTATCGTAACTCGGCGCCTTTGTCGTCATATTTTAGTGATATTCCGCCCGTTTACACAGAATATTCTGCGATCTCAAAAAAGCAGGAGATGCGCTCCTTGCGGAACGATCTCCTGCTTCATATGACTTTTGTATTCGCTTGCGATTCTTGTTCCTTGTATACTCCTTGCTTGCTCCC
>DVKV01000098.1 GCA_018715835.1 Candidatus Faecousia intestinavium | reverse complement strand
GTTTCGGTGCAGGACTTGCCATTTTCATGTTCCTGGGCTTTGTGAAGGGACTGCCCCATGAAATTGAGGAAGCGGCAGCCATTGACGGCTGCGGCCCACTGCGTACCTTCTTCCTGGTGGTGTTGCCCATGCTCAAGCCTTCCCTGATTTCCGTGGGAATTCTGGAACTGATGTGGGTGTGGAATGACTATCTGCTGCCCTACCTGGTGCTGGATCGCACCGAATACATGACCATTCCCATTCTGGTGCAATACCTGAAGGGAAGCTATGGCACCGTAGATCTGGGCGCCACCATGGCCGTAATCATGATGAGCATTCTGCCCATCATTGTGGTTTATATCTTCTGCCAGAAGCACATCATCAAGGGTGTGGCCGCCGGTGCTGTGAAGGGCTGATCCACAGTCTCTGATTCAGGAAGGAAGGTGTGCCAATGACCATCAAAGATTTGGCGGCAAAAACCGGCTACGCGGTAGGCACCGTTTCCCGGGCACTGAACGGTCATCCCCATGTCAGCGAAAAAGCCCGTCAAACCATCCTGGAAGCGGCTCAGGAAAGCGGCTTCCAGCTCAATACCAATGCCAAGCAGCTCAAGCAGCACCATTCCAACACCATTCTGGTGATCGTCAAGGGCATTGGCAACGAACTGTTCGGCGAGATGGTGGAATCCATTCAGCATCTGGTGGCACAGACACCTTATCAGCTGGCTGTGGACTACCTGGACGAGGATCTCAACGAGGTAACCCGTGCTGTTCAGCTTTGCCGGGAAAAAAAGCCCCTGGGGATTCTATTTCTTGGGGGAAACAACCGCAATTTTTCCCAGGCATTTTCCTCTGTGGAAATTCCCTGTGTGCTGGTGACCAACAATGCCCGGGCGCTGGGATTGAAAAACCTGTCCAGTGTCTCCACCGATGACGTGGAAGCAGCAAGAGAAGCTATCGATACCCTGGTGGAAATGGGCCACCGAAAAATCGCCATCATCGGTGGTGATCGGGCAGTGTCGGACACCAGCCGTCTGCGGTACGAGGGTTGTATGGAATCTTTCGCCCGGCATGGAATTGCTTTCGATACCGAAAAAGACTATCAGGGCGTGCGCTACTCCTGCCTGGACGGCTATCAGGCGGTTCGGAGTCTTCTGGGTGCAGGCCGCCGGTTCACGGCGATATTCGCCACAGCAGATGTCATGGCCATCGGCGCCATCCGTGCTCTGTGGGAAGCCGGTCTGCGGGTGCCGGAGGACGTCTCTGTCATGGGGGTGGATGGCCTGCCCCTGGGGGATTTTCTGGTGCCGCAGTTGGCAACCGTCCGGCAGAACGTGCCGGAGCTTGCCCGGCGGAGCGTGGAGATTCTGCTGGACGCCATAGAGAACGATTCCCCTGCCTGCCATGAGCAGATTCCTTTTACCATCGCCAGACGGGAAAGCGTTCGTCCTATCTCGACACAAGGAGTGACATGACCATGCGTGAATGCGGTATTCTGATGCATATTTCCTCCCTGCCGGGGCCTTACGGCATCGGTACCATGGGAAGTGCAGCCTATCATTTTGTGGATTTTCTGGAACAGGCAGGTCAGTCCTGCTGGCAGATTCTGCCTCTGACTCCCACAGGCTATGGGGACTCCCCCTATCAGTCCTTCTGCTCCAGTGCAGGAAATCCCTATCTGATTGACCTGGATCTGTTGGTGAAGCAAGGTCTGCTGAAGCCGCAGGAACTTCAAAAGATTGACTGGGGAAATAATCCCCGGCGGGTGGACTTCGGCATTCAGTTCCAGAACCGGCTGGCTGTTTTGGATCTGGCATGCAGGCGGTTTATTCCGAACGAAAAATATCAGGCTTATATCAGTGAAAACCAGGAATGGCTGGAAGATTATGCTCTTTTCATGGCCTTGAAAGAGGAATACGGAGGGAAAGCCTGGCTGGAATGGCCGGAACCGGTGCGGTTGAGGGACCCCGACGCCTTGGCGGAGAAACGAAAGAGTCTATCTGGACAAATCCAGCAGCACTTCTTCCAGCAGTATGTTTTCTCCTGCCAGTGGAAAGCCCTGCGCCGTTATGCCAATGAAAAAGGCATCCGGATTATTGGAGATGTCCCCATATATGTTCCTCTGGACTCCGCGGATGTATGGGCAAACCCCACGCTGTTTCAGCTGGATGAACGGCGCCGCCCCAAACTGGTGGCAGGCTGCCCTCCCGATGCCTTCTCTGCGGACGGACAGCTTTGGGGGAATCCCCTGTTTGACTGGCAGGCTATGGCAAACACCGGGTACCGTTGGTGGATTCGCCGCTTGAAGGTGGCCGCCGGGCTTTATGACGTGGTTCGGCTTGACCATTTCCGGGGATTTGAGAGTTACTGGGCCATCCCGGCAGGAGAGGACACTGCGAAAAACGGCACCTGGCTGAAAGGACCAGGAATGAATTTCCTCGGGGCAATCCGAAAAGCTTTGCCTGATCTGGATTTCATCGCAGAAGATCTTGGCTACGTTACAGACCAGGTCCGGCAGATGCAGCTGGAATTCGGCTATCCGGGGATGAAGGTAATGGAATTTGCCTTTGACTCCCGGGAGGCCGGCAACTATCTGCCCCACCTGTATCCGGTGGAGTCGGTTGTTTACACCGGAACCCACGACAACGTTACCCTGAAGCAGTGGTTTGATGAAGCCGCCCCGGAAGATATCGCCTATGCCAAGGCATATCTGGGCTTGAATTCCGAGGAGGGATACACCTGGGGAATGATTCGGGGCGCCATGAGTTCCGTTTCCCGGTTGTGCATGGTGCAGATGCAGGACTATCTGGAACTGGGCAAGGAAGGCAGGATGAATTACCCCGGCACGCTCTCCTCCGACAACTGGACCTGGCGGGCACCCGATGGCTTTGATTCTCTGGCACTTGCCGAAAAAATCCAAGCGATGACCCGGCTTTATGGCAGGTTGGCGACCTGTCCTGCAAAATCTAGGACAGGGCAATAAAAGGCAACAAGTCTTTCGCAAATGCGGATTTGGGAAACAAGATTAAGAGAGTATAGTGGGAGGATTTCCGTTCGATTGGAAATCCTCCCATTTTATCTCAGGGAATCTTCAAAAAGCCTGCTTTGCAGCATCGCTTTGGATTTCTTCCGGCGGGCAATGGGAGTAGAAGCCGAAACCCAGCTGGCCCCAAAGTTGGAGTGGGACTGCAGTCTCCATATAGCCAATTTTCTGCTCCGCATTGCTCCGCAGCAGCCTGGGAGAATGAGTCTCCCTTTTTCTTCCACGCTCTGTTTTGCCTCTTTTGGATGTCCCTTTTTTAATTTAGAATTTGAAGTCATTCATAGGATGCGCCTTCTTTTGTGGAAAACGGATTTCCCCTCCTGCCTGAAGATAGAAAAAGCCGGAATTTCTCAGAGCGTACTGCTCCAAAAAATCCGG
>DVKV01000097.1 GCA_018715835.1 Candidatus Faecousia intestinavium | reverse complement strand
CCTTCTTGGTAGAACCAGTGGTAAAGACATTACCGCATGCGCAGCGAATCGTGGTCTGTTCGTACTTGGGATGGATACCTTCCTTCATTTCGTTCACCTCTTTCTTATCAGTTAACGGGCAGGGATGCCCCAGCAATCTTGAATCGCCCGGATATCATATCATATCCGCTAGAAAAAAGCAAGCATTATTTTTTATTTTTTCAGGCATCTGTTTCTGGCATTTCCCGGCATTCTTCCAGCAGTTCCTGCGGCACTTTCCTGTCCCGGAAATAGTACTGCCGATCCCGCTCTCCCACCGGACGCATTACCCGGCAGGGGTTACCCACCGCCACCACATTTGCCGGAATATCCCGGGTCACAATACTGCCTGCCCCGATTACCGTGTTGTCCCCGATGGTTACGCCAGGCATCACAATCACCCCGGCGCCCAGCCAGCAGTTTTTGCCGATGTGTACCGGCATGTTGTACTGCAGGCCCCGGCTTCGCAGTCCCAGCTCGATGGGATGGCCAGCCGTGGCAATGGTTACATTAGGTCCGATCATCGTACAGTCTCCAATGTAGATATGGGTATCGTCCACCAGGGTAAGATTAAAATTGGTATAGACATTGTTTCCCAGGTGTACATGATGGCCTCCGAAATTGGCGTAAAAGGGGGACTCAATATAGCACCCCTCCCCGACCTCGGCAAACATCTGCCGGAGCATGGCCTCCCGCCTGTCCATCTGGACATGAGGGATTTCATTGTATAGGCGAAGATTGTCCAAGTAAACCATTTGCTGCCTGGTAATCTCCTCATCCATGGGCTGGTAGATTTCCCCGTTGTGCTGTTTTTCCTGAATGGTCATATGGTCCTCCTCAGAAGGCCCAGTTGCCGTTGCGGAAAATGGCAACCATCCGGCCATCAGCGCAAACAGCATCAATGTTCATGCTGTCGCAGCCGATCATAAAATCCTCGTGAATCATGGAATCGTTCAGACCCATTGACCGGCATTCCTCCAGGGTCATGTTTTGGTAGCCCTCAATGGTGTCGGCATAGCCCACTCCCAAGGCCAGATGGCAGGCTGCATTTTCGTCAAACAGGGTATTATAGAACAAGATTCCGCTTTCGCTGATGGGGCTTTTCTGCGGCACCAGGGCACATTCGCCCAGATAAGCCGCTCCCTCATCCATGGAAATCATGGACTTGAGCAGTTCTTCTCCCGTGCGGGCATGGACTTCCACGGCCTTTCCATTCTCAAACCGGATGGAGAAGTCCTCGATCAGCTGTCCCCGATAGGACAAGGGTTTGGTGGCGTAGACGATTCCCTCCGCCATTCCCTTCTTGGGGGAGATGAAGCACTCCTCCGTGGGAATATTGGCGTTGAAAGCAATACCCTGGAGGCTCTTGTCCCGTCCGCCGCACCAGCGGCCCGCGTCCATCATACCAACGGTCAGATCCGTGCCGTTGGCCGCGGTATAATGGAGGGACCGGATTTTCAGGCTGTTCAGATATTCACAGCGTTTGGCAAGATCTGCATTGTGCTCCTCCCAGGCCTGAATGGGGTCTTCGGTCACCCGGGAAGTAAAGAGGATGGCCTCCCACAACTTTTCCACGGCTGTGCTGGTCCGCATTCCGGGAAACACTTTCTTGGCCCAGGCCTCCCCGGGCACCGCGGCAATGCACCACTGATCCCGGTTTTCCCGACGATCCAGGTAGGGCTTCAGAATGGGATAGGACATCTGTCTTGCCTTGGTGACCTTTTCCATATTAATGCCCTTCAGGCCATCCGGGTCCGCAGACTCCAGATGGATTCTGGCAGGCAGAGTCTGGCAAAAATGCTCCTGACGGGCTTCCTGCCAGGGCTCCACCGTACCCAAGGTCTTGACGGACTGGTAGCGGACGTGGAGTTTCTGCAGCTCAGGGTAATTCCACTCCACCGTCACCTTCCGGGCTTTCGCCTTGTAGGCTTCTTCCACAACCATCTTAACAAACTCAGGCTGGTCCAGATCCGCATAAACAATCACATCCTGCCCCTTCTGGACATTGACGCCGCAGCGGACAATCAGTCTGGCATACTCTCTGAGAATGGTTTTCTTCATCGTTCCGGTCTCCTTTGTTTTACAACTGAACCTATCCTATCAGGTTTTACTGAAAAGGTCAATGTTTGTTGCAATTATATCCAAAATCGTTTATAATCAACCCGATGTTTTGGTCTTCTCCCCCGGAGGAGCCATCCCCCACCTAACAATCCTTGCGAGGTGTTTCTATGCTGACGAAAGAAGAATTTCTGAAAAAGGTTTCCCAGGGTCTTCGCATCCTGGACGGAGCCACCGGCTCCAATCTCCGGGCAGCCGGTATGCCCAAGGGCTGCTGCACGGAACAGTGGGTGTTGGAAAATCCCGAACCCCTGCTTGCCCTTCAGCGGGGCTATGCCCAGGCAGGCAGCCAGATTATTTACGCCCCCACCTTTCAGGCCCAGCCCATTGCCCTGCGCCAGGTCGGACTGGAGAAGGAAACGGAACAGGTCAACAAAAAATTGGTGGAGCTGAGCCGCTCTGCGGCTCCGGACTGCCTGATTGCGGGAGATCTGACAACCCTGGCCACCTTCTGCGACAGCTGGAATCCGGACAGTTTTGATCTTCTGGTGGAAAACTATCGACGCCAGATCCGGGGATTGATGGACGGTGGCTGTGACCTGCTGGTGGGAGAAACCCTGCTGTACCCTCAGGAGGCAGAAGCAATTCTGACCGCAGCAGAACTGGAAGGGGCAGGAGCCGCCATGTATACCTTTACCATGCAGGCCGACGGTTCCCTGTTCTCCGGCGCCGATGTTGGACCGGTGCTTCAGGATCTGGAGCAGGCTGGTGCCGCCGCTGTGGGCTTCAACTGCGTTGCCGCGGATATGATGCTGCCCCATTTGGTCAGCAAGCTGCGCCGCTTTGTGAAAATCCCCCTTATCTGCAAGCCCAACGCCGGAATGCCGGTGATCAACGACGACGGGATCGCCGTCTATACCCAGACTCCGTCGCAGTTTTATGAAATCATGACCCAGTGCGTTGCCAACGGTGCCCAGATCCTGGGAGGATGCTGCGGCACCACCCCGGAGTTTATCGCAGAGCTTTGTAAACTGCCCCTGTAAGCGGAAAATCCCCCGGCGTGTTGGTTTTGCTATTGCCAATTTTGTCGGAATTTGTTATACTGTGTCCTATGAAAAACAGAACACATCTTTATGTCAGCCGCAAAAATGTGCTGACCTGGGTGATGGCGCTGTGCATGGTTGCTTCGGCAGTGACCCGCATAGTGTTCTCCGGTGGGAAAGGGTCCGGAGACGCATGGTATATGTGGAGTCAAATTCTTCTGCCAATTGCGGCGACCCTGCTGTATCCCGCCATCACCATTCTCAACGGCAAAGAGCTGTTTTATAAAACCGCCATTCCCGTGTGGATGATGGTGCTTTACGCCGGACTGTGGGTAAGCGACAATGTATCCGGCAGGATGATGATATGGCTGTTCTGGATTGCCCTGCTGTTCTTTGCCTACCTGTACACGGACATCACCTGTGGGCGGATACCGGCTGTTCTGCTGCTTCTTCCACTTGTGTGCGCCCCCCTGGGGTTCGTCCTCTACTTCTACCGGACCGGACTTCTGGGCGGCGATCCCGAGGCGCTGCGGGCCTGTCTTCCCGATGTGCTGATGCTCTTCGGGATGATTGTGCTGGTGTTTGCCATCCGGCTGCATCCACTGGGGGAATATCACCCCACCTGGGGTGACCGGACAGATGGACGTCGTGTCCGCACTCTGCCGCCCATGAGCCAGGTTTCCCCTTATCTGATGGTCAATCGCAACGGCTCCACCAACTATTTCGAAGATTCCCTGGAAATCTCCCATATTGACCGCTATATCCGGCAAAAGCGCCGGGAGGGCCTGACCAACTTCGGCATCACCCACGTTCTGCTGGCCTGTTATGTCCGGGCCCTGTGCAAGTATCCCGGCCTGAACCGTTTTCTTTCCGGTCAGAGGGTATACTCCCGGGACGAGGACGTGCAGTACTGCATGACCATCAAGAAAGAAATGACTGCCGAGTCTCCGGATACGGTAATTAAGGTCCACCTCAGTCCCCGGGACACCGCCGACGACGTGTACCGGAAGGTACAGGCCGCCGTGGATCAGGTGAAAAATACCCCCCTGGATTCCGACTTTGACAACACTGCCGGCATCCTGATGCTCATTCCAGGCGTGTTCCTGAAGTTCGTGGTGTGGCTGCTGAAAACCATGGACTATTTCGGTATGCTGCCCCAGTTCCTGCTGGAGGTAAGCCCCTTCCACGGCTCTCTGTTCCTCACCTCCATGGGAAGTCTGGGCATCAAGCCCATTTACCATCATCTGTACGATTTCGGCAATATGCCGGTGTTCGGTGCCTTCGGAATGAAACGCCGTGCCATTGAAGTGAGTGAAGATGGTTCTGCGGTCCAGCGAAAGTATGTGGATGTGAAATTTACCATGGACGAGCGGATTGTAGATGGGTTCTACTATGCCGCCTTTTTCAAGCACTACAAGCGGCTGATGCAGCATCCGGAAGTTCTGGATCATCCCCCGGAGGAGGTTCTTCGTGATATTGACTGAGCAGGAACAGGCCCTTCGCTGTCAGCTGTCCCCGGCATATCCCTGGAAGGATCACTTCTGCTGGCTGGATCAGGTGGGCTCCACAAACGATTATCTCAAGCAGGCCGCCCGTGAGGGCGCACCGGAGGGCAGTGTGGTTCTGGCAGAACAGCAGACAAACGGCCACGGCCGGATGGGGCGGACATTTCTCTCCCCTTCCGGTTCCGGCGTTTACCTGAGTGTGCTTCTTCGCCCCCAATGCAAACCGACGGAACTGCTGCACCTGACCTGTGCTGTAGGCGTCGCCATGTGCGACGCTGTGGAGAAGGCCACCGGATTCCGGCCCAGTATCAAATGGACCAACGACCTGGTGGCGGGAAAGCGGAAGCTGGGAGGCATTCTGACAGAGATGGGACTCAGCACCCAGGGAGAAGTTTCCTTTGCCATTGCAGGAATCGGAATCAACTGTACCCAGGAGCCTGAGGATTTTCCCCCGGAGATTCGGTCCGTGGCCACCTCTCTTCGGATGATTACCGGGGAGGAAGTTTCCCGGGAGCGGCTGGCCGCCGCCATGATGGAGTCTCTGGCCCGGATGTCCCACACCCTTCTGACCCAGAAATCGTCCATGCTGGCCCGCTACCGGAGGGATTGCATTACTCTGGGGAAAGAGATTTCCCTGGTAAGAGGGCAGGAAATTCGCCGGGGTGTGGCCCTGGACATCGACGAAGATGGAGCTTTGATTGTTGAACTTCCTGACGGAACCCGTCAAATTGTCAATTCCGGAGAAGTCAGCATTCGGGGAATGTACGG
>DVKV01000096.1 GCA_018715835.1 Candidatus Faecousia intestinavium | reverse complement strand
ATCATTTTTTTGCAACCTTTTTCCCAAAACCGGAGACTTGAAAGATGAAAGCGGCTTTCATCAAAGGTTAGGAGTCAAGAATATGACAGAGGAACAGATCTTAAGTAAACTCCGCAGCAAAGATCCGGAGGGACTGGAAGCGCTGATGGATCGGTATTTGCCTTATGTCAGCACCATTGTCTGGAACATATTGGGCGATTTTATGGGGATTCAGGATGCGGAAGAAGTGGCCTCCGATGTGTTTCTTGCGGCATGGAGCCAGGCTGAGACCATCCGGGGGGACACCCTGAAGGGATGGCTGGGAGCGGTCGCCCGAAACCAGGCAAAGTCCAAACTTCGTTCCGCCCAAAAGGATTTGCCTCTGGAAGGGGATGCCCTGGAATTCCCGGATGAACGGACACCGGCTGCACAGACGGAACAAGCAGAGCAGCGGCGGCTGATTCAGAAGGCCATTGACCAAATGGGAGAACCGGAGCGGGAGATTTTTCTGCGGCATTATTACTATGCCCAAAAAGTGACACAGATTGCGCTGGATTTGAATTTGAATGAATCCACCGTCAAAAGCAAGCTGCGGCGGGGCCGGATGAGACTGAAAACAATTTTGCAGAGGTGGGGTGTGGTATGAAACGGAAAATTTCCGATTTGCTGGACGATATTCAGGATGATTCCATAGAACTGGAAGGAGTCACCCCCTTGTCCGCAGAGCGGATCAAAGAGCGGACCAGACGGGCGATCCGGAGGAAGGAAGCCCCGAAAAAAAGATGGGGACTTCGGCTGCTGACTGCTGCGGCCATTCTCTCCCTGATGAGTATTACGGCCTTTGCAGCAGAAAACATCTGGGGGGCGGGGGATTGGTTCCGGGAGATGCTGAACCATCAGCTTGCCCATGACAAGGTTACGGTCCGGGAACACAATCTGGATGTGACGCTGCAGGAGACCATCAGCGAGCGGCAGATTCAGCTCATCGATGAGCTGGGCACGGTGTTTGAGCAAAAAACCATCACGGACCAAGGGACCACCATGACCCTGTCCGCAGCCTATGCAGACGAACGGGTGATCCATCTGTATTTTCAGGTGACGGCGCCGGAGGGGACGGTGCTGCCGGACGGAGATTACTTTTTCCATTCCAGCGAAAACCTGGATGAACCGATGCTGGAAATGGACAAGCCCCTGAGCTGTTTTGTGTGGGTCGATGCGCTGCCGGATGCAGACCCCCGGGACAACCGGAAGGATTTTTTCGTAACCATCCATTTTACTGTGGACGGCTCTGTAAAATTCAACGACGGAACCTCAAAAATTATGCATATTCCAGGGATTTTTCTCCATGAGGAACTGGCAGACGGCCAATCTCCCAAGCGGGCGGCGCCGGGAAGCTTTGACTTTGACATCGGAATGGTCAACCAGTTGGAATCCACACCTCTGGAGGTGAAGGGACTTGCCTATACGTCCAGCGAAACCGGGACCTGGACCCATGATGGACCTTGCCAGGATTCGTGCCGGGAGTCTCTCACCGGGGAGATGGACCCGGAAACCAATCTGCCGGTACACAGCCAATCATATGACTATACCGTTACCATGCGGGAATTGAAATTATCGCCTCTGAGCATGGCCTGGAGCTGTACCTATTCTGGAATTTCAGCGGAGTATTTCCCGGGCTTGAAATTCCGGATTGTGATGAAAGACGGGACCAGCTTCCTGTTTGGCGGAATCAGCAGCTACCACGAGCACGTGGCCGAGGGAATCTATTATTTCACAACACCGGTTGACCTTTCCCAGGTGGATTATATCCTCCTGGGAGATCCGGAGCTGGGTGAGACACAAAAAGTATACCTCCCATAACAAAAGACTGCCCGGCAGCGGATTTGCTGCCGGGCAAAAGTTTATTGCTGCGGTCCTTGGGTAATCTCCCGGTAAAACACGGCATAGGCGGCGTTTTTGTAGGGATTCAGGAAAAGATGCCCGATATTTGCGGTCAGTGCACACAGAATGTCCCACCCCAGGAAGGTCAGAGTCAGAATAAACAGATCCATTTTGTGCCCGTTCATCAGTTCTTTGGACCGGTCAATGGCCTCGCTGGCAGTCAGCTCCGGGTGTTCCTCCAGAATGAAGGGAGTCATGGCGTAACTCAGGGCTGCGATGATGCCGGGCACAATCAGCAGCAGACTCCACAGGAAAGTATACAGCGTCCGCAGAAAGTTCTGGGCAAAGCCGGTGCCGAACCGGTCAAACTGGGAAAACAGGTCGTTGAAATCCAGGGCTTTTCCATCGTGCTGCTTCAGCAGGAACCGGGCGTAGCCCAGCTGCAAAACGCCCCCGATCAGGAAGGCAGCCAGGCTGGGCAAACCGCTTTTTATCGTGATGCGAATGGTATCGGTTACCTGCCAGGTAAAGGGAAACAGCAGGGAAAACTCCCGGGAAGGGGAAAACTGAATGTTTGGCAGAAAACTGGTGCCGATCAGCAGTCCGCCCAGCAGACAGGCTACGGCAGCGACGCCGATGGACAGGGCCCAGTTGGATTGCAGATGCTCCCGGGCTTTGCGGCGGATTTCACTGGTGTCCATAACGCAGACCTCCTTTTTCTTTATATTCTACCAGAAAACGCAAATATGGCAAGCAAAAAGTCCCGCCGCAGTTTCTGCAGCGGGACAAAGTCTTATTTGCCGGGCTTGAAGCTGTCCTTCAGGCTGACGGAGCGGTTGAACACCAGATGCTCCGGGGAGGAATCCTTGCTGTCGGGGCAGAAGTAGCCCAGACGCATGAACTGATAGGAGGCGGGAGCCTTGCCGTCTTTCAGGCTGGCTTCCACTTTGCACCCGGTGAGCACTTCCAGGGAGTTGGGGTTCAGGCAGGCCAGGAAATCCTTTCCGGCGGCATCGGGATCGGGGTCGTCAAACAGGTTGCTGTACTGTCGGACCTCGGCGTCGGCGCAGTTGTCGGCGTCCACCCAGTGGATGGTAGCGCCCTTGACCTTCCGGCCGTCGGCGGGATTGCCGCCCTTGCTTTCGGGATCGTAGGTGGCCAGCACTTCCACAACCTTGCCGGTTTCGTCGGTGACGCAGCCGGTGCAGGTGATGAGGTAGGCGCCCTTCAGGCGGCACTCCGGTCCGTTGGGATAGAGCCGCTTGTACTTGGGCACCGGCTCTGCCAGGAAATCATCTGCCTCAATCCACAGGTGCCGGGAGAAGGTGACGCCCCGGGTGCCGGCTTCGGGATCGTTGGGGTTGTTCTCCACCTCAAAGGTCTCGCTCTGACCCTCAGGATAGTTGGTGATGGTGAGCTTCACGGGGTTCAGAACTGCCATCACCCGCTGGGCGGTTTCGTTCAGGTCTTCCCGCAGGCAGTGCTCCAGGAAGCCAAACTCAATGGTATTGGGGCTCTTGGCCACGCCCACCCGGTCGCAGAAGTTGCGGATGGAGGCAGGGGTGTAGCCCCGGCGGCGCAGGCCGCACAGTGTGGGCATCCGGGGATCGTCCCAGCCGGAGACGTAGCCGTTCTCCACCAGGGCACGGAGCTTGCGCTTGGACAGCACCGTGTGGTCAATGCCCAGCCGGGCAAACTCAATCTGCCGGGGATGATGGGGCACGTTGGTATGCTCCACCACCCAGTTGTACAGAGGACGGTGGTTTTCAAATTCCAGGGAGCACAGGGAGTGGGTGATGCCCTCCAGAGCGTCCTGGATGGGGTGGGCAAAGTCGTACATGGGGTAGATGCACCACTTGTCCCCCTGCCGGTGGTGGTGCATATGGCGAATCCGGTAGATGACCGGGTCACGCATATTGAAATTGCCGGAGGCCAGATCAATCTTGGCCCGGAGGGTGTACTTGTTGTCCTCGAATTCTCCGGCCCGCATCCGGCGGAACAGATCCAGGCTCTCCTCGATGGGGCGGTCCCGCCAGGGAGACTTGGCCGGGGTATCGGTATCTCCCCGGTATTCCTTAAACTGCTCGGGGGTCAGCTCGCACACGTAGGCCAGCCCCTTCTTGATCAGCTCTTCCGCCAGCTCGTAGGTCTTCTCAAAGTAGTCCGAGCCATAGAAGAACCGGTCGCCCCAGTCGAAGCCCAGCCAGTGGATATCCTCTTTGATTGCCTCCACAAACTCCACATCTTCCTTGGTGGGGTTGGTGTCGTCCATCCGCAGGTTGCACATGCCGCCGTACTTTTCCGCGGTGCCGAAGTCGATAATCAGGGCCTTGCAGTGGCCGATGTGCAGATAGCCGTTGGGCTCCGGCGGGAAACGGGTGTGGACGGTCATGCCCTCGTAACGGCCGCCGGGGGCGATATCCTCGTCAATAAACGAATGAATGAAGTTTTTGCTTTCAGTGGTTTCCGCCATATCCTGAAACATCCTCTCTTAAAATGGGCCCTTCCGGGGAACGGCCCGCAGATCCGGAAAAAATTTTCCAATGTCCTGCCATTATACCCCATTGCGCGGCTTTTTGCAACCGT
The DNA here is from genome assembly GCA_018715835.1 of Candidatus Faecousia intestinavium. Classification (GTDB taxonomy): domain Bacteria; phylum Bacillota; class Clostridia; order Oscillospirales; family Oscillospiraceae; genus Faecousia; species Faecousia intestinavium. The sequence goes on along the minus strand of DVKV01000096.1, from coordinate 2,438 downwards.
AATTCCTGCGGGGGAAGGGCAATCTGTGAAAAAGAAGAAAACAAATTGAGAAAAATGAAATTTAATGGTTGTCAAGGCGGCTATCTTATATTAAAATAGGAGAGGATATGAAAAGGAGTGATTTGACTTGCCTGAGCTTAAATACAAGCGCATCCTGCTGAAAATCAGCGGAGAGGCGCTGGCCGGTGAACAGCACCGGGGCCTGGACTTTACGGTTATTCAGTCCGTATGCGCCGCCATCCGCACCTGCCGGGATATGGGTGCCCAGATCGGACTGGTGATTGGCGGCGGCAATTTCTGGCGTGGCGTGAAGGATGGCGCGGACAAAATGCAGCGCTCCCATGGCGACGCCATGGGCATGCTGGCCACCGTTATGAATTCCATCGCCGTGGCGGATGCCCTGGAGAAGGCGGGCGTGGAAGCCCGGGTTCTCACTGCGGTGGAGATGAACAAGTTTGCGGAGTATTTCACCCGGGACACGGCCAACCGTTACCTGAACGAGGGCAAGGTGGTGATTTTCGCCGCCGGTACCGGCAATCCCTATTTCTCCACTGACACCGGGGCGGTGCTCCGGGGTGTGGAGATCGAGGCGGACGCCATTCTCATGGCCAAGAATGTGGACGCCATTTATTCTGCCGATCCCAATTTGGACCCCACGGCCAAGCGCTACAGCCGGCTGACCTACGACCGGGTGCTGGCGGAACACCTGAAGGCCACGGACTCCACCGCCATGACCCTGGCGATGGACAACGAGATGCCCATGGTGTGTTTTGCGCTGAATCCCCCTGAGAACATCGTCCGCGTGGTTTGCGGAGAAGAAATCGGAACAACTGTAACCGTTAAGGAGGACTGAAAACATGAGCGTGGATTTTAAGGAATATGCCAGAAGAATGGACAAGGCCCTGGACCATCTGGAAGAGGAGTTCGGTGCGGTGCGTGCCGGCCGGGCCAATGCCAAGGTGCTGGACCGGATTACCGTGGAGTACTATGGCAGCGAGACCCCGCTGAACGGCGTGGCCACCATCTCCACCCCCGATGCCCGCACCTTGGTGGTGCAGCCCTGGGATACCAAGCTGCTCAAGGACATTCAGAAGGCCATTCAGACCTCTGATCTGGGCATCAACCCTCAGAATGACGGACGGGTGATCCGGCTGGTGTTCCCCCAGCTGACGGAGGAGCGGCGTAAGGATCTGGTCAAGCAGGTCCGGAAATACGCCGAGGAATCCAAGGTTGCCATGCGCAACATCCGGCGGGACGGCATGGATTATGTGAAGAAACTGAAGAAGAACTCGGAGATTACCGAGGATGATCAGAAAAAGGCGGAGAAGGACCTGCAGGACCTGCTGGACAAGAACATCAAGCGGGTGGATGGTGCCTTGGCTGCCAAAGAAAAGGAACTGATGTCCATTTAAGGACGATTCCTGACCGGGACGGAGAATTTGCTGGGGGCCGATCTGGGTATCGGCCCCCAGTGCAGACTGTCCCGCCTTTTGATTCTATGGGAAAAGAGGTGCTTGCATGGCACTTTCTGGAAACGAAACGCTTCCGCCTCCCCAGCACATTGCCATCATTATGGACGGCAACGGCCGCTGGGCCAAACAGCGGGGGCTGCCCCGGACGGCAGGCCACGCAGCGGGAGCGGAGAGCTTCCGGCGGATCGCCAACTACTGCCGCAGCCTGGGGGTCCGTTACTTAACGGTATACGCATTCTCCACAGAGAACTGGAAACGCTCTCAGGAGGAGATTGCGGGAATTATGCGCCTGCTCCGCCGGTATCTGGAGGAGGCGCTGCAGGACATGGAGAAAAACCGGGTGCGTTTCCGATTCTTCGGAGACCTGTCCCGGCTGAGCCCGGCCCTGCAGAAGCTGTGTCTTGACGCCCAGAACCGCAGCTCGGAATACGATGTGCAGGTGAATTTCTGCCTGAACTACGGCGGCCGGGATGAGATTGTCCAGGCGGCCCGCCAATTTGCACTGCAGGTGGCTGCGGGGGAGAGAAAACCGGAGGACCTGACGGAAGACCTGTTTGAACACTACCTCTATTCCGCCGGAATCCCGGACCCGGAGCTGGTGATCCGGCCTTCGGGAGAAAAGAGAGTGAGCAATTTCCTGCTGTGGCAATCCGCTTACTCGGAATACGTATTTATGAATGTACTGTGGCCGGACTTTACCCCGGAGCATCTGGACGAGGCCATTGCAGAATATCATCGGCGGAACCGCCGCTTTGGAGGGACGTAAACAGATATGAAGACCCGTATTATCACGGCGGCGATTCTGGTGCCGATTCTGCTGCTGGTGGTGCTGGTGGCACCCAAAAGCGTGGCGGCAGTGGTTTTGGGTGTTTTGCTGGCCATCGGAGCTTACGAACTGCTCTACCGCACCAAGCTGATTCAGAGACCCCGGATGGTGATTGCTTCTGCGGCCATGGCTTTTGCCGT
>DVKV01000095.1 GCA_018715835.1 Candidatus Faecousia intestinavium | reverse complement strand
GCGACGTATTTTCCGTCTTTGCCCCCTCTTTACTTTCATAATGATAGCGGATTGCGAAAGAAAATGCAACTATACAAAAATTTTTCTGGAAGTAATTTCCATTTTCTGGTTTCTGTCTTCCTAAAGTTAATACATTATTGACAAGGGTTTTCAAATCGCCTATACTGTATTTGGTAGATTTGCGTATAAACTAAAATTTAACAATATGAAGGATAAGGTGATTCACATGTACATGGAGGATTACAAGCGCTGGCTGGAAGCCGATCTGGAAGATCCGGCGCTTACCCAGGAGCTGAAAGCCATTGCCGGAGACGAGGAGCAGATCAAGGAACGTTTTGCCGTAGCCCTGAAATTCGGCACCGCCGGTCTGCGGGGTGTGCTGGGCGCCGGTTCCAACCGGATGAATATTTACGTCGTCCGTCAGGCCACCCAGGGCCTTGCCAACTGGGTCAAGACTCAAGGCGGCAATCAGCTGGTTGCCATCTCCTATGACAGCCGGATTAACTCCGACGTCTTCGCCAAAACCGCTGCCTGCGTGCTGGCCGCCAACGGCATTCACGTCCGGATTTACGACGCCCTGATGCCGGTGCCTGCCCTGAGCTTTGCCACCCGGTACTATGGCGCCAACGCCGGTGTCATGATTACCGCATCCCACAACCCCGCCAAGTACAACGGTTACAAAGCCTACGGCCCCGACGGCTGCCAGATGACCGACGATGCCGCCGCTGTGGTCTATGCGGAAATCCAGAAGACCGACATTCTCACCGGTGCCAAGCTGGTTTCCTTTGAAGAAGGTATGTCCCAGGGCCTGATCCAGTATGTGGGCGATGATTGCAAGGAAGCCCTGTACGATGCCATCAAGTCCCGCTCTGTCCGTCCCGGCCTGTGCAAGACCGCCGGTCTGAAGCTGGTATACTCCCCCCTGAACGGCTCCGGTCTGGTGCCCGTCACCCGGGTGCTCCATGACATCGGTATTGATGACATCACCATTGTCCCCGAGCAGCAGTATCCCGACGGCAACTTCCCCACCTGCCCCTATCCCAACCCTGAGATTTTCGAAGCGCTGAAGCTGGGCCTGGAACTGGCCAAGTCCTCCGGCGCCGACCTGATGCTGGCCACCGACCCCGACGCTGACCGGGTAGGCATCGCCATCCGCTGCCCCGACGGAAGCTATGAGCTGGTCTCCGGCAACGAGGTGGGCGTGCTGCTGCTGGACTACATCTGCCAGGGCCGGATTGAAAAGGGCACCATGCCCAAAAACCCGGTTGCCGTCAAGTCCATCGTCTCCACCCCTCTGGCCGACGCTGTAGCCGCCCACTACGGTGTGGAAATGCGCAATGTGCTCACCGGCTTCAAGTGGATTGGCGATCAGATCGCCCGGCTGGAAGCAGACGGAGAAGTAGATCGGTTCATCTTCGGCTTTGAAGAGAGCTACGGGTATCTCGCCGGTCCTTACGTCCGGGATAAGGATGCCATCATCGGCTCCATGCTGATCTGCGAAATGGCCGCCTACTACCGCTCCATCGGCTCTTCCATCAAGGAGCGTCTGGAAGCAATCTATGCCCAGTACGGCCGGTACCTGAACAAGGTGGATTCCTTCGAATTCCCGGGCCTTTCCGGCATGGACAAGATGGCCTCCATCATGGAGTCCCTGCGGACCAATCCGCCCAAGGAAATCGGCGGCTACGCCGTGACCAAGGTCACCGATTACAAAAAGCCCGAGGAAACCGGTCTGCCCGCCGCCAATGTGCTGATCTACGCCCTGGAAGGCGGCGCAACCGTGGTGGTCCGTCCCTCCGGCACCGAGCCCAAGATCAAGACCTACTTCACCACCCTGGGCAAGGATCTGGCAGAAGCTGAGGCCCAGAAGGCCAAGCTGGCGGAAGCCCTGAAGCCCATTCTGGCATAATCTCCAAAAAATTTACCCGGTGCGGAATGAACCGCACCGGGTTTATTCTTATTTCTGGGTCAGGGGTGCGCCCTCCTGAGGGCTGTGCTCCCGGAAAATTTTGGAAAGCATAAACACCGCCGCAATGGCCAGCACAAATTCCGCACCGAACTGCGCGTAGGCCAGACCATACAGGGGGAACAGCGCGTTCAGCAGGAACAGCAGAGGGATTTCGAACACAATCTTCCGCAAGATCGCAAACAGCAGGGAGTATTTTCCCTTGCCAATGGCGGCAAATACGCCCACCGCCACGAAGTCCATGCAGATGAACACAATGCCCAGGCACAGTCCCCGCAGGAATGCGGTGCCGTAGGAAACAATCTCCGGATTTTCCATAAACATTTGGATCAATACAGGCGCACCGAACCAATAAACCGCCGATACCACAGCCATGCTGGGGAGAATGCTTCCCAGAGAGAAGGTAATGCTGCTTTTCATCCGCTTGTAGTTGCCGCTGGCATAGGTATAGCTGACCAGGGGCATGATGCCCTGGGAGAAGCCCAAAGCAATCTGGAAGGGCAGCTGGTTGATCTTCTGGGCCACACCCATGGCCGCCACGGCAGAAGCGCCATAGGCAGCGGTGAAGTTGTTCAGAATGGTGGTACCGGTGACATTGAGCAGATTCTGAATGGAGGCCGGAATTCCCACACCCAGGATCCCCAGCACCACTTCCTTGCTCAGGTTCTTCAGCTTCCGGATGTCCAGGCAGACGAAGGTCTTCCCCCGCTTTACCCGTGCCAGCACGAAGAAATAGCCGCAGGCCACGCAGTTGCTGATGAAGGTGGCCAGGCCGGCACCTGCCGCTCCCATGTTGAAGCCCCAGGGCAGGATAAAAATGGGGTCGAGAATGATGTTCAGAATACAGCCGCTCATGGTGCCGATGCTGGCGTGAACCGCCGAGCCTTCGCTTCGGACCATTTGGCCCTGAACCACGTTCAAAATGGCGGGCAATGCGCCGAAGTTCACCGTCCACAGCAGGTACCCGGAGGTGGCCTCCCAGGTGGTAGCGTCGGCGCCCAACAGATTCATCAGCGGGGTACGGAACACCACAGACAGCAGGGCGAACAGCAGGCCGCTGAACACCGAACCATAAAATCCAAACGCCGAGCTGGTGCGCACCATTTCATAGTCGCCTCTGCCCAAACTCCGGCTCATCATGCTGGATGTACCCACGCCAAACAGGTTGTTCACCGCGTTGAACGCCAGCATCACCGGGTAAACCAACGTAACCGCCGCATTCTGTACCGGGTCATTGAGCATTCCCACGAAGAACGTATCCGCCAGGTTGTAAATGACCATCACCAGGGAGGTCACAACCATGGGAATTGCCAGCGATGCCACCGCCCGGGGAATGGGCATTTGCTCAAACATATACATTTTTCCGTTATCCTGCGCCATATCATCCACACCTTTCCCGCAAATCCACCGAAAAAAAGCAATATAATAAGTATACCGCAGAAAAGTCGGGGGGTCAAGGCATACTTTTTATCCCCGTTCGGGAGCTTCTTGACTTTCCCTCAGGGCCATGGTAGAGTTAACACAGATAACGGGGGAATACCCGGGGGGTTGGAGGAAAAAAGATGAAAAAAGGAAATCCCATTGCGCTGCTGCCCATCGGCGTGTTTCTGGTGATTTATCTGGGTCTGGGTCTGCTGTTTGAATACGGAATGCAAATCCCTATGGGCTTTTACAACATCCCCATTGTCATCGCCTTTCTGATGGCCATTCTGGTGGCGTGCCTGCAGAACCGGGAGCTGTCCTTTGATGAAAAGCTGACCGTCATGGGCCAGGGTGTGGGGGACAAGAACATCATCACCATGCTGCTGATTTTCCTGGTTGCCGGGGCCTTCGTGGGGGTGGTGGGCCGCAGTTCCGCCCAGAGCGTGGCCTATTTTATGCTGGATCTGATTCCTCCCCGGTTCGCCGTGGCGGTGCTGTTCGTGGTGGCCTGCTTTGTCTCCACCGCCATGGGCACCTCTGTGGGCACCATCACCCTGATTGCCCCCATCGCCGTGGAGGTAGCCCAGGCATCTCAGTACAGCGTGGCCCTGTGCGTGGGCACCGTGGTGGGCGGCGCCATGTTCGGGGACAATCTGTCCTTCATTTCCGACACCACCATCGCCGCCTGCAACGGGCAGGGCTGTGACATGCGGGACAAATTCAAGGGTAACTTCAGCATTGCCCTCCCCGCCGCCCTGGCTACCCTGGCGCTGATTCTCCTGCTCACCCTGGGGAAGGAAACCACCCCCGTCACCCAGAGCTACAATCTGATTCAGGTGATTCCCTATGTTCTGGTGCTGGCCGGTGGCATTGCGGGAATCAACGTGTTCGTGGTGCTTCTGGTGGGCATTGTGTCCGGCGCAGCCATTATGCTGCTCACCGGCCAGACCGCCGCCACGGAATTGCTTGCCAGCATGGGCACCGGCGCTGCCGGTATGTTTGAAACCAGCATGGTGGCCATTCTGGTGGCGGCCATGTGTGCCCTGATCCGGGTTTACGGCGGATTTGATGCCCTGCTCAATGCCATTCAGACCTGTTTCTGGGGCAGCAAAGGCGGCCAGCTGGGCATGGGGCTGCTGGTGGGGGCCATGGACATCGCCACCGCCAACAACACCGTGGCCATTGTCATGGCCAACCCCATTGCCAAGGAAATGAGCAAGGACTACGGCATCTCTCCCCAGCGCACCGCCTGCCTTCTGGACACCTTCTCCTGCATTTTCCAGGGGATCATCCCCTACGGCGCCCAGATGCTGGTAGCCATCTCCGCCACGGCAGAGATGGGATACACCCTGTCGGCGTTCGACATTATGGGGTATCTGTTCTATCCCTATCTGCTGCTGGTCAGCTCCCTGGTGGCCATCTTCCTGGGAAAGCGGACGTAAATTGCCATAAAAAATCCGGATTCTATTCAGAATCCGGATTTTTTCATTGCTTTCTCAGATTTTCCAGGATTTCCTCCAGGCTCATATCCTGTTCCCGGGCAATCGTCACCAGGTCGGCGTTCTCATACTTCTCCCGGCGCACCCCGTAGCCGGTGCTGACCTTTTTCCGCACCGGGCCGTAGGGAGAGCCCACCGTCTCCACCCGGCGCTGCAGGACGCTTCGGCGGCAGTCCTGTTCACGGACTCCCAGGGTGGTGGTGTGGCGGAACAGCGCCGCCATCATCCGGTCCTTGTCCTCCGCCCGGCACAGCACACACAGCAATGTTCCGGGCCGGGATTTTTTCATGCCGATGGGGATGGTGAACACATCCAGCGCCCCCAGTTCCATCAGCCGTTCCAGGGCAAAGCCCAGAGCCTCCCCGGTCATGTCGTCCACATTGCACTCCAGCTTCACAATCCGGTCTTCCCGGTCCGAAGTCTTCCCCAGCAGCACCCGGACGCAGTTGGCCCGGGGGAAGTCCTTCTTTCCCATGCCGTAGCCAATGGCATCCACCTCCATGGGGGGCATGGGGCCGAACTCCGTGGCAAAATGCTTCAGCAGCGCCGCCCCGGTGGGGGTACACAGTTCCCCGGAAATTTCCCCGCTGTAGATGGGGATTCCCCGGAGCAGGTCAGCAGTGGCGGGAGCGGGCACCGGCAGAATGCCGTGGGCGCAGCGCACCGTGCCGCTGCCCACGTGAACCGCTGACGCCACAATCCGGTCCGGGTCAAGTTCCCGCAGCAGCAGGCATACCGCCGTGATGTCCGCCACCGCATCCATGGCCCCCACCTCATGGAAATGCACCTGGGAAACCGGCACTCCGTGGACTTTGCTCTCCGCCTGGGCAACCAGCCGGTAAACCGCCAGCACATCCAGCTTCACCATGGTGGGAATGGGCAGCTTTCCCACCAGATGCTCAATCTCCTCCATGCCGCTGTGGCTGTGATGGTGGGGATGGTGGTGTGCTCCCTCCCCTTCCTCCTGGCCGTGGATCTCCACCCGCAGATGGGTGCCGGTAATGCCGCACTTCACCGCCTTTTCCCGGGTCACATGAACGCCGGGAATGCCCAGGCTGTTCAGCCGCTCCACAAACCTCTCCGGGTCGGGCAGCAGCTCCAGCAGCGCCGCGGAAAGCATATCTCCGGCAGCCCCCATGCCGCAGTCGATGTACAGGGTTTTCATTTCTTTGCCTCCATATGGTTAATCCGGTTGGCCAGGAATCCGGCCCCGAATCCATTGTCGATGTTCACCACGCTGACCCCGCTGGAGCAGGAGTTGAGCATGCTCAGCAGGGCGCTGACGCCCCCGAAGGATGCCCCATAGCCCACACTGGTGGGCACCGCAATCACCGGGCAGTCCGCCAGGCCCCCCACCACACTGGCAAGGGCGCCTTCCATCCCCGCGATAGCGATGATCACGCTGGCGTCCATCAGCAGCTCCATGTGGGCCAGCAGCCGGTGTACCCCGGCAACCCCCACATCATACAGCCGCACCACCTGGCTGCCCAGGATTTCCGCCGTCAGGGCCGCTTCCTCCGCCACGGGGATGTCGCTGGTGCCGCCGGTGGCGATGACCACCTTGCCCAGTCCGTCCGGCTCCGGAAAGCCTCCCACAATGCCCAGCCGGGGAATGGGGCGGTAATCCAGATCCACCGTCCGGGACACTTCTTCCGCAGACTCCGGGGAGAGACGGGTGATGAGAATCCGGTTCTGGCCGTTTTTCTGCATGGCGGCCACAATCCCGGCAATCTGCTCCGGGGTCTTCCCCGCGCCGTAGATCACCTCCGCCGTCCCCTGGCGAAGCTTCCGGTGCAGATCCACCTTGGCGTAGCCGATGTCCTCAAAGGGGGACAGCTTCAGCTGCAGCAGGGCCTCGTCCACCGAGGTCTCCCCTCGCTGAACCGATTCCAGCAGTTTTTTCGTGTCAGAATGCATGGCGCACCTCCAAATCCAGCAAAACGCCGTCATAAGACTTTCTCAGGGTATGGACAATTTCCTCCCGATGCTCCATCACCAGGGGCAGATCAGAAGCGGAAAGCTGCAGTTTTGCCCGCCCCCCGTCCAACCGCACCCGGAAATCCCGGAACCCCAGATTCATCAGGTATTGTTCCGCCTGTTCGGTTTTTTCCAGCTTCTCCCGGGTGATTTCTTCTCCCGTGGGAATCCGGGTGGCGAGACAGGCATAAGCGGGCTTGTCCCAGGTGAAAAGGCCCGCTTCTTTGGACCGTCTGCGGATTTCCTCTTTGGTCAGGCCGCACTCCCGCAGCGGAGATCGGACTTCCAGCTCCCGCAGCGCCCGAACGCCGGGACGGTCACTCAGATCATCGGAAGCATTGGTGCCGTCCAGCACCAGGAAAAAGCTGTCCTTCCTTGCTGCGGACACCAGGGCTTCAAACAGGGCCCGCTTGCAGTAATAGCACCGGTCGGCGGGATTGGCGGTGACCTCCTTCCGGCAGAGGATGTCCACCGGCAGGATTTCCAGCTCCGCCCCCAGTTCCCGGGCAAGCCTTTGGGCGTCGGCCAGCTCAAAGGCCGGCTGGAACTGGGTTTTTACATAATAGGCCTTCACCCGTGCCCCGGCCTGAATCCCCGCCCACAGCAGGTAAGCCGAGTCCACCCCGCCGGAAAAGGCGATAGCCGCCTGGGGATTGGCCCGAAAAAATTCCGATAATTCCATGATTTCCTCCAAAAAACGCAGAACCCATCCTGGGCTCTGCGTTTTTTACGTATTGCCCCGGGAACTGTCCCTTGCTGCTCCCATTTTACCGAAAAAGGGGAAATTATGCAAGTGTCAGTTCTGCTCCGGGATAGGGGCGTAGCTCTTTTCCGTGAGGACATAACCGTGGCCGGGCTTGGGCTGCCACTGGTAGCGGTTCTTTCCCTCCCCGGGAAAACGGCTGGCCAGAATGGCGGCAATCACCCCGCCGTGGGTAATCAGCACCGTGTTATCCGGCAGCTGGTCAAATGCCTCCAGCACCCGCCGGGTCATCTGTTCCCCACTCTCGCCGTGGGGCGGGACGTTCCGCTCGTTGTCCCCGGTGAGCCAGGCCTGGTAGGCCGGGGTGTCTTTCAGGTCCTCATAGGTGCCCATTTCAAAATCCCCGAAGTCCACCTCCCGGAACCGGGGGTCCTGGGAATGGGGTACATCGCCAAACAAAGCCTGCAGCGTCTGCTCCGTCCGCAGCATCCCGCTGGTAACGAAACGCAGGCCCTCCGGCAGCCGGTAGGACAGGGCATTCAGTTCCTTTCGTCCGGCGTCTGAAAGCGGCAAATCAGTGCTGCCGCAGTAGCGGTGTTCTTCATTGGCCCGGGTTTTTCCGTGGCGGATCAGATAGATGCTCATTTCAGCCGCTGCTCCAATCCGCAGAAAACCCGGATGACCTGGTCCGCCTGACCCGCCAGATACTGGCACAACCGTCCGTTGGCGTTGCGCCACTGGCGCAGCTGCGCCTCCATGGGCACCACCCCGGAGGAAATGTCCTGGCAGATCAGGACGCTGTCCTTCCACTGCTCCCGGAACGTCTTCATCTCTTCCGCCGGCTCCACACCGGCCCGGACACAGGCCAGGCTGTATTCCTCCAGGCGGTAAATGCAGCGTTTGGAAAAGTCAATCTCCCGGCCGGTGCAGGCAAATACCTGCTCCGGCGTCACCCCCAGGGCGGATTTGGCATAGTCCAGTTTTCCCTGGTAGGCCCCTCCGATAATCAGAATCATGTTTCCTCCTTACAGCAGAGCGTACACCGCCAGCCCGACCAATTCTCCCATGGTCAGGGCGTAGCCTGCAATGTCCCCGTTCATTCCTTCCAAAGACCGGTAAGCCCACCGCAGGGCTAGCGCATAGCCCAGAGCGCAGCCCACCAGACCCAGGCCGGTGGGGACCCCGGCCCGGAAGCCTGCGCACAGCGCAACGCCCAGCAGGCCGATTCCTGCCGCAATGTGGGACCCGGGCAGATTCTGCCCGGCGTACTGGCTGGTGTTCATGGGGGGCAGAGCCGTCACCGCCAGCAGGGAGCCGCACCGGCTCACCATGGGCAGCAGCAGAAGAAACACGGTATGGTTTCTGTCCGGCAGGGAGGCTGCCGATGCGAACTGGGCCAGCAGCAGCAGCGCCAGACCGATGACCGCAAAGGAGCCCACGTGGGAGTCCTTCAGAATTTCCCTCCGGCGTTCCAGGCTCCGGCAGGACTTCACCGCATCAGTGACGTCCATGAATCCGTCCAGGTGGATAAAGCCGGTGGCAAAATAGGGATAGGCCGCCACCACCAGAGCCGCCATCAGCCCGGGCAGATGCAGCGCACTGACCAGCCAGGCCAGAATCGCCCACACCACACCGATTTCCAGCCCCACCAGGGGCAGGAAGGGCAGCATTTTCTCCCTTGCCTTTTCTTCCCACACCGGCCAGGGCCAGGGGAAGGCACAGAACATACTCTGGCACATGACAAATGCCTGAAAATACAGTTTCATGGTCTCCACGCTCCCTTGTATACCGTCACCTGTCCGGCGTTGACCTCTGCAACCACGTCGCAGACCCGGGCCAACCGGCGGTCAATCTGAGCCAGCAGCCGCCGGTAGGTTTCGGTACTCTCGTCATAGCGCATGGCATCGGAGGAAATGTTGTCGCTGACAAACACCACATTTCCCGCCTTCCGGGCAAAATCCTCCAGCTGATCGGCACACCGCTCCGCCGCCGGGATATCCAGGGCGTAATTCTTTTCCGGGTCAAACAACACATTCATCAGCTGGGCAGTAACACTATCCAGCAGGAAGGTGGCGTCCAAATCCACCCCCTCCAGGCTGGCGGCAAAGTCCCGCCCGCACTCGATGGTCTCAAAGCCCATTCCCGCCCGGTCTGCCACATGGCGGCGAATCCGCTCCCGGTCTTCCTCGTCCACGGGAATCATGGTGGCCAGGTAATAGTGAATGCCGCCTGCGGCCAGTTCCACCGCCAGATCCTGGGCCATGCCGGACTTGCCGTTCTTGGCGCCCCCGGAAATCAGAAAGGTCATGCCTTGGCCTCCACGGTGAATTTGTCGCCTTTGCGGATTTCCTCCAGGTAGCTGTCGTCAATGCCTGCCTGGTCAAAGGTGGCCATATCGTTGAGAATGGCGCAGGCGGCCTCCAGCACCTGGAAGGCAATGGGACAGCCGCTGCCCTCGCCCAGCCGCATTCCCAGCAGGAACATGGGTTCCAGGTTCATGGCCTCCATGGCCAGCTTGTAGCCGATTTCAAAGGAGGCGTGGCTGGGCACCAGGTAGTCCCGGGCAGTGGGACACAGCCGGCAAGCGCACAGCGCCGCCACGGCGGAGATGTACCCGTCGATGACCACCGGCCGCCGGGATGCCGCCGCTCCCAGGAAACCGCCGCACATGGCCGCCACGTCGAAGCCGCCCACCTTGGCCAGCACGTCCACCACGTCGTTTTTATCCGGCTGGTTCAGGGCAATGGCCTTGCGGATGGCGTCCTTTTTCTTCCGGAAGCCCTCCTCGGTAACGCCGCCGCCCCGTCCGGTAACCGTCTCCACATCCGCATCCAGCAGCACCGCCTCAATGGCGGAGGAGGTTGTGGTGTTGCCGATGCCCATTTCTCCGATGCCCAGCACATCGGCCTGGGTTTCCATGGCCAGCTTTGCGCCGGTGAGGATGGCCTGCAGTGCCTGTTCCCGGGTCATGGCGGGGCCTTTGGTCATATTCTGGGTGCCGTAGGCAATCTTCCGGTTCAGCACCAGCGGCTCCCGGATGTTGGCATTGACGCCCACATCACACACGGTAATGCCGCAGCCGAAGTGCTTGGCCAGCACCGCCGCACCGGTTTTGGCATGGGTCAGGTTGATGGTCTGCATCAGCGTCACCGACTGGGGAGAGCTGGACACGCCCTCTTCCACCACGCCGTTGTCTCCGGCAAACACCAGCAGATGCTTCCGGGCCACAGTGATGGGCATTTTCCCGGTGATGCCCGCCAATTGGACGGACAAATCCTCCAGCCGTCCCAGGCTTCCGGGGGGCTTGGCCAGTTGGGCCTGCCGTTCTCTGGCTTTCGCCATGGCGGCCTGGTCCAGAGGGGTAATTTTGCTGAGCAGTTGTTTCAGTTCCGCTTCCATGTTCATTCCTCCAGAATCCGATTTTCCAGCAGCCAGAGGATAGACGTTTCCGCCTCCGGCAGCTCCAGGGTGCAGGTTGCGCCGGGACACAGATCTTCCACCCGGGAAAGCAGCTCCGCCATGGGAAGATTTCCCTCCGGCAGGCTCCGATGGTCGTCTGCGTCACCGTAATTGTTGTGTATGTGAAAGTGGCGGATGTGCGAAGCGCACTGTTCCAGCCACTGGATCACCGGCGTACCGGAATAGACATTGGCGTGCCCCACATCCAGGCACAGGCCCAGCCGGGGGTCGTTTACCTGCCGGACAATGTCCAGCAGCAATTCCGGCCGATTTTCCAGCACGTTTTCCAGGCAGATTGTCATGTTTTCCGGTACTTCCGAAATAAAATCCTTCCAGAAGTCCACCGACTGCTCCACAAACCAAACATCGTGGTACACGTGGGGAACAAATCCCCCGTGGATCACCACCCGGTTTGCCCCGTACCAACCGGCCGCCTGGATGGCCTGGCGATAGCGCAGCCGGGCCAGTTCCCGGGCCCGAAGGTCAATGGCGCAGGGAAACAGCTCATTGAATGGCCCGTGGAGCACCGGGGCGGACAGTCCCTCCAGGGTTCTGCGCACCTGGGCATCCGTCTCCGGAAAGTGTTCCTCCAGATTCCAGGCGGTACAAAACTCTGCGATTTCCAGATTCAATCCGTAGGTCAAGGCCAGCGTCCCGGCATTGGAATCGATGGTTGAAAGGCAGACCTGGCTGCGCCGCATAACTGCCGCTCCTTTCCGGGCAAAGAAAAAAGCCCCCAGCGGGGACTTTTCGGGTACGCAAAGCACCCCGCCGAACCGTCCCCAAGAGTTCAGCGGGATTTGTCAGGGTCTGTATTCCGACTCCGGACGTCCTTCTTCCGGCATCTTCTCGGATGGCTCCAATGATGTCCGGGGACATATGTGTCCGTCTACGGCGGCTTGGTACCGTTGGGATTTCCCCATTCCAATTAAACCGTGACAATCTGCGTTTGTTTGACTGGTGGTATTTTACCACAGTTTTCCTTGGGTTGCAATCCCCCAATTCATGCAAAATACCTGCTGCCAAGGCTGTCGAAAACCCCCTTC